>CAZGHY010000028.1:0-10344 GCA_964526015.1 uncultured Gammaproteobacteria bacterium
GACCAAGCTTTATAGATGCGATAAGTGTGCTTCCAGACCCTCCAAAAGGCTCTAGAACAAGCTCGTCCCTCTTGGTAAGTACTTTGATATATGGGATGAGGATCTCAAGTGGTTTAGTGCCGAATATGACACCTTGTCCTGAGGATTTTTCGTCTGCGGCGTTATGCTCCACGAAGTCAGTTGGGCAATATTTCTTTCCTTTGCCATATGATTCCCATTGAGGTTTACCTTGGATAGCAAAGAGAGCTGTTTTGTATTCATTGTCGAATAGTAATTCTTCGTCTTCGATATTAACATTGGTATGCTTTTCACTGGTACCAACCATAGCAATATCATGCTTCGAGAAAAACTTATGGATTCCTGCGTAACCTTGATTACGATTTGCCAAGTGCCATACGATCATATTTCTGACTTTCCAATGCTTCTCCATCTCTCCCCAAATTTCTCGAATGTTACGCCAGTTTTCATAGACGATAATTGAGAAATCTTCTTTGGCAACAAGGGCTACATTGTTCATCCATTTTTCAGTGAAGTCTTCTGGTAATTCATCTGTTTCAAGATATTTGCGATCTCGCTTTGCTCCGAATCCTTCTGTTGGTTTTCCATTACGGGACTTGCCGTGGAGGTAATCCAGCCGATATGGCGGGTCAGTCATCACCATATCTATTTTGTGATCACCACACAGTCGAAGTATGTTGTCTTCGATGGTTGAGTCACCACACATCAAGCGAGATCCATCAAGATCATAGACATCACCTTTGGCAACCGTGATCTTATCGATCTTTAATTTCTTCAATTCTTTCTCAAGGTCGAACTGCTCGATATTTTCCTCAACTGGGAAAATGTTGTCGATGTCTTCCGAAGTAAATCCAGTTTCGATAAGGAGAGATTCATCGAACTCTTTCAAGAGATCAAGATCCCATTCACCGACGACCTTGTTCAGTTTTAAGTTGAGTGCCTTTTCTTTTTCAAGATCTGGGATATCTACATAGACAACTGGAACTGTAGTATGACCGAGTTCTTTGGCGACCTTTATTCTTGCGTGACCTCCGATTACCACATTGGCACGAGCTTCTGCTTTATTTGCGATAATTGGCAACGGCATATCGAACTCCACGATTGATCGCTTGAGTTGCTCAAGCATATCGGGAGAGTGCTTTCTCGGGTTGTACTCCGAGAGTTTGAGTAAATCAATACTGACATACTCGATTTTGAATTGTTTAGACATAAAATTTTATTTCCAAATTAGCTTTTAATTTAGAAGCAAAAAAACCACCCTTGGTATCGATTTCTCAATCTCAAAGGTGGTTTTTCTTTTTACTACATCGACCAGTAATAATTCAGAGAAACCTTAACTTTAAGTTAAGAAATTTCTGTGAACTAAAACTTCGTTATTTCTTCTTCATGTCCCCGCTAGTGTACTAGCTTCGTAAGAAAATCATTTGGTTTCGGTAGTTCCTGACCAAGGTAGCTATATTATCCTGCTTGATCCGATATGTGTTGTGGCAAGTTACTTCTGTATCTAGTATGGCAAATGTGAGACATTATGCAACAGGTGTCTGACTCATTTCTATTTTCAGAAATCAGATTTTAGAAACGACTATATAAAAATACGATTTTTTAAAATCGGGTATCCCACAATGGGACAGATTATTTTGGGTTATCCACAGCTATTCTAATTAAAAAATTTGAAGAAACTGTTTACTACACGGACAGTTTTACCAGCAAAATTTGCAAGTTCACCAACCATTCTAGGAGAAAAGAAACTCGCAATTAAAAGCATTAGTAAAACCAGTAAATAATCTGATGCCATAAAATACTTAACTGCTAGTATCAAAAATACAAAAAGAATTATTTTTCTTCCTGTATCTCTTGGTAACCAAGAAGATGCTAAATGACCTGCTATCTGATCTTCCAATTCATTTAAATCATCGTGTTCTTTGTTCATAAAATTAAAATTTATTAATATCTAAAATGAGTGACTTCGACAAGTCATCTTTTTGTGCGTAGGTAGGAATGCCTAAATAGCAGTTGTCTTTGAGAGACACTGCTACACCTCCTGAATACCCACTTACTATCGTTGCGGTTGAAACAAAATATTTTTCTTGGTATCCGACAATCTTGCCTTGAGAATATGAAATATCATCTTTGGGTCTACCCATTGGATATCCCATAATCACAACATCGTCTGTAGAATCTGGTTTTGTATTTTTGCAGTCTCTTGAGATTGCTATCGGATTCTTTGCAAGGTTAGATACATATTCACTTGGTTGAGTTATAACGAGATTGCCTCTGTCGTGTCCCTTGCTAGAGACAGACCTGTCTTTCTTCTCTACTTTTACAACTTCCTTATTTTCAGGAAAGTAAATATCGCAATAGTTAGTAGAAATCCCATCTTTTACATAGAAGACATGTTTGTTGGTAATTACAGTTGGACCTTTTGCTGGATCATATGCTAAAAATCCTGAGCCGTCTGAATATGACTTTTTGTTTCCGTTTGAATCGAGAGTAATACAAGTGACTCGAACCACAAAAGGTCTCCACTCTTTTATTACATCTTCGAGTTTATAGTTTTCTTTTGGTGGTATTACTACTACTGGTGGTGGAATAACGACAGGAGGAATTTCTGTCGGGGTAGGTATACTTTTTTCTGTAGTAGGTTTTTCCTTTGGTTTAACTATTGCGAGACTTGGTTTTGAATCTTCTTTTTTAGGTTCAGTATTTTCTTGTATAAAAATAGGCTGTTGTTTTGCAGGAGGAATTATTTGTTCAACTTTTATTTCTTTTTTAAACCAAGTAAAAGGATTCCACCATGATGCAGAAGCAACTTGGGGAGTTGAGATGAGTGTTATTAAAATAATGGGTATAACGAAAAATGATAGGTTATTAAATCTTTTGTTCATAAACTTTGGACGGTTTTATTATGAAGACCATTTAGGTAGCAAAAAGCTCCTAGCTAGGTCGGCATACCCCGTAGAGTATACCCACACCAGTTTCCCGATGTGACCGTCCAAAGTGAACCCTAACTAGGAGTTCTTTACTTTGGACGGATTTTTGACCATATCCTCAAGATTATTAAGGGGTTAGGTCGCTTATTAAATTGTTAAGTAATTATATCATTTTCAATGATACTTTTGTACTCTAGCTTAGATTAGAGATTAATGGTAATTAGTTACCAACAGCTGACTTTTTGAGGTATTAGACAAAATTTAACAAAGATTTACCTAGTTTTTCTATGACACCAACCACTAAAGCATTACCCATAATAAATGCTCTTTTAACATCTGGGGTAACTTTTCCATTTTTCATTATCTTTGTGTGATTATCTGGAAACATGTTCAATCTTTCTAATTCAAGAGGAGTAAGTCTACGTAATTTACCTGACTTGGTTTTTATGACATGTTTAAAACGAGATGGAGAACTTCCACCCTCACCAGTAACTATTGTTCGGGAGGGCTTATCAAGTGAATCAGGGAAAACCATAGGACCCTCAGAATAGTTATATTCAAAACCGTCTTTTGATTTTCTCTCTTCTTTTTTACCTCCTTTTAAATACTCCCACCTTTTCTTATCTGAATCTTTTATAAAAAATTCTTCTGGTATCTTGCTTTCGTCATGAATAATCAAATCTTTTAGTAAAGTAACCTTACCTTTATAATCAGAGACTGTTTTTACAGTATAAACAATTCTATCAATCATTACCCCAGAAACTTCAAAAGGGCTTTTTGATGGTTTATCGGAAGAGAATTTCTCAGATACTTTTTCTAAAGTACCGTCTATTTTAAAATTGTGTAAGATTGCAGAATCTTTTTTTACAGGAAAAGCTTTTGCTATTACTCCATCCTTATAAATCCAATTTTTAATATCTTTTTCTTTTTTAATTAAATTGTAAGCATTGGTACCTTTTTTGTATCCCATTATAAAAACCCTGCGTCTTCGCTGAGGAAAACCATAATCTGCCGCATTTACAACACGCCATTCAACTACATATCCTAAGTCGGATAGAGAAGCTAACATAACAGCAAAATCTCTACCTCTTTGTGCAGATGGAGATTTTAGTAGTCGATCTACATTTTCCAACATTAAAAAGTCAGGAGCGTTTTTACCCTTATTGTTTAATATATTATAAATAGACCACCATAAAACACCTTTCTTACCATAGATACCTTTTGCTTGATTTGCTGTTCTTGCCACAGAATAATCTTGGCAAGGAAAACCTCCAACAAGTAAATCATGGTTTGGAATCTGTTTAAAATCTTTTTCTATAACTTCTTGAATATCTTCACAAGAATGCCCTTTATTTCCAAATTTTTGAATATATATATCAGACGCATGCTGAGTAGTAGCACCAGGTTCCCATTGACTACTCCAAATAGTCTCATACCCTGAATCTTTCTTACTAGCAGAATCAAGCCCGAGGCGAAAGCCCCCGACACCTGCAAATAGCTCAATAACTCGAATTTTCTTCATATGCACATTCTAACAAATTAAAACGAATTGATCAATATTGATCTTTACTCAATAACGTGTTGTATATATTTAGCATTTAACCAAAAACAGCGTTTCATTTCTTGTGTCCCTTGGGGTGTTTCTATTGTGTCTGTAGAGTCTTTTCCGTGAGGACGTACATGAGCAATGTGGCTATCTTTAGATTTAGGTAAATCATCATATCTACCCTCATTTATACAATTTACAGTTTTTTGCCAAACACTTTCTACCTCAGCTATATCTTTCATTGGGAAATTCCAAAACATAGTTTTTTTGAGTATTATCTCTTCAGAACCTTTTTGTTTTTGGAATATAATAAATAAGAACTTTTTAGTCTCAAGCTGTAAGTGAAAATCAGCCATAGATTCTTCGTCATCATCATTCCATATTTGAGTTACTAAGTCTTTGTAATCAAATGCTGGGAATGACATAGACTCTCTAAGTGTTCCTGTATGTTCAAGAGTAATTACCTTAAGTGTTATATTGGCTTTTTCTAATTCTTCAATATTGTCTGAATTAACATCAAGGATTCTATTAACAATCAATCGTTTATAGCTCTTTGCTTTTGTGCCAAGGTTTGAATTAAGAGTGTTGAGTATTTCTTTATCTGTCTTTCCAATAAAAGGTGAAAACTTTTCTTTGATTGCGTCCTCTATACTTTCAATACGTCTTTGTTTTTTAAAGATTGAATCTGTGTTTATTTTTTCACCAAGAAGTTTTGTCTGTATTAAATAATTTATATACTGTTGCTTAAAAGAAAAAGCTCTGGGTTTTGCTGGAGTACGAGCCATTGGTTGGTCTCGCACAACTCGGCTATTCGCAGCCTTGGTGCAAGCTCCGAGATAGTAAGTATCTCCTTCAGACAGTTGATGGGCTTCTCCTCTTTTGATTTTTGAAACAATATATTCCCAGTCTTTTTGAATTTGAAATACATCTTCATCTGAAATATCTTCAAGTAGATTCAACAGATAAACAAATTTAAATTCATAATCAAGAATACTTTGATTTTCCATCCATAGATAAAACATTAATAGTAGAGACTTATTCTTTTTCAAGAAAGAGCTTTGCTTCCAAGTCTCATTTACAACCGTATCGTAATTTATCATTGAAAATACAAGCCGTTCTTTTGATGACAATTTACTGTTACCACCTTTCTTTAGTGGTGTTGTTTTAAGCTCTACTCCTGCAATCGTAAAATCGGGCTCACTAATATTTCCAGGATTAATCTCAAAAAAGTATCTCTCTGTTAAGTCACCTAAAAAACCTTTCCTTTTCATTCCGTATTCTCCAATCTGAGCCTCTATAGTTTTGAGGGCTCCAACCGAAATAACTCCTCGCAAAGATTTATGCAGAATTGTTTCGGCTTTTTCTAGCACCTCTTCTTTTGTTTGGTATATTTTAGTCATTATTCATTATTTCACCATGAGTATCTTTTGTTGTAATTACATGACTTAGTATTTTGATATCTAAAATTTTTCCTGCATGTATTAATTTCTTTGTTATTTCAATATCAGCTTGGGATGGTTCTATGTCTCCTGATGGGTGATTGTGTGCAAGAATGATTGAAGAGGCATTGTTTTTAATTGCCCCCTCAAATACTTCTCTTGGGTGAACCAAACTCTCATTCAGAGTACCTACTGAAATAATCTCTCTTTGTATTTCTTGATTTCTGCTGTCTAGATAAAAAACTACAAAATGTTCTTTCTTACTCCCTCTAATATCTTCCATACGTTCCCAAACATCTTTTGGTGACAACAAGATTGAAGTCTTTTTGCCTTTTAACATTCTTCTTCCTAATTCAAAACAGGCAATAATTTCACACGCCTTAGCTGTACCTAAACCATGAATTGTTTTTAGTTCATCAATACTAATATCTATAAACTTTTCGTTTTCAAATTTTTGTAAAATCTTTTGAGATAGCTTAAGAACATTTAAGTCTTTAGTGCCTGTCCTAAGAAGAATTGCAAGAAGCTCAGCATCAGCTAATTTACTAGGACCATACTTTTCCATTTTTTCACGAGGTCTATCAAATTTTGGTGTATCCTTAAGTTTTGACATATCTCTATATTCATTAAACTTCAACCTTTTAGTTAAATCCAAGCCTAGACTTATTTTACAGGAATTTACTATCTAAGTAAATTAATGATTTATGTAAGCTTAAGATAAAAAACTACAAAAGAGTCCCTATTTTTTGCTTTGGATATTTCTTGGAATAGACAGCAGAAGGAGTTCCAAACAGATTGAGTATGATATTTATGCCGTAGCGATTTTCAAGATACTTCTTTATTCTCTCACTATGGAAATTTGCACGACCTGACATTAAAAGGGATGGTGCTAGATGCAGAATGACCTTACTTCTTGGATCCTTGGTTAAAAAACTATCAGGGATACCTGTAAAAGAAAACAATAATTCTGGAAACGGAGATAAGTGTTTTGCCTCAAAAAAAGTTTCTAAATTTATACTCTTACAGCAACTTCTTTTAACTGAGTAAGTGGGAGGGTCTATTCTCTCTATGGAATCTTTTTTAATTACAGAAATATCTGCTGTATAGAAAATATCTTTTTCATGAGCGCATTCGATGGATAGATTATGGTGGATTTCAAATTCGTACATGTTTTCCTTAACTTTTTTACTTACAAGGAAATAAGAAAAATTCTCAGGATTTCCTACTGCTGAGATTTTGTATCGGAAAATACCTTGTTGAAGATTTTGAGGTAACACTTTAAAACCGTTAGCTTCATAAAACTTAACGACATAGTTATAACAACTCATTTCGAAAAAGTGACTAATTCGTGTTCCTTGTGATCGAAACAAACTGGAATGCTTACTTAAAAATGATTCGATATCTCGAATTAAAATAGAAGCATCTTTGTAGGGTGTTTTTCTCTTAGCCATGTCGATTATTTAGATATCTGTTTAAATTTCTAGCAAATTCTTTAACATCGCTAAAAAGCAAGATATGTTCTGGGATGCCATACTTTTGAAGTATCTCTTGCAGATCGTTATACATGTTCTGAATTTGTCGTCTATCTGTATTTGAGAAAGTATATTTTCCAATTTGAATACCAGTAATATCTTCGCTTTGAAAATCTCTGAATGCTGAGTTGCCTTCCCTAAGAGGTATGACAACCGATTTGTAAAAGATTGCTAATCCTAATATAAAGCAACTTAGATCATAATTTCTACTAATCTCGTCATAATACTTATCATTATTGCTATTAGCATAAGACTTTAAAATAGGAATTAGAGAATCGTACTGTTCCTGAATCTGGGAAGATAACTGGGGAGGCAAATTTTGAGTAAAAACATTAATCATTTCTATTAAATTATAGCGGTAGGATCAACGCTCTTTACTAAATGTTTATAGTGTTTTTCGTCCTCCTTTTCTACCATTGAAAGTAGCTCTGCGATTACCTCAGGAGCTTCAGCTAATAAACTCATATCAAAATCTTGAACACCTGATTCGTACCTAGGATGAGAATGAGTTTGTACAAATCTATTTATTCGAGTCTTTTTTATTGAATCAAAATCAATATGAGCTAATCTTGCATCAATATTAGTGACACCTGCAGTAATAGGTACTCTAAAAGCTAGAAAACTCTCTAGGAATTTTCTAGCAGTGTTTGGTAACGAATAGATTTCAGATAATTCTTCTTGATTTTTCTTACTAAAACAATACAGTATATTAAAGATAAAATGATATTCAGATTCAAAATCTAACAAGAGCTTGTCGAGTTTTATTAAATTAGATTTTCTTACACCAGAATCATTTTTACAAACAGTCATAAAAAATGAAGCACTTTCATTGTGCGGTCTTTTAGCCATATATTGAAACCAGTTTTTAACTTGTCTGAAAAAATCAAAATGATGAGTTAGAATAATAATCTGACCAGCTTCTTTGATTGATTCTTTTATAAAACTAAAAGCTAGGAATATTGAATTCGAATCCAAGCTTGATACAGGATCATCAATTACTATAGCTCCATTTTTTATATCAAAACCATCTTCTTTTATTTTTGCTAAGAAATACACGATAGCCAATGCCGTTTCTTCACCCTCACTTAAATTCTTTGCTACTGCTCCATTTCTGGTTATTTGATAACCGTCCTGAGAATCTGTTGCTTTAATTTGAATATCAGGTCTGCCTAGAAATTTTTCTAAATCTTCATTTATTTTCTGAGCTGGTATATGGTGGCTAATTAATCCTTCCTTTAGTTTTTTAATCTCTGCTGTCTTTCCAGCAACACTCAATACAAGAGCCTTATACTCTGAGTCTAGAGTAGAACATATTTTTATTGTTTCGTTGAGTAAGGTTATAAAATTAGCTAAGAAGTGCAACTCGAGTGATTCTTTATCTGTCGAAATTTGAAGCTCAAAATTATCAGTTTTTAAATTATGTTTATTAATTATTTCATTTATCTGATTGAACGGATCTAATATAACAAGATTTATAGATGGAACAATAGGTGTTTTAAAAAGATTTTTTTGCTTTTCATCAAGAGCAGTGAGTAAGATGTCTAAACTAGTATTATAATCAGTTACAAATTTTTCACCTGTAGATTTTGCTAAAATATACTCAGAAGATAAATCTTCATAAAAAGATGAGCTGTCATGAAAAACAGTGCCTAACTTCTTCAAATGTAACTTCTCTCTGAGAATCTTTATCTCATCAAGAGTTTTTTGATATTCAAGGTTAAAATGATTTTCCAAATCGGTTAATCGTTGCAACGGAATTGATTGGTTACAGAAAGCACAGTCCGTTAATTGTTTCTCCTTATGTATATTTAAGCCATGTTCAACCCATTTACTAATATCCTCGTCGGATTTCAGACTATCAATCACTTTTGAAGTAATAACTTTTTTGACTAACTCTGTAGTTTCTAGTATCACGCCTGTGAGGTCAAAAGTTTCAACAGGGACAGGTGTTATTTTTTCTTTGCTTGTCTGTTGAATTGCTTTCTGCATAACCTCGAGTTTTTCGTCCGTTAAAATGAGAGGTTCTGTATTAGTTAATTCAGTCTTATAGTTACTTATTGCAGATTCAATACTTGTTTTATCGTAATTTCGGTATTTATCCTGCTTTGTTGTCGTGAGTGCATTTTTTATATCTCTAGCCTTTACAGAAAGAGCTTTCTCTTTACTTTCTATCGATTTTTCCAAAGCTGACTTCTTTGCTGACAAATCAATATTAAGAGTAGTCAGAATAGCTTCTTCCTGAACGATTTTTTCTTTACTCTCTTTACTCTCTTTTCCAAGATAAAAAAGTGGCTTAGGGCCACTTGCACAAAACACGGACTCTTTAACAAAATCACTATTAAAGACGCGCACCTCTTTATATCCTGAAAGATTAGTTTGATTAATTATCGTATTATCATCAAGTTTAAATTCAAACTGGCTTGGTGTTGTGACACTATCAAAATAGTTATTTTCTAATTCAAAAGATCTAAGTATTCTAGATAACGTTGTTTTGCCTGAGCCATTCCATCCGTATATTAGATTATGCTTACCAAACTCAGGCAAAGTAGCACTTGGTCGAAAATCGACAAATGATGGGCAGTCTTTTATTTTTGTAATACTTTTTAGTGACCTCATAAATTAAAAGAGCTTCAGTCTCTTATAAACCCATTTTAGCAAAAAATGACCCTTAAATAAAGGCGTTTTAGTTACCAACAGTACGGGACTTAGACGCTCTAGACTCGTCAAAGGCTTTGCGTCATTCATTAGATGTAGGTCGATTATCAACCAAATATAAGAAAAATACATGAAACATAAGCAAGTAGAACAAGCTCCTATGGCACCCCTTAAATACTGTCTATATTCTAGGAAGTCTACCGAGGCTGAGGACAAGCAGGCTC
>CAZGHY010000029.1:0-9989 GCA_964526015.1 uncultured Gammaproteobacteria bacterium
CTCGAATGGGTACAAAAAACAACCGCTGATATTACTATTTTTTGAATTGGTGTGCTGTCGTAGACGGGATTAGAACTAGACTTAACCAATCTTTACCCTTAAAAAACTAATGACTTTCCATTTCTGACATAGATCCATACTCTTCAGGTTTACTTGGAATGATTTCCTTTTGAGAAGAATCTGTTGAGTTTGAATTTATTTTATATTCATTCGGAACCTGAGAATAAATATCTGGGTTCCTTTCTCCAGTAACATCAAGAACAGCCCAGGCGCCCATATTCATTCTAGCTAGTGCGTGATCAACTAAAAGATACTTTCCAGGAACATCAACAGTAAATTCAACTATTGAAGAACCTCCAGGAAGCACGGCTGTTGTTTGGACATTTTTATGGATAGCACTTCCTTCACCAAGAGAACCCTCTGGATACACTTTGTCAAAAATTTCGCCAATGACATGGAATGAAGAAATAAGGTTCACTCCACCATTTCCAACGTAGATACGAATTTTGTCACCAACCTTTGCCTGCATTCTTGGAGAAGTCTCTATTTTACCGTTAAAGGTAACATAATTTGCATGTCCGTCGATCAAAGCATTGGAATCAAAAACAGTTAAACCTTTTTTTCCAATCTCACCCATTGTGTAAAGCTCCCCCTGCACTACATAAAACTCTTTATCCACTTTTGAAAGCCCTTCTTTTGGTTCAACTAGAATAAGTCCATACTGCCCATGTGAATTATGAGTACTGACATTTGCCATAGCACAATGGTAAATAAAGAGTCCTTGATTCAAGGCTTTCCACTTAATAGTTTTAGTTTCTCCTGGTTCAACGTTTGTAAGAGACGCACCTCCTCCTTGTCCAGTTACTGAATGAAGGTCTATGTTATGAGCATGGAGACTTGATTCATGATTGGTTATCGTCAAAATTACAGTATCGCCTTCTCGTACTCGGTACATTGGACCAGGAACTTGTCCGTCAAATGTCCAATAGTTAAAATAAATTCCTGGAAAAACTTCCGCCATAACCTCCTTAACAGTGACATTTATTTTTACTTCTTCACTGGAGGTTCTTGTGATCGGAGCAGGTACATCATTGGGATCTCTTCCAATATCAGCAACTTTTTCAAATCGAGATTCATTCCTAAAAAAATTTATAACATTTGCAAGAGGTAAAACAGGAGGAACTCCTCCAGGAGCCATAGAATGCATAAATGGCGGCATAGCAAACATAGGTGAATATGTTTTATTAGAAAACATACCTAGCAAAATAGAAAGAACCATAACTAGAAGTGGTATCCATACCCACTTACGTTTAAAAAATGTGTGTACTGGTTTTCTTTTTATGAAATGCTCAAGAAAAACAATGAAGGCTACTGCTCCGGACACCCAAGCAATTATTTCAGTAATAATGAATGTATACATATCATAAGTAATGTTAGTTTTTTAAATAACATCGCTCCTTCCAACAACGATACTTTTAGTATACCAGTTCCAACTCCCCGTATTGTTCTCAATTGGGTATACAAATGTTGTAACTAAAAAAACCCTCTTTAACAAGGGAATTTTTAGTTTCTATGAATTGGTGTACTGTCGTAGACGGGATTAGAACTGGGATTCAGCACAATTCATATAGAAACCTTTTGTAATACTAAAAAATTAATTTTTTTCGTCCTGGGTTAAGAAGTCAGCAAATAAGACACTCACTATTCCAAGGATTTTTACATCCTCTTCTGTTAGTTCTCTATTTCCTATATTCAAATTACCATGCCTTGCACCTGAATAGTCAGAGTAGAAACCATACAAGTTCCCAAACATTTGTTTGAGTGCATTGTGCGGAAACTTCTCAACTGGTAAATTTTTTAAAATATCCCCCAAGGTTTGGTTTTTACTACCATTTGCATAATTTGCAACAGCTTCTAAAAGATTTGCACTTGCACTTATGGAGTTCCTTAAATAAGTTGGGTTATTTGGATTATTGTATATATCACCAAAGTTATTCTCGAAATCAGAATATCTGCTTTGTAGGACACTTAAAGGTAAACACTTGTTTTCTTTCACGCCAAGAACTTTTTCCATAGCGATCACAGCTGGGTTATATTGTATTTTAATTTTACCCCTTTCTGTCTCATTAAAAATATATCTAATTTTATATTTTTCACTGAATCTATTTAAATCATTAATATATTCAGAAGCAAGATCTTCAGAAAAATCTTCTCTGATTATTTGATACCATTTCTCTATAGTATCCAGACAAACATTCTCTGAAATTGCTTTTTTATGAAAGAAAAATAAATAATCCAATGAAGTCTCTCCAACTTGCACAGACCTAAGCCAAGACATCTTTTCTTCAAGTTTCTTAATTGACTCTAATTTATGCTTATAAATATCGTCAGGTCTTTGCCATGCTTCAAGATATTTTTGAGCATCTATATTTTCATTTTCTACCCTTATTTTAAGAGAATTAATGTCAGCATCTCTTAAATATCTAACCATTTCATAAACAAAATCTTCTGGTATTTCATCTTTATCAAGAGAAGGATAAAGCTTTTTTGATAAAAACTTAACCCAAAAATCTCCAGGGAAATAGCTCCAGTTACTTGATATATGGGTTGGTAGGTTTTTATATACGGTCATAAAAAACTTTAGACATCAGAGAACTAAATAGCTCATTTATTTTTTGAGCAGATTCTTTTTGCTTGTTTTTCTTAACCTCGATTTCTTCCACTAGTTTAGTAAATTTTTTCTGCAATTCAATAGGAGGGACTACTATTTTAAACTTCCTTATCTCTTGCAGATTTACAGTTTTTTGAGCAACCCCCCTTGCTCTCAAGTCTGCTTGTTTTTTAACAAAAGGAGTATTTAATTGTGCACATAAAAACGTTGGGTCGATTTTAGATTTGTCTGGAGAAATATGACCAATATGTCGCTGAAATGAAAATTTTCTATCTTCCTTTATCTCAACAGCAACACCATAACTGCCAACTGTTGAGTATAAAATATTTCCTACATCTGGTTTATACTTTTTTGTTAACTCTTGATAAACTTCTTCGGATATAAATTTTTCAGTGTTAAAGTCAATTTTCCCTGAAACAATATTTTTAACAAATAAAAAAGGAATTCCTGCGTTAATAAACTTCGGAGGCTGATGAGTTCCATCAGTTATATAAATTGAAACAGAGTTCAAATCTACTACAGGAAATTTATTAGTCCCATTTTCTGGATCTCCAAACATTTTTACAAATAGTGAAGGAATAACATTATCCATGTTAACCAGAACATTTTTTACTTTATCTTTTAGAAGTTCAGCCTCTTCAAGTAATAAAATACTTCTTTTTTGTTCTTCTAAACTTGGAACAGGAACAGATATTCTTCTAAGTAAAGGAAAGTGATCAGCGTAACCCTTGCTTTCGACTGGGTTATGTATTAAATAAAAATATAAATATTTACCTAATAGTAAAGATTTTGGTTTTAAAATCTTTATATTTGGACCAGGAACAAATGGTCGAGAAACAAATTTCACCCTTCTTGTGTGACCTCCATAAACTATAAAACCTGCACTATCTGGTATAACCACTAAATCGCCACGATCTGTCCACCCTTCGATATAAGATTCACCTTGACCTATAATTGGATATACCCCAGTTTTACCCCATTCACTTTTAGGTAAAGAAGAAGCCCCTACGCCAAAATATTCTACAACTTCTGTAAAATTATATTTTTCCATATTACAATCTACCTTTAAGTAAATCGAGCCCTTCAATTATTTCTTTTTCCAAATTAATAACTTCAGAAATAATCTCTTGTGGATCACGATGATTTATAACCTCATTAGAAACAGGTTTATACCTCGATGCCGTAAAGTTATATTCCTCTTCAACAATCTGTTCACGTGTTGCAAACCAACTATATTTGGTTTCCTCCTTTTTCTCAAAGGCAATAACCAAATCTTTAAGATTATCATTTTCAAAATCTTCCTGACGCCTATCATCCAAAGTAAATCCGTCACCAATAACTTCATAGAACCAAATCTTTTCTGTTTTACCACCTTTTGTGTAAAAGATTATTGCTGTTTTAACTCCTGCATATGGTTTAAAAACACCGGAGGGTAGACTCACGACGGCATCTATCTGGCACGTATCCATAAGAAGTTGCCTCATTTTTTTATGTGCACCAGTTGAGCCGAAAAGGACACCTTCTGGAACAATTACTGCTGACCTACCACCTATATTAAGATGGTCATACATGTACTTCAAGAATAAGAGTTCTGTCTTTGTGGTACTGAGATCAATATCTTCTTGTATGGATTCTTTGTTAACATTCCCAGAAAATGGTGGGTTAGCTAAAATTAAATCATACTTACGCTTTTTTTCCTCAGGCAGAGTAAGAGCGTCAAAATTAATAACATTTGATTGAGCAAGATTGTGAAGATAAAGATTCATTATAGAAACTTTAATCATCTCTGCGTCATTGTCAAATCCATTAAATGACTTACTCCTTAAAAACTCATACTGTGCCGGTGTTAATTTATCTCCTGTAAACTGCCCTCTTTCTTTTTCTTCATTGCTTGTATTTGCTTTAAGAATGTACTTGTAACTTTCAATCAAGAAACCAGCAGTACCACACGCTGGATCAAGGATTAGGTCTGATGGTTTTGGTTTTGTCATTTCTACCATAACTTTAATTACATGACGAGGTGTACGGAATTGTCCATTTGTTCCAGCTGCTGCAATTTTATTAAGCAGATATTCATACATATCACCCTTAACATCAGTGTCATACTTTTCAGTATTGTTGTAATCCATACTATCTATAATAGAAACAACAGATCTTAGTGTTGGTCGATTATAGATCTTAAGGTGAGCTTGTTTAAATAAAGTTTTACCAGTGGAAGAAAGATTTGGGAGTTCGTGCAATTTATCAAAAATCTCAGATAAAGTATTATAAAGTTCATCCCCTGAAAGACGACTTACTACACGCCAACTATATTTACTTAAATGACCATCAAAAACACTCTCATATTTTTTACCTGAGAGATCTGCTAGTTGCATTTGTTGTTCATCAATCTCAGTTAGGGATTTCAAAAACATTAAATAACTAATCTGTTCAATTGCAGTCATTGGGTTATTTACACCACCAGAAAAAAGCTCATTCATTATTTGATCAACGCTTTGCTTAAGGTCTGAATTAGTGAAATGTAGTGCCATATAATTATTGAACTACTGATAATATTTGACTAGAACGAAGTGTGTCGAAAACTGGTTTAATTTTTTGATTAAAACGAGATATATACACACGAGTACCACCAAGCTGAATAAATGGTGCCTGATCAAGGAAAGAATAATCTCCTTTTTCAAACTTACCAATCAATAAAGGGCTTTGACTTAACTGTCTTACTAGAATTTTAAGAAGTCTAGACTGTTCAAGGTCAAGATCATATTCTGTTCGAATACTCTCAACAAGGTCAATTAATTGTTCTTCTTGCGTTGGAAGTTTTTCAATTCCAAGACCAGCACGAACATAATCAAGAAGATCTGCAAACACTCTGTAAGCTTTTGAAAGATTCCTCTCGTTAAAAAATTCTGTAGGTTTATCAAAAACATTTACTCGCAGATAATTAGAAACTTCTTCATCTGAATCTCCACTCTTAATCTTTTCTTCAAAGGCAGGATTTTCAAGCATTATTTGTTTAATAATCTTTTCCCATTTAGTTATATATACAAGACGATCAACTTTCTCACCCTCTGGACCAATCTCAAGCATTTCAGTAAGGACAATATTATCAACACCTTTATAAGTCTTAACCTCGGCTGGTGGTAGAGGTGGCTCAGTTGGACCATTTCCACCACCAGATGATGGGGTCGGTAGTGGTGCTTCAAAGTCATAATCTTCTTCGAAAAACTTCACAACTTCACAGAAGTCGTGGAGTAAAAACTGTTTCTTTTCTGTTCCATCTTGGAATGTGTATTTACGTGTCCCCCTACCTTTAATTTGTATATATGTGGTAGGTGAAGCTATTGGTCTAGCAAGAACAATGTTTAGTACTTCTGGACAATCAAAACCAGTTGTAAGCATATCAACGCTGACAGCTATTCGTGGATAATAATTATCATCTTTTCTAAATTGCTTTGCTAACCCCGAAGCGTCCTTAACTCTTGATGTAATAACTTCAGCAAATTTTCCGTTATGTTCTGGTGTTAATCTATTTAACTCTTTAGTCAGTGCAACTGCATGATTTTGAGATACTGCAAAAATAATAGATTTACCAATTGCTCCGTCTGGGGTTTTTAAAGCATTCTGTAAAAACTGTTCGCAAATTAATTGGTTTCTTTGGGGTATCAAAACTTGCTTTTCAAGTTGTGATATTCGGTATGTATAATCCTCACCATCAATTTCAATTTTCCACCCCTCTTCAGAAACAGCTTCTTTGGTAATCAAAGAGACCATTCTAGCAATTTTTGCGGGTACAAGAAAATTATCTTTAACACCGTCTTGAATAGTGTATCTAAATGTTGGGGTACTCATCTCACAACCAAAATGCTTATAAGTATCGCGAGTAAATCTGTATTCAAGTTTCAACGGATCATTATCTTGCAACTTTTCAACGTCAATATTTTTTAAGAAATCATTAGGTGTTGCAGTAAGACCTATACGAACAGCTTGAAAGTACTCGACAACTTGACGAGGAAGTTCTCCATAAATAGAACGATGTGCCTCATCATTTATAACGAGGTCAAAATATCCAGGTGTAAAATCTTCTTTAAAGTGAAGATTCAAACTCTGAATAGTAGCAACAACAATACTGGCTCCACCAAGAAGTGCCTTTTGTCCCGGCTTATATCTGACAGCACGATACTGATCATTAAAAGCAACCTGAAATGCATCAAGTGTTTGTTTTGCAAGTTCAATACGATCAACTATAAATAAAATACGCTCGGCTTGGTGTGCTTTAAGGAAGCGGTCAATAATAGCAGCAGAAAGTCTTGTTTTCCCTGTGCCTGTAGCCATCTCTAATAAGAATGCTTTTTTACCCTCATCAAATTGTTTTGCGATAACATCAGAAGCTTCTATTTGATATGGTCTATCACAAATATTTGAATTATGTGAAACCGAAGATAGAGGCTTTCTGGAAACTTTTAGATCATGACGACGCTGAAGATCTTCAGGTGAAATAAAGCGTTCAATTGGATTTGCGTCCCCCTCTTCTAAATCCCAAAAATATAACTGCTCAGAATTCGCAAGAAAAACATAACGACAATTATTTGCTTCAGCATACCCACGACCTTGATTCTTTGCAAGATAAGGATCAATGGAATCTTTTTTTGCTTCCACTAATGCAAGATTTCTACCATTTCTATCAAGAAGAAGATAATCCATAAAACCTGCATCAGAATGCTGTTCTGTTAAAACATTTCTATTAGCACCCTCAAGTACCCAACCAGATTCTTGAAGTTTTCTGTTAATCACGATACGTGCATCTTGCTCTGTATAAACGTGACTTATTGGCTCATTTGACATAATGAGCATTTTAGCATTTTTAGAGCATTCTGAATAATGAATTAAAATAGTTAGCCTCCTCAATTTTACATTGTATTATTTTGTACAAAATACCCGTTTCGTCCCCTAACCGTCACCGAACCGCCAACTCTATAAAATATAAGTTTTGTCACACAACCAACCCACAACCGATTTCTAAAAAATACGCATTTTGTCTGTGAACCGTCTGCAAACCGAAAATCTATTTTTTGAATATACCCCACACCAGTTCACATTGTATTATTTTGCAAAAGTAAAATGTTTCTTCTCAGTGGAAGTTCTACATTTGCTCGTAGCTTTCTCGCACTTCTTTGTGATGAACTCAACATCAACAGAATTCTCATTAAGAGTGCTAGGAATATAATTTGCTAAAGTTTCTTCTGTTTCTTTTTCATCTCCGTAAAAACCTAACTTTGAAGTATAGGAAAACACTGTTTTGTTTATCGTGTGAAAATACTGATTTACTCGATACCAACTATCAACCTCTTTAATATACCCAGTTCCACTTTCTTCAATAGTGTTAACAACAAGGTAATCCTTAGTGAGTCCTTTTATAACCCTGTAAGTAGGTGGACCAATGTTTGGGTTCTGAATTAAGAGTGAATCAATAACCCTGTCATTTAAGGTAAAAACAAATAATACGCCCAAGCCACCAGAAACATCTGAAGTGAAGATTTTTATAGCAGAATCTGAATCACTTAACCTCGCAGTATCAAAGTAAGTAAGTATAGGCGGTTTATTCTGCAAATTCTCCGTTTTACGCTGTGTTGATGTAAAGAAAGGATGTTTAGCTGTAATGTCGCTAATAACTAGCAGTAAAAATGCAAAAATAACAGCCGCCATTATTACTTTTCTTGTAGGGAGAATCTGCTTCATTTACTTAGTATACATTCTGAGAAAAGCTAATGACACGCAATTACCCCACTCCGTTTTACATTGTATTATTGCAATCCTTTTTAAAAGGAGTAGATTAGAGTTATGATGGATAGCCCTAATTATGAAAAAGAATTCTTTGACGAGATTTTCATAAATATTAGCAAGTTAGATTACTCTCTTTTGAAAACAAGATACTTTTTAGAGCTATCTGTTTTTACTAAATCTGAAGAAGATTCAACAAAAATAAGAATCTATTATGAACTAGCGAAAAAAAGTACTGAGGATGGAACACTATCTGGTTTTGGTCTATATGGTAACAAGAAACGTAGATGGGTGGAAGTCGCTGTTGAGCCACAAATTTTTATAGATTTTTACACAAAGCGAGTAAGTTCACCCGTAACACAAACTCAGGTAAATAATTCTAGTCTACAATTCGAAGGATATGATGTGGAGAGCTATGTTTTAAAACTCACTGGAACAAAAATAAAAATGGCTAAAAAAGGAAAGGACAATGATGGAACCTTACTGTTAAAATCTCTTCTTAAAAAAGAACCAGCTGGGTGGAAATATGATGATGAAGTATTTGAAGATTGGGGATACAATTTAGCCGATCTAAAAGATAAACACCGAAATAAAATTTACTTTGCAGCAAAAAATATAAACGACTGTATCGCTAAAGATATACAAATCAAAGACTTTATAGAACGTAAAGGTGCAGAAACTCGAATAAATCCTAAATACAGAAAAATCAGTTAGATTATTTATAAACATTTACAAACACTGCATTGATAGATTGAGTTTATCCTTCGGGATTACTCATAAATGCAGCAAAATTCTTTTCTATTGTTTCCAAAAAGACACTTCGAAACACAAGACCTCGCAACTGCGTGTGTGCTTATGTATAGAGGTTTCAAACTTCTTACGACACCTAAGGATCCAATAGCTCCTTCGGTTATTCATTACGTGTTCATCAAAAAGGATGGCATCGAGGACGCTTGTATCTTCAACAAGCAAGAGTTCACAAATACAACACTTGAAAGTCTGAGAGGGATAGCAAAGGAATTAGTTGTAAGAGTTAAGAAAAATTAAGGCGATGAAATTAACGAGTAAGCACATCGCAGATTTTCAACAGCTTTATCTTGAGGAATATGGGATCACCCTTTCTGAAGATGAAGCTCTTGAAAGAAGCACAAAACTAATCGAGCTTATTCGAATAATTCACAAGCCCATTACTAAAGAAGACTATAAAAAATTTAAAAACCACTAAGCCTATGCAAGACAAATATTTACCAATGGGAGTTGATGAGCTAGCAGATATTTTATCTCTGACCATTAAGCAAGATAAAGAAAATAAGGTTGCCACATTTCTTTGTCAGTTATCAGCGTTTACAGAAGACTCACAATTTAATGTCATATTAAATGCCCCCTCTTCTTCTGGTAAGACATACATACCACTTGAAAGTTCATATCTCTTTCCAAAGGAGGATCTGATTGTTATTGGGAATATTTCAGATTATGCTTTTTTCCATGAACAAGGAGTACTCAACAAGGAGACAAACACAATTACTATTGATTATGCTCG
>CAZGHY010000030.1:0-9639 GCA_964526015.1 uncultured Gammaproteobacteria bacterium
CTATAGAAGAAGTGCTAAGAGTTGCTCAAGAATAGCACTATAGAAGAAGTGCTAATGAATAAAATAAATTATGAAAACTGATACAAATTTTTTATTACAACAAACAATAGACTTAAAGGCATCAGATCTTCATTTGATTGCTGGTGTTCCGCCTACTGTGAGGATTGACGGTCAATTAAAAACATTGCCCGATTCTGGAATTTTAACTTCCGAGACTGTTTCTATGTTATTAAAGCAGGTTTTAAGTGGTGAACAGTTTGAAAGGCTTACTGTAAATAAAGAGTTGGATTTTTCATTATCATTTAGCGATAAAGCTCGATTTAGAGTTAATGCATATACCCAAAAGGGTGCATTGTCTGCTGCATTTAGAAGGATCCCCCTTGAAATTCCAACTTTGGAAAGTTTGAAATTACCAAAAATTGTTAATAATTTTACAACAATGCGACAAGGTTTAGTTTTAGTGACTGGCCCGACTGGGCATGGTAAATCTACTACCTTAGCTGCAGTAATAAATGAAATAAATAAGATCAGATCAAGTCATATAGTTACAATCGAGGACCCAATTGAATTTGTATTTAAGCCTATTAGTTCTATAATTTCCCAGAGAGAAATGAGATCTGATACTCATTCTTGGCAAGTTGCTCTTCGTTCTGTCTTACGTGAAGATCCAGATGTTGTCTTGGTTGGGGAAATGAGAGATTTTGAGACTATCTCATCTGCCCTTACAATCGCTGAGACTGGTCATTTAGTGTTCGGTACATTACATACAAATTCTGCATCACAAACAATTGATAGAATTGTTGATGTTTTTCCAGAAGATCAGCAAAATCAAGTTAGGTTACAATTATCCTCTGTGCTAGAGGCGGTTTTTTCTCAGAGATTAGTATCTTCAACAGCCGGTGGAAGGGTTGTTGCACATGAAGTAATGTTAGGGACAAATGCCATAAAGACGTCGATCAGGGAAGGTAAAACCCCTCAAATAGACTCTATTATCCAGACTTCACTAGAAGCTGGAATGTCAACTCTCGAATACTCACTTGCGAATTTGGTAAAGTCTGGACAGGTCTCATTAGAAGTTGCACAAGAATGGACTGTTAAGCCGGAGGAGCTGAATAGATTGGTAAGAGGAGCTAGATAAATGAAAAGATTTACCTTCAAGGCAAAAAACAAATTAGGTGTTTTAGTGACAGGCGAAGTAGAGGCATTAGATGAATCATCAGCGGCAAAATTGGTTAGAGGGAAAGGCTTATTGGTTTTATCAATAAAAGCGGTAATGGAAAATCCAATAGCTTTTTTGAGAAAATTTAAAGATAAAATTACACCTTCAGATGTTGCAACTTTTACTAGGCAATTCGCTACAATGGTAGCCGCCGGATTGCCAGTTACCGAGTCACTTTTAATATTAAGATCTCAAGCAAAAGGATCTATGGGTAAAGTTGTATCTCAAATTTTGTCAGATGTCGAAGGTGGTGAATCAATGTCTAAGGCTTTTGCGAAACATCCAAAAGTTTTTACCCCAACATATATTGCGTTAGTTCGATCTGGTGAAGCTGGAGGTGTTCTTGACACTGTTTTGGTTAAGTTGGCTGACGATCTTGAAAAACAGCAAGAATTTAGAGGCAAAGTAAAGGGCGCATTAATTTATCCAATGATAATTGTAACAGGAATGATAATTGTTGCTTTTATAATGATGATATTTGTAGTCCCAAAGTTGACTTCTTTGTATTCAGAATTTAATGCTGAATTGCCTTTACCTACAAGAATTTTAATGGGAATTTCTGATGCCGTAATAAAATTTTGGCCGGTAACATTAACACTATTAATTTCTGCATTTTATGCATTTAAGGGCTATAGAAATACAGTCGCGGGTAGATTAAAAACAGATGAGATGCTTTATAAAATACCAATTGTTGGAGAGTTGCAAAAGAAAGTAGCTCTTACTGAATTATCAAGTACTTTATCTTTAATGACAGGTGCAGGAGTATCAATTTTAGAAGGATTAAATATTACTGCAGGTGTTATTGATAATGTAACAATTTCAAATGCTTTAAAAGATGTTTCCAGTCAGGTTGAAAAAGGTTTTCCTGTTTCTTTTGCGTTTGCAAAACATCCTGATGTCTTCCCTTTTATTTTGTCTCAAATGATTGCTGTGGGAGAAGAAACTGGAAAAATGGAGGAAGTTTTGTCCAAAGTAAGTCATGTTTTTGAGGTTGAATCGGATCAAAAAGTCAAAACCCTAACTGCAGCAATTGAACCAATCGTGATGGTGCTATTGGGCTTAGGTGTTGGTTTCTTGGTTATCGCAATCATACTGCCAATATATAACTTGACAAGTCAATTTTAATAAATGATACTAAAAATATAAGGGGGTGAATTAAAATAAAAAAAATTAAAAATAGTTTTGGTTTTACGCTTGTTGAACTTTTGATAGTAATCGGTCTTTTGGGTGCAATTGCTTTGATAGTTATTTCTGCAATTAATCCAATAGAACAATCAAATCGTGCCAGAGATACAAGATTTAAAGCAGATGGAGGTCAGCTTATCTCTGCTATTGATAGGTACTTTGCTGCAAAATCAGAATTTCCTTGGATGACAGGTACTGTAGTTCAAACCGATGATGCTCTTGATTTTATTACAGCAGCAGATTCTTCGATTGGATTGTGTGGAACAACATGTACAGGATCAGCAACAACTAGTTTTGGAGTGCTAATTAATAATGACGAACTTAAGACTGAGTTCAGAGATAGAGATTTTGTTAAAAATAGCGCTCAAGGTGCTGATAAACAAATTATGATTGGAAAGGCTGCCGGTGCATCCTCTTCAGTTTATGCTTGTTTTATTCCTCTTTCTAAATCTTTTAGAGAGAAAGCTTGTACAGACGGTAAAGCATATACCCTTTCAGCTGGTGGTGTAAGAACAGCTATAACAGCGAATGACGCTTCTTGTGCTGCAACTAGCGCAACATGGGTGTCTGCTCCGCAGTATGTCTGTATACCTGAATAATACGAGTATGGAATTTACCTTGCTCGTATTATTTGGTTTAGCAATTGGATCTTTTGTATCTGCCATTACCTATAGAATTCCAAGGGGAATAGGGTTTGTCAAAGGAAGGTCCTTTTGTGATTCATGTAAAAAAAATTTGATTTGGTATGACAATATACCTTTGTTTTCTTTTATTTTTAA
This sequence comes from uncultured Gammaproteobacteria bacterium, assembly GCA_964526015.1. GTDB lineage: Bacteria > Patescibacteriota > Microgenomatia > UBA8517 > UBA8517 > JAUYMM01. The sequence continues at coordinate 3,184 of CAZGHY010000030.1, forward strand.
CCGCGCAAAGTCAAGATGTTGTGGTAAAAAAATATCAATTCGTTACCCTTTAATCGAAATATTAACAGTTTCTTGTTTTGCTTTGTTATATTTAAATTTTGGTTTTGGTCTTTTGTATTTTGTTTATTCTTTGTTAATGTTGTTAACATTAATAATTTTTATTATCGATTTTGAATTTCAGATAATCCCCGATGAATTTACTTGGTTATTATTTATTTGTTCATTATTCTTCATTCCATATGGAGTAACGCTTGCACCGTATAGCTACTTATTTAGCGGTTTTTTTTACTCTTTATTGTTCTTGTCTTTGCATTTGATCACTGCAGGTAAAGGAATGGGGTTGGGTGACGTGAAGTTAGCTTTGCCGATTGGTATTTTGCTTGGATTCGAAAAAGGTATTTATTGGTTTATATTGTCTTTTATTATGGGTGGATTAGTATCGTTCTTCTTGCTATTATTAAATAAAGCAAATCTTAAGTCAAAAATTTCATTTGGACCATTTATGGTTGTTGCTTTTTGGATTGTAATGTTTTTTAAAGTGTATTAATAAAAATGCAAGTAAAAAAAGGTTTTACGTTAACAGAACTTTTAATTGTCGTTTCAATGATTTCTTTTTTAGGTGTTTTGGTTACAGCTTATCTACGTACTCAAGTTTTTAAGGGTTATGATGCAAAAAGAAAAGCAGATATTAAAAAAATTAGTATTGCTGTTGAAGAATACGAAAAAGACAATGACTGTTATCCCCCAGTTGAATTGGTACTTTGTAGTGGTGCAGGAGATGGATTGAAACCCTATTTAAACATGATTCCTTGCGATCCTGCAACTAATAACTCATATTTATACGAAAACGATGGGGGTTCTTGTTCAAGATGGTATAGGCTATATGCAAAATTAGACAATAATAAAGATTCAGACTACATCGAAGGTATTGGCCTGAATTCAGAATATTCTTATGTCTCAACCAGTCCAAACTCACCCGATTTAAGTCAAACTGGAACTACAAATTTAGGTGGTGGAGCGAGTAATATTACTGGTTTTGTAGGATGTAAAAGTGGAGTTTGTGTTCCGGTCGCCTTAAACCCCTCAAGTGGAATACCTGAATGCTCTGTTAATTTTAGTGGATCAAATTGTTTACTGCCATGTGGAACACCGCAAAGCCCATTAAACGAGTGCGTAACACAATAAAATTTGATGAAAAAATTTACAAATCCTGAAATTAAAGCAATATCTATAATACTATTTGTACTTTTTATATTATTTGGTTTTAATGTTTCAATTTCTTTAAGAAGAGGTAGGGATTCTGTTCGTAAAGACGATCTTTCTTCTCTTCAGAAGTCTCTCGATACGTATAAGAATAAATATAAGACATATCCCCTATCATCTCCAGACGGTTTGATAATTGGATGTTTTGATGAAGACCCAATCGTAGATAAGGTGACTGGTTTTGCACTTAATCCGGTAGCTTGTAATTGGGGCGTATCAAGATTCGAAAATAAGAATTTGATGCCAAGAGATCCTAATTATAAAAAGGGAGCAAGCTATTTGTATATTTCTGATGGTAAAAAATATCAAATATACATATCGCTTGAAGGCAAAGATGAAGCTGAATACACAAAGTTGATAGTCTATAAGAACTTGCAATGTGGTACAAATATATGTAATTATGGAAGGGAGGAATAATGACAAATAATAAAGCTTTTACATTGGTTGAACTGTTAGTCGTGATGTCAATTATTGGTGTTTTAGCATCTTTCGGAGTTGGTAACTTTATGACGGCTCAGATGAGGGGCCGAGACGCACAAAGAAAATCAGACCTTAAACAAGTTGGTAATGCTTTAGAGCTGTATTATTCTGATCATAAGGTTTACCCTGATGTTAATCAAATAGTTTGGGGGTCACAGTTTGCAGATGGAAACGGAACTGTTTATTTTAAAGTGTTACCTTCAGATCCTGTTGGAAATCAATCATATACGTATAATTTAGTATCTGGTTCGAATCAAAAATATCAGCTTTTTGCTAAATTAGAAAATAGTGAAGATAAAGATTGTATCAACAACGATTGTAGCTTGAATCCTAATTTTGCTGTTACTAGCGCTAATACTACTGCAACAGAATAAATGATAATATAAAATATGAATAAAAGAGGTTTTACTTTAATTGAACTGCTGGTAGTCGTTTCATTGATTGGTGTTTTAGCAACATTAGTTATTGCCAACCTAAACTCAGCACGAGAAAGAGCCCGTGATGCTCAGAGAAAATCTGATTTAAAAAATATTCAAACTGCGTTAAGAATTTATTACAATGACAATAATGGTTATCCAAATGTTGCATCTTTTCCTGATTGGGGTACTGATTGGTCTCCTTATATGAATATTTTACCTGCTGATCCTTTACCAGATCAATCTTATACTTATACATACACTGATTCAGATAATTACAGTATTAGTGCTTGCCTTGAAAATAGATCAGATGATAAGTGTACGTCTGTCGCCAGTTCAGTTTGTTCTAGTACTTGTCAATATACAGTAAGACCATGATTAAAAATAAATTAAATAATGCATTTACATTGATTGAAATGCTTGTTGTTATTTCGTTAATTGGTGTTCTTGCTGGACTTGCCGTAGTTTCTTACGGAGCTGCTCAAAAACAAGCAAGAGACACAACAAGAAAATCTGATATGAAGCAATATCAGACTGCTTTAGAAATGTATGCAAATTTGTCAAATGGTTTGTTTCCTGCTGTTTCTGGTGGAACGGCAATAACAGCGACTACTGCTTGTGGATATTTAAATTCTAGACTCGAACCAGATATTTCTTGTTCTCAGGATCCTAAGATTTCAGCAGATCCAACCTATTATGATTATAGGTATATTGCTAGTTCAGGGACTGCCGGTTCAGCATCTTCTTCAAATTATGTTATTTGGGCAAAGATTGAAAATTCATCTACTACTAAATATTGGGTTGTTTGCTCAAATGGCAAAAACGGTGAAAGCTCTTCAATTCCGAGCTCTGCCACTTGCCCAATTTAAATACTATGAAATTACTTAATAAATTACAACGCGGTTTTACATTGATAGAGTTACTTGTAGTTATTTCAATTATCGGAATATTAGTAGGAGTATCAATATTTGGACTCAGCGGAGCGCGGGAGTCATCTAGAGATGCACGAAGAAAAGCGGATTTGGAAACGATACGCTCTGGATTAGAATTGTATAAAGCAGATTGTAGTGGTTATCCGGCTACTTTTAATCTATCAAGTGCAACTAGTTTGGTTGGTACAGGTACGCCTTCAAGTTGTAGTGCATCAAATACATATATTTCATCAGTTCCGACAGATCCAACTTCTACAGTTAGAAATTATGTTTATCGATCTGTTGGTAATGGTTATGAATTGTACGCATCTTTAGAGCAACAAGGATTAACAACTTACGCAGGAGTAAACTGTGGGCTTAGTTGTAACTACTTAATTACAAATCCATGACAAGACGAGGTTATACTTTGATTGAGCTACTGGTAGGAATATCAATTATTGCAATAATATTTTCGATAGGATTTGTTAGTTATAGAGAATTTTCGAGAAGACAGGCTTTGGTAGGTATTTTAAAACAAGTTAAATCAGATTTGCGTTTAGCACAGCAATTTGCTTTGACAGGGCAAAAGCCTGATGGTTGTTCAACGTTATCAGGTTATAAATTTAACCGTGATGATAGCTTAAATTACAGTTTGATTGCTGTTTGTTCTAATGGTAGCTATATATATAAGTCAGTCTCAATGCCTACTGATACGACTATTTCTGCTGGAAGTGTAACTTTTAAGGTTCTTGGTCAAGGTACTGACTTATCTACTCCATTGACATTCACGTTAACAAATTTAGATGCAGGGACAAGTGGAACTGTAGTTGTTGGTATCGGAGGGGATGTTAAATGAAATATTTAAAAAACAAAAATTATAAAGGTCAAAGTATGTTCGAGATGGTTCTGGCAATTTTTATTATAACGATGATTATCGTTGCTGTTGTCGTGTTGTCAACGAATTCAATTTCTAACTCTTTATTTTCTAGAAATAAAACTACTGCAAATAGATATTCACAAGAAGCAATTGAGTGGTTACGGTCAGAAAGAGATCTTGATTTTGAAAATTTTAAAACAAATGCTATAGGAACTTATTGTTTGCAAAATCCATTGTCTTCATCTACGTGGTCTAATACTGGCGCTTGCTCAAGCTCAGAGGTGATCGATACTAATTCAATTTTTAAAAGGGATGTTGTCTTCACAACTACTGCTATTTCGGCTTCCCAAAATGCAGTTCAGGCTGTAGTTACTACAAGGTGGGACGACTCTCGCGGTACACACGAAGCAATAATTACAACCAATTTTACAGATATACGCGAGCGCTAATAAATTAAAGGAGAAAAATGATTAAAAAAAATAAAAATATAAATGGTTTATCGTTAGTAGAAATTTTAGTTGTAATTTCAATATTTGCGGTTGTTGGTTTATTATCAACAAGATCAGTATTTCTTACTTTGAGGGGTGCTAAAAAAAGTGACTCTCTGGTTCGTGTTAGAGAAAATGTTAATTATTCTTTGGCAATTATAGAGAGACAACTAAGAAGTTCTGAATCAATAAATTCATGTGGTTTATTGGGAACATCTGCAATTAGTTATAACACTATTGATGGGGTAACTAGCACTTTTAATTGTGTGGCTCCAAGTGGCTCAGATTCAGGTTATATTTCTTCTGGCTCGGCTAGATTAACTTCAGATGAAATATCCGTTACAAGCTGTTCCTTTAGTTGCAGTCAGGTAGATATAAATAATCCTCCTGTTGTAAAGATTGTCATTGAAGCTTCAGATACGGAATCAAGAGCTGAAGAGAAAGGTACAGTTACTGCTCAAACTGAAATAGTAATTAGAAATTATTAATTAAAGAAATTATTAATTTAATTAAGGAGCCACTTCTATCCACTTTGTCCTTGATAGCATTAGTTTTTCTGGGAACATTGCAACTTGATCTGGTGCAAATTCTATGTATTCTGCAGGCGAGGAATCATCTGCAAGATCACGTTCAAAGCTTATTCCACCATAACTTGCAATAGATCCTCTAATATTTATAGGACTAGTCCCAACTCCAGTAGAGAATGTACTATTTGATAAATATAATCCTTCTAGCGAAGGTGATCCTGTGACAGATGGATTAATTGAAATTGTGCCATTTACAAATGTAACAAAGAAACCTTGGTTATCTGTAACGTTTATGTTTCCATCGATTGTTAAATTACCATCAACAAATAAAATTACTTTCCTATTCAATAGGTCCGAAGCAGATAGCGTTAAGTTTCCAGCATGTTTATACCAATCATATCCATCCTGATCTGAAATATCAGTTGCTATACTTGTAGACGAAGGATCTGTGAAAATTATGTCGCTTGGGACCAGATTTGCAAAGTAACTATAATTAAACAATCTTGATTGGTTAGTAGCGGTGTTAGCACTCCAAGCCCAAGATGGGTTTGAAACAGCTCCAGGAGTAACTAACAATGAGCCGTTGTATACTGGTACACCTGGAAAACCACCTAACCCAACTACGTTAAAGTATTTTGTAGAAGGTACTGTTGAGATAATATCTCCAGACGCTACTATGTCGCCGTCTTCAACTTGCCACCATGGATCTGCAGATAAAACAGATACTGTAGCCGTATCGCTACATCTTGTTGCACCAGACATTGTTACACTTGCAGTAATTGTAGATGTTCCTGAACCAATGGCACTTGCAGTTGTTGTATAGCTTGCAGAGGTATCAGATGAAGGGCTAACTGTAACTGCAGATGTGTTAGAAGATGAAAAGCTTACATTGGAAATAATTCCCGAACTTGCAGTTATTGATGCTTGTAATTGAACGGTTGAACCAGAGTTTATACTGTTGCTTGATGGTAACAAGTCAACTGTACAGCTGGGTGTACAAGAGATGGTTCGAGGTGAATTGGTTAGTAAGGGGTTGTTTCCTCCATCGGGATTTATTGCGTATGTATATATATTATGTGACGCTCCGTCAATTAGAGTGTTTGGTGTTGTAAAAGTAAAACCATGGTTTGCATATCCGCCACATGTTGATGCAATATCAGATCTAGCCTGATTAGCAGTGGCCATCCCAATAAACGTACCTCCATCATAAACATGAACGTCAATGGATGATGATAGGTCATTTCCATCACATGTCCAGCCCACTGTTGTTGTGCAACTTGAACTTTCATGGGATCCAACAGGGTCATAATTTATAGGAACGCATGTATAAGTTATTGTCTCGTTTCTTAAGCAACAACCTGCCATCCCGACTTCACAACCATCAGAAACGTCCCATCTACAGCAACTACCTTGTGCTTGTGCTGTTCCTATACCTGAATTTATACATTCTATTGATACAACTTGGTTTGTGTCTGCTATGGTTCCAGCAGGGCA
>CAZGHY010000031.1:0-8983 GCA_964526015.1 uncultured Gammaproteobacteria bacterium
CCAATGTCTGGAGTGAGAAAATCAAAAAGCTGGGCACTAGCTCAAGAAACTAGTATAATACCTCAAATGGACAAGAAATATTACATTACCTGTGCAATTCCGTATGTAAATGCAGCTCCACATGTAGGCCATGCCTTGGAGTTTGTACAGGGTGATGTTTTAGCTAGATATCACAGGCTTTTAGGAGAAGATGTTATTTTACTTTCCGGTGGTGATGAAAACGCTTTAAAAAACGTTCAGGCTGCAGAAAATGCTGGAATTCCAGTACAGGAGTTTGTAGATAAAAACAATAAATTGTTTGAAGAACTCATTAAAAATCTAAACTGTAAGTTTGATGTCTGGCAAAAAGGTAGTGACAAAGAAAAACACTTCCCTTCTTCACAAAAACTCTGGCAACTATGTGACAAAGCAGGAGATATTTATCAAAAAGAATATTCAGGTCTTTATTGTGTAGGTTGTGAAACTTTCTATGAAAAAGAAGAGTTAAATGAAAACGGAGAATGTTTTGAGCATGTTGGAAAAAAACTTGAACAAGTAAAAGAAAAAAATTACTTTTTCAAATTGTCAAAATATCAAGACAAGTTGATTGATTTAATACAAAGTGACAAGTTAAAAATTACTCCAAATGAACGCAAAAACGAAGTATTATCTTTTTTAAAACAACCACTCCAAGACATTTCCATCTCGCGTTCAAACGAAAGGGCTAAAAACTGGGGTGTTCCAGTACCCAATGATGATTCTCAAAAAATATATGTTTGGTTTGATGCTTTAAATATTTACCAAACTGGCATTGGATTTAATTCAGACGACGAAAAATACAAAAAATATTGGTCTGCTGATGTACATGTAATCGGTAAAGGAATTTCAAGATTTCATGCTGTATATTGGCCTGCATTTTTATTGTCTGCAAATTTAGAATTGCCAAAGGAACTGTTTGTTCATGGTTACTTTACTGTTGATGGACAAAAAATGAGTAAGACGCTAGGCAATGTGATTGACCCTAATACAATCATAAATAAATACGGAGCCGATGCGCTACGATATTACTTTCTAGCCAAGTTCTCCCCATTTGCAGATGGAGACTTTTCAGAAGAAAAGTTAAAAGACGTCTACAACGCAGACCTTGCAAATGGACTTGGCAATTTAGTTTCAAGAGTTGCAAGATTATGTGAAACATCACAATTTGAGTTCAAATCAAAAGAGACAAGTATCTATCCAGAAGTTGCTTCCGCAATTGAGGAGTTTAGATTTGATACTTCAATGAAGTTTATTTGGGATAAAATTAGCCAAATTGACCAAGATATTAACAAAAACGAAGCTTGGAAACTTGCAGGTGACGAATTAAAAGAAAGACTTCAATACTATCTTGAAGAAATCGCAGAAATTACACTAAACCTTAAACCATTTTTACCACAAACAGTTGAGAAAATTGCTAAAGTGTTTGGTGGGCCAGTAATTAAAATGCAAGAACCATTGTTTCCAAGAATTAAATAATATGATCAGAAATTGGATAATTAAAAATGAAAAGATAGTATTAAGGTTTTTTGAAATACTTCCAGGTTTCTTTTCTTGGAATATGATTCTACTTCCATACTGGGGTATTTTTGTATTTCCAAATTTTGTGGCATATTTTGTCTTATTATTTAACGTTTATTGGTTCTATCAATCGTTTTTAATTGCCATAACCTCAATTATTTCCCATACTAAGATTCAAGCAGCCATTAAGTATGACTGGGTAAATGACCTTAAAACATTTCCAGATTGGAAAAAAGTACATAATGTCATAATCGTACCCACCTATAAAGAACCGCTCCATATATTAGAACGCACAATCGAATCACTTGCGAGTCAAACATTACCTACAAAAATGATGACTGTAATTCTTGCTATGGAAGAAAAAGAAGACAGAAATGACAGAGATTCTAAGTTTAAAAGTTTAAGTAAAATGTTTGCTAAAAAGTTTAAATATTTTATACAAACAAACCATAAGCTAGTTGCAGGCGAGGCTGTAGGAAAAGCATCAAATGAAAAATTTGCAGCTATTCACTTCAAGAAAAATTATATAGATAAAAACTTGGTGGATATGGATTATTTAACAGTTACTAGTTGTGATGCAGACCATAAATACCATCCAAACCATTTTGCCTACCTCTCATTTAAGTTTTTAGACAGTCCAACAAGATATAGACACTTCTGGCAACCAGCTGTCATGTTTTACAACAATATTTGGGAACTTCCTGCAATCACAAGAGTACCAAATACCTTTGGAACAATATTTAATTTATCTCAACTTCCAAGAAAAGATAGATTACTAAATACCGCCAACTACTCACTTTCTTTTAAACTTCTCGATGAAGCTGGATATTGGGATGCAGATAAAATACCTGAGGATTGGGGTATATTTTTCAAAGCATATTACAAAGTTAAAGGTGGGCTTGAAGTAGAACCAATTTACCTTCCACTTCATGCTGATGCTGCACAATCAACATCTCATTGGAAAACAATGAAAAACCAGTATGAACAATATAAGAGATGGGCTTGGGGAACATCTGACGATTCATGGATCATTAAAAACTATTTAGTAGATAGAGAGATTCCATTTTGGGACAAAACAACAAGACTACTTCATGTTATTTGGTCTCACTTTATGTGGCCAGTTAACTGGTTTATCGTAACAATTGGACTAACACTTCCAACTTTAATTAATCCTGCATTCGGAAGGACAGCCTTAGGCTACATGGTTCCGAAGTTATCTTCAATAATTCTGACCCTTTCGCTTAGTTTCTTCTTTGTTTTGTTTTTTGTAGATAATGTGTATAAACCAAAGAGACCAGAACACATATCAATCTGGCGACAAATTTTCATGCCTTTTGAATTTATACTAATGCCGATTGCAGGATTCTTCTTCTCTGCCCTACCAGGTCTTGATGCTCACACAAGGCTAATGCTTGGTAAGTATATCGAATACAAGGTGACGGAAAAAGTATAATAACTTTTGTTTGTGATATTATTAAGTGTGGTAAACTTCATTAAAAAGTACTGGAATTGGCTAATTTCTGTTATAGATACTCCAATTTGGCTTGAGATTTTCTTTGTAGTTATAATCATTCTTCGAATCCCTTCATTTTTTGAGCCATATTATTACGGTGATGAAATGATTTATTTAACTCTGGGAGAAGGTATTAGACAAGGTGTTCCACTATATTCAGGCTTACACGACAACAAGCCACCACTTCTATACTTAACAGCCGCACTCGCTGGTAATGTATTCATTTTTAAAGCACTACTAGCTGTCTTTAATTTACTTGCAGTCTATCTGTTTTGGAAATTAACAAAGATATTATTTCCAAAAAATGGAAAGTTACATACAGTCTCGACCATTCTTTTTGGTATATTCTCAACAGTGCCGTTACTTGAAGGAAATATTGCGAATGCAGAAAACTTCATGATGGTACCTGTTTTACTTGCACTTGTTTACGCGCTTGCACGTAAAGACACTATTAAAAATATGTTTTTAGTAGGAATACTCTTTTCAGTAGCTTCACTTTTTAAAATAGTGGCTGCCTTTGATATCTTAGGCTTAATTGCCTTTTGGTTAATTTTTACCAAAAAAGAAGATTTTGTTGCGCTTGTTAAAAAGGTTTTCTTTTTGTCACTCGGATTTGCAATACCTATACTTCTTTCCTTTGTCTGGTATTACCTACGAGGCTCGCTATCTGAATATGTTATTGCAGCATATTTACAAAACTTTGGTTATTTAAGTAGCTGGAAAAGATCTGCAGTTGAAATACCATTTCTAGTAAAGAATGCCCCACTTCTTATTCGTTTTGGGATAATGCTTGCAGGGTTTTTCGTTTTGTGGGTTCTTAAAAGCAAACTTTCAAAACAATTTATATTTGTTAGCGCTTGGCTTTTAGCCACTCTTTTTGCCGTAACATTATCTGAAAGACCATATCCTCACTACTTCCTACAGTCACTTGCTCCTATTTCAATTCTGTTTGGAATGTTATTTACACTTAAGAATATCGAGCAAAGCTTAACAGTTATCCCGTTAACACTAGCTTTCTTTGTCCCTTTCTATTTTAAATTCTGGTATTACCAAACAGTTCCCTATTACGAAAGGTTTATTAAATTTGCAACAAAACAGATTGATAAAGAGGAATATTTCAACAGGTTTTCACCACAACTTAACAATAATTATGAAATTGCAGACTTTCTAGCTAAAACTGCAAAAAAGGAGGATAAAGTTTTTATCTGGAGTAACGATTCATCGGCTATTTATTCACTCTCTAGGAGATTACCACCAACTAAGTATGTTGCTGACTATCATTTTAGAGACTTCTCGACAGAAGAAATGACAATCACAGAACTTAAAAAAAGCATGCCAAAATTTGTAGTTGTTACCCCAAATTCATACCCATTTGAGAGCCTTAATGTGTTTTTGGCTGAAAACTATTATATAATCTCAGAAATAGGTTCATCTCAAATATGGCTATATCTAACAAATTGAACCCAATATTAAACAATCTTCCTTTTAAAAATCTTTTTTATGTTTCTATGATATTTTCTCTTATAACTTTTGTATCAGGCATACTTGCACAATTAATCCTACCGCCTGAAATACCACTCTTCTACGGGTTACCACAAACTAACAGTCAAATTACACAATCAATTATGATTACCATTCCATCAATTATTTCTATAATAATTTGTATTATTAATATAATCATTGCTGTTAAAACAGTAGATAATTACAACAAAAGAATACTTGCTTTTGCTTCTGTTTTTATTTCAATTCTTGCAACTGTATCCACATTTAAAATTATATTTTTAGTAGGATCAATCTAATAATGAATAATTTATTAAATTTATTTTTTAAACCTTTATTTCTTGCATCATTTATATCTTTTATAATTACGCCCTTGGTTATCAAACTTAGCAAATACTTAAAAATTATCGATGACCCTAAAACAAACAAGCATCCAAAAGTTATTCACACGAAACCTATCCCAAGAGGTAGTGGAATATCAATTTTTTCTGCAATATTTATTGCATCAATCATTTTTATACCAATAGATAAGCATTTAGTATCAATTCTACTAGGCGCCTTTATCATCTTCATGATGGGATATCTAGACGACAGATACAACTTAAGTCCATACTTAAGATTGTTTCTAGGTTTTTTAGCCTCTCTAATCCCAATTATGTCTGGGATAGGTATATCATTTATATCAAATCCTTTTGGAGGAATAATTGATTTATCTAACCCACTAATTTCCGATTTATTTGCTATTATCTGGATTGTATTCATGATGAACGTACTAAACATGGGCGCAAAAGGTGTCGATGGTCAACTTTCTGGAGTCGTCGTTATTTCTGCAATAACAGTTTCAGCCTTCTCTCTTTATTATTCTGCAGACATAACCCAGTGGCCCATAATACTATTATCAAGTATTACAGCTGGTTCATTTTTAGGGTTCTTATTCTGGCACAAATTTCCTCAAAAAATAATGACAAATTATGCAGAGTCCTCATTGGCTGGTTACATGCTTGCAATCGCCTCGATACTTTCGACTTCTAAAGTCGGAACACTTTTAGTAGTACTGGGGATCCCAATAGTCGATACGGGATATGTAATTATCAAAAGGATATTATCAGGTAAATCTCCAGTTTGGGGTGACAGAGGGCACCTTCACCACAAATTGCTTGATTCCGGTTTCTCTAAAAAACAAGTAGCTCAAATATATTGGTCATTAACAGCAATACTTGGAATTTTAGCATTAAATTTGAATAGTACATATAAGTTATATACAATCATTGGGATAACCTTTTTTCTAGGTGGGTTAATTTTATTTTTAACTAAGAATAAAAAAACGTAATATGTTTAATATACTAATTCAGGCGATAAAAGTGGCAAGACCAATTCATTGGGTCAAAAATTTTGCTTTATTCGGAGCGATATTCCTAACAGGAACGTTATACGAAACTGGATTGTTTAAAGATGTAATCCTTGCGTTTATAAGTTTTTCATTTGCTACTTCGGCTACATATATTTTTAATGACATTTTAGACGCTCAATCTGACAAAATCCATCCAGTTAAAAAGTTTAGACCAATTGCTTCTGGTAAACTTCCACTTTTTATAGCAATTTTCGAAATCATGTTTTTTGTATTTTTTTCATTATTAATAGCCCTACCATTAAGCCAGTTATTTACAACATTAGTCTTGGTTTATTTAGTAATTCAACTTTTATACAGTTTAGGACTTAAAAACATACCTGTTATTGATATTTTATTGATCGCTTCTGGTTTTATTCTACGTTTTTACGCAGGAGCATTTGTAATTAACGCTCATTTATCAGTTTGGTTTTTGCTCTGTGTTGTCTCGGCTTCCTTATTTTTAGCTGCAGGTAAAAGAAGATCTGAAATAAATTTGCTCAAAGCAACAGATGGAGGTACAAGGAAAAGCCTATCGAAATACTCTAAAGAATTATTAAATAGCTATGTAACAATGTTTGGTAATGCTACCTGGATGAGCTGGAGTCTGTATACCTTTTTCGAGTCGCCTAAGGCAACCTTAGACTTTTGGTTAGTCTTAGCAGAGCTGTCAAGGGCTACAACAATCAATAAATTAATGATGTTAACAATACCCGTTGTTATCTTTGTTATCATGCGTTATGAATCTTTAATCTTTGAAGGTAAATCTGAAGCTCCTGAAAAAATCCTACTAACTGACAAATCTTTAATTATTGCAGTAGGACTTTGGGTATCCCTAGTCTACTGGATTCTCTACTCGGGAGTATCAGTGAGCGGGATTTAAATCATTCATGAATTCAAATATTCTTCCGATTATCAAAAGGGAATCTGATCGGACTCGATTTTGGAGAAATAAAATTAACAACTTAAGCCCTTCATTTACTAAAGCTCTAGAAGATATTAAAACGATGCCAGACACTTTTGGTATTTGTGGACTATTTTGTTATCACGTTATGGGTCACCTAACAATTCCAGCCAAATGGAAAGATATTCATTTTAAGCCAATTGAGGACAAAGCTAAATTTGAAAACTTTGAAAGTCTTCAAAGAAGTGGAAACAACACAACTACAACGCCTGCTACAAAATTTCTTGAAGATAATTCGGACAAATTTACACGGAAATGGGAGTCCGTTAGATCGAAAAGGGAGATTGAGTCTGTCATAAATAGTGTTAACAAAAATCAACAAATATTTTTTGCTATAGTTTGCAACTATCCAAAACACGAAGGACAGTACACACACATGTTAACATTACTTGAAAAAAATAATAAAAACACAGTAATTATTGCTGGTGATCTAAGTCCGTTTGGCATAGCAGACAATTTTGTAGTTGAAGTAGATTTTGATTCACTAGCTGATGATATTATTTCCACTCTAGAGAAGTCTCCTAGCACTAAAAACTCTGTTGCCTTATCTAAAACAGCTATCGAATCAGGATCCAGAGATGAAAATAAATTTACTTCAAATGTAAGTGTTGCAACTTTTAACTAGATCTTTGTTACAAATTCACTATTTACCCAACCTTCAATTTCATTTGTAGCTCCCTCATTTGTAGTACTAACAATTTTTATTTTGTACCAGCTTGCATGTTCCCCTTCCTCTAAAATATCATAAACTTCATCTGGCTTTACTCGACCCACCTCAGGAAAACCAATATTTGCCCCACTTCTAGCCCTCAAAAATCCTACGTCTGTTTTATTTATCCTAATTTGACCAAGTGACTCTTTTTCTTGTGTTGAGGGTTTTATATCAGAATCTTCTATTGATATTTGTGCTAATTTTATCGAAGCTGTTAACTTAAAACCTTTATAAATCTTAATTGGTAATTTTTTTTCCAGATATCCATCTTTTGAAACTACAAGATCGTGATCTCCGGCATCTAAAGAGACTCGAAGTGGCGTGAAACCATAATTTTTTCCGTCAACGATAATTCTAGAATTATCTGGGATTGAAACGACTGTAACATACGACCTGTCACTACCTATTTTTTCAAAAGAAACTATAGCTCCACTTACATCTTCATCTTTCTGCATAAAAGCTCTTTTAATAATTGTTTTTACACCTGGCACTAAATTAACATTTGTCTCATAAGCATCAAGCTTTACTTCACCAATATTTACAGGTTTAATCTTAATACTAGCCTCTCCTGCTTTTCTTGTTGTTTCATATGGAGTTGTTCCAACCTCAATATTGTTGATATACACAGTAGATTGAGGCTCAGTCTCAATTAATAAACCAGCTTCTTGTTCTTTAAAAAAACCTATAAGTACTAAGACAGAAAAACCGATTAAGACTAATCCGATTAAATACAAAACTGTTGAGATAATTTTTCTCTTCATTTTGATAATCATACCAGATTTTAAAATACTCTTGACAAACTACTTGAGAATTATTATATTATATTAGCACTCGCAACATTAGAGTGATAACAGTCGAGAGGAGGTGAACTATAATATGCAACTAGTACGATTTGACCCATTTAAAAGTCTACTTGATGATGACAACTGGCCAACAATGAGACAAAACGGTCTAAAGATTCATGAGACTGATACAGATATCATTGCTCAAGCAGTTGTTGCAGGAATTCCAGCAGAAAATGTGGAAGCAAATATAGTTGACGGTGTTCTTACAATCAAAGCAGAGGTAAAAGAAGAAGACAAATCAAAAGATGAATTCAAATCTTCTTCATACCAATATTACTATACTGCTGCATTATCAGGTGGTGATTGGCAAAAGGCTGAAGCAGAAGTAAAACATGGAATATTAACAGTAACTATTCCAAAAGCTGAAGAGGCAAAGCCAAAAAAGATAGAGATTAAAACAAAGTAGTGTCTATCTGGATTTAAGTAGCCATATGTTACAATATGGCTACTGATCCGGTGGCCAAGTGGTAAGGCGAGAGTCTGCAAAACTCTTATTCGCGGGTTCAATTCCCGCCCGGATCTCCCA
>CAZGHY010000032.1:0-8721 GCA_964526015.1 uncultured Gammaproteobacteria bacterium
CTGCATGGTCGGGTTTCTCGCTCACCCCACTTCGTGGGGTTCGCTAACCCAATTGAAGAAAGGGGATTGTCAGTCGTCTGCGGACGTCTGACGGTGTCCTTGCGGTATACCGTAAGGAGGTCTATCGACTCCGTTAACTGGTCGTGTTTTCGGCCAGTTACCCGTCTTGCCGTCCGTGCGGTCGGTTAACGGCTACCGCAAGTCCACATATGAACACAAAAACTAATCCAAACCTATTTTTAAAAGATTTCTAAGGTATCATTTCAGTCGCAATTTGCCCTGTCGGGCAACTACCCAAGTGCTAGTACACAGAGTGCTTACGCACAGCACTTGGTTAGGAAGCTACAGGCACAAGGGCATTGCTTCCTGAAATATCCCTAACAGGAATCCTGCCCAACACAAAACACCCCAAAGCTTACAGGGGTGGTGGCTTCCGCCATGTGCATGGGCAGGAGAACAAGACAAAAAAAGACGTACCCTATAACCTTGACTAACAGGTGAAATAGTGCTAGTATTACAATATAAATTGTTGAGAAATTAGAGTTCAACTTGCAACTCATAGTTTCTTAAATTTATTTAGTTAAGTTTCTTGTACATTGAAATTACGGATCAGGTTCCTTTTAAAGGTGTCTTGCACCTTGTGTATGTATCAGTTTTCATGCATAAAGCGCAAGACATTTTTAAACAAAATTCAGTAGTTAAAAGGAGAAACAATGAACGACAATATCAGATTTGAGTACGATGGAAAACAGTACAGTGCGCCTGCCAACATGTACGATCTCGACCGCGTTGTCCTGCCAGACGGACGTCTGCTTCAGGTCCAAGGTGGATGGAAAGAAAGTTTCCCTCCTCAACCGAGCGGATTTTCTGAAATTCCTCTGGAATACAAAGCGCAACTCAAGCCGGCGGCCATTGCCCATTTCAACAAGGCAGTCCTCGCCACCGAGATCACCCAAACTGAGTAATCCGTACTAAGTTACAAGAAACACCCCTCGGTGATATTTAGCCAAAAGCTGAAAATCAAATACCGAGGGTTGTTTCATTTGTAAAGGCTATTTTAAAAATTATACATATAAACAAGAGTTATTCTTTTAGCCTTAGTCATTTAATGTTAAAATCTCATAGTGATGAACAAAAAAAGAATATATGTAATTGGACCATCAGGAAGTGGAAAGACATATCTTGCTAAAGTAATCTCAAACCGTTTTGATATCCCACATACAAATCTGGATTATGTTTTTTTTGACCATAAAGTATCTAAAAGTCGCGATGAAGTAGATGAAAAAGAATGGAAAAGAAGATTAAATAAATTAATTAAAGAAGATAGTTGGGTAATTGAAGGAGTTAATCCAATTAATGAGGTTTTTGAAACTGCAGATCAAATTATCTTTTTAAGATTAAATATAATTGATACTTTAGTGAGCCAATGGAAAAGATATTTAACAGATGAAAAGCAGAGAAGAGAACATGGTTTTATTAATAATCTAAAGTTATCAAGATATTTAATCAAGCAACATATAGAAGAAGAAAATTTATCGAAATCAGACGACCCTAAGTATTTTAGAATTAGAAAAGTTGATAGGATCTTAAAAAGTTATTCTGATAAAAGCATAGTTCTCAAAAGTAGAAGTGAAGTTAACAAATTTATTAAAACGCTATAATGGACAACGAAGTTAAAGAACTAATATCTACTCAAATTGAACTAGTTCCATATAACTCTGACAATCATTTACAAAAACTAACAAATTGGCTTCAGGATAAGGATCTCATGCATGGATGGGGAATGGATACTTTTGAAAATAGTGAGGAAGTAAATAAATGGGCAAGTGATTCAACACGCGTAGTACTAATGGTAAAAGATGTTAGTAGTGATGAAATTGTTGGTGTTGTTAATTTTTATAATTGGGACAAAGAAAAGCAAGTTGCAAGTAGAGGAACTTTAATTGATCCTAAGTTTCAGAATAGAGGTTACGGAAAAGCTGCTATCTTGCTTTCAAACAAATATGCTTTTGATGAAATGAGACTTAAAAGAATTGAGCTTTATGTGGAAGGTGATAATGAGGTATCAAGGCATTTAACTGAGAAGTTAGGTTATAAACTTGATAGATATGATAGTAAAAAAGATAAATACTACTACTTTATGGATAATCCAAATCAATAAATTTAATTTATCTTCACTCCTTGTAGTATGGGATCAGGATATAGTTTTTTAAGGTCTTCGGGGACAAGGGCTCTTTCTTTGTTCCAAGTTTGAAGCGAGTTAACTTGATCGAGTGATTGTTTTAACAAGCCCCTAAAATCGCTCGCCGAAAATTCCGATTCCTTTTCTGAAAATGAATGGTATATAAGATTATTACAAATTATCTGTGCGACTAAATGACTGCCACCTGAAACTGAAGTTATAAACTTTATAAGTTTGTCATCTTCTGACAGTGAAAGACTTTTTGAAAGATACCTTGTCATCTCATCATCCTTAATAGGTAAAACCATTACCTCTGTGAAGTTAATTCCGTCACCATCTAGCTTTTGCCTAATATTGTCTACTGATATTGGAAAAACACGGAGTATTAATTTTTTACCTTTTTCAACGAATCCTTTAACTTGACTAAATGCATCTTCTTTAAGATCAGAAAATTCATCAAGAAATATTTCTTTTATCTTTTCATTGTTTGCTAATTCTTGATATCTTGCATCCTGCATAGTTCTTGCCTCAAATGCAAATTTTCGTGACTTTGATTTTTTTGCTTCCCAAGCATTTCCAATTGAAGATGTACCTGTTTTAATTGCACCTATCATTACTATTACTTGTGTATCTTTAAGTTTTTCCTCAATTTCAGTTAGGACATTGCTATTTAGTTCACTGTTTTTAAATTGTTTTGCATTTAGGCTTTTCCCAGCAAGAAATGTATTTCTGTCTTTAAGATTATGAAACAGTTCATCGTAAGGATAATTTTCAACAGTTGTGAATAAAATATCAAATTGATTTGTGACGGATATAGATTCCATGGTATTTTTTATTTAGTTTGTCTTTCAAATTCCTCGGCAGCTGTATACAAGTGAGCATTTATACCTAAATCAGAAGCAACATCAACATTCTTTTGATCATCATCCCAATAATTTAATTCTGTTATGCTAACTCCTAGTTTTTCTGTTATCTTTTTGAAAAACTCCGGATCTGACTTTGTAACTCCAAGATCAGCAGAGAAGAAAGCAGAATCAAAAATATCTTTTAGTCCTAATTCTTCCATTAAATACTTTGCCCTGTTTGCTTCATTGTCAGAAGCAAGATGGACTTTGTTTCCTGATTCTCTTAAACTTTTAACAATATCTAATACTTTCTGATCTAAGTCTTTTTCACTTTCAAACCAATAATTAAGAAATTCATCAACTGTTCCTTGCCAATTCCATTTTTGAAGATATGGTGGAAGAACTTCTCTGATATCAACCTCGCCAACTGCAGCTTTTTTATAATCTCCTTTAAAAAAAGGTAGTACTTCATCCATTGGAATATTATGTTCCTCAGAAAGTTTTTGACTAAAGTATTTATGTCTTGGTTTTACAACTACCCCATCAACATCAATTAAATATTCTTTTCCCATGGTTGCTATTATATATCAAAATTTAAGATTATAGAAAAATAAACAAAAGAGGATTAGAATATAACTATGAAGTTAATATTTATAACAGGTAACAAAGGAAAATTTGAAGAAGCAAAGGCAATTATTCCAGATTTGGAACAATCTGACATTGATTTAGTAGAAATTCAAAGTATTGATTCAAAAGAAGTTATAACCCACAAACTTGAAGAGGCTAGAAAAATGGTAACAGGAAGTTTTGCTGTAGAAGATAACTCATTGTATCTTGAAGCTTTAAATGGTCTTCCAGGACCTTTAATTAAATGGTTTTTGAAGACAATTGGAAATGACGGTTTATATAAACTGGCAGAAAGTTTTAATAATTTTAATGCTTCGGCAAAAGTTGTAATTGGATTATCAAAAGAAGATAGAACAACAGAATTTTTTGAAGGAGAGATTAAAGGAAAGATTGTTTCTCCAAGAGGTGAAAATGGTTTTGGCTGGGATGCAATTTTTGAAATAGAAGGAACTGGGAAAACATTTGCAGAAATGACACAAGAAGAAAAGAATGAAATCAGTATGAGAAAAATTGCATTTCAAAAACTTAAAGGGTATCTCGAATCAAAATGAGTTTAATAATAAGTTTTGTATTAGGAATGACTTTTGCATATATCTATGAGAATCTTCCATTTTATAAAATAACAGATAAAAAGGCATTAATAATTTCAGGATACAGATTACACCACAGTTTATATGGACTGTTACTGATTTTAATTGCACTTCTAAATATTTTACCTATCAATAATTTAATATTAATATCGGGAGGATTAGGAATAATCTTTGAACATTATTTAACAGGCGGTGGACTAGACTTTATTACGAAAGAAAAATGAAAAACAATATTAAATTTATATATTTTGATGTTGGGGGAGTTGTAATTAAAGATTTCAGTGGAACAAATAAATGGGAGGAATTAAAAGTTGAATTGGGAATTCCACAAGACAAGAGTCAAGAATTTGAAGATATCTATGATCAATACCAAGATGAAATAAACACAACTAGAGAAATTGATTCTCTGATACCAATATACAAAGAAAAGTTTGGAATAACATTACCTGACAATTATTCATTTCTTGTTGATGGTTTTGTAAAAAGGTTTGAGAAAAGTTTAGATATTTGGCCAATTATAGAAACAGCCAAAAGTAAATATAAAATTGGTCTTCTTACAAACATGTATCCAAATATGTTAACTGAAATTAAAAAGGCAGAGTTACTTCCAAATATCGAATTTGATCAAGTAATTGATTCTAGTATTGAAAAAGTTCAAAAACCGTACAAAGAAATTTATGAATTAGCAGAAAAAAGATGTGGCTTCAAAGGAAATGAAATTTTATTTATTGATAATAGCCAGAAACATCTTGATGCAGTAAAACAACTTGGTTGGCAAACATTTTTATATGATCCAACAAACACTAAAAGATCGAGTGAGGAATTAATGAGCTTAATAAAATGAATTTAATAATATTTGAATCTATATTATTCTCGGTAATATTTTTGACAATTTGCAATTGGTTTCAAATTCAACATTTCTTGAAATTAATTATTGGTCCAAAAATTAAAACAAAGATTTTGAAGGACGATTGGATTAACTCTGTTGTTAAAAAGAAAACTGGACTGAATTTAAAGGACATAACATTATTTAAAGATCAAAAGATGTATGGAATGATGACAGGACTTGGTCCATGGGTTATGCCTAGAATGATTCTTTCAGAAGGATTATATAAAAACTTAAATAAAGATGAACTTGAATGGGTGATACTTCATGAGGCAGGGCATTGTGTGCTGTTGCATAATTTGCAATCAATGATAATCGAGTTGGTCTTTTTGTCTACAGGTTTGTATTTAATAACAAGACAAAATATAAATTTATTTTTAATTCCTATTCTTTCACTTGCTTTGAGTATCATCACAATTCAAGTTATTAGAAGAATGACTGAATATACTGCTGATATGTATTCAATCAGTAGAGTAGATAACCCCCATGGTGTAATAACTGCACAGGATAAATTCAGAAAAAATTATAATGGAAGTATTTTCAGTAATGAAAAAAGTATAGTTAGATTTTTATTTCATTGGAATATTTATCCATCACAGAGAATAAAAATTGCAAGAAGAATAATAGAGTCAAAACTAAAATGACGTTTTTAATCCACAGGACAAATTATGAAGTCATGCTCAAAAACTAATTGGCCTTTGAAAGTTATTACTTCTTTGCCCATTGTTAGTGGAATTTGAAGATTAGTATCAGTTACTTTATATGAATATTGCCAATCTCCTTCAGCTTCAGGGGTAAAATCTGTATGAAGTCTAATTTTTTCTCCATTTTCAAGCATTTGTTTTTTAAGGAAATTCATAATCTGTCCTTTGTCTGTTCCTAACTTTTGAAGCTCTTCAACGGGGAGTGTTCCTCCTGCATATACTCTTGAATAAACTACATCTCCAACCTTAACGACTTCTTGACCTGCTCCTGCTCTGTCTGCAAACCATTCGTCATGATACACACCGTTTTCAGTTTCTAAATGGCTTGATTTAAATTCAAAACCTGCACGATTTACACCACTCATTACAGTTCCACCTGCAAAACCTGCAGCTAATCCTGTTGAAAACAGTCTATCTGTTTCTTCTGACATATTTGAATTATATCACTAAAAAAGTAGTATAATTCGCCCATGAATAACGATAAGCATAACATATACTTTTCAGATTTTTTTAGTGTGTCCCATGAGCAAATTGAAGAATATGGGGCATTAGACGCATCATTAATCTGTGATAATCCAGCATTTGTTGATCCATTTTTGATTTTTGCCAATGAAAAATATTCTGGATTACACGAGTTTATAATCAGATATTTAAGATATCTTAAGGATCTAACAATTAAAAATGCAAATACCACGTTAGATAATGGAGAATACAATCAGTACTATAAATTTTCAGAAGTTAAACAAGCATGGTTAGGCTATTCAATTAGTGGAAATGATGGGCTAGGATTGGGAAAGGATTTTGGCGATTCCTTGTATAAGAATTTGCACAAGATATTCAGTGGTTTTGGTTCTGAAAAAATTACAGAATCATCTCATTTAGAAAAGTTGTGTTTAATAGAAGAAGGTATCGGCATCGATAAAATAAGTGATTTCACTCTTAATCTAATTAAAAAATACTTACTAGATTATACAGAACAATTTGCCTTAAAGTTTATAGATAAGAAACATATTAAAGAGTTTGCTGTTAACAAAGTCGTATTTAACTTTGAAAAAGGATTTTGGGAAGGTAGAAAATACAATTTACCCTTTTTACAACACACTCTTAAAAGAGATTTTGTTCTTTTAATACCGAAGGATATTCTAGCAAAAGAAGAAACATGGATTTCTAGAAGTGACTTTTTAAACAATGATGCAAGTATATTTAAAACAATTGAAAATGATGAACTTCGTTCAAAGATAAATAAATATTTTTACAATGCATTATCTACTAAAGTTTCTAAATCTGGTGAAGAGTCTAAAGATGAATCTAAAAAAAGTAGGAAAGCTGCTTTACAAAAAACTTTATACGCATACCCAGAGTTAATTGATTATTACATTAAGAGCAAAGAATTGAACAAAGAAGAGGCTTTAGAAAAGCATATAGCAGACCCTGAAGGAATTAATTTCCATTTTGATACAACAACAATACAGCTAATTATAGGTAAAAAACAATATGGCAAGTTAACTTCTCTCGATGATTGTATTGAGCGTATAAAGTTTTTTAAGCAGACAGTAGAATCAAATAGTAACGCCCTTTATATGAAAGATAAACATCTTCAGGAAAAACAACTGCAACTAATGTTTAGGCTAACTACTAACAACAGCCTGTTTGATTATAACTCAGAAGTAAATAATGGTCGCGGTCCAATTGATTTTATCATCTCATATGGAAGCCAAGACAAAGTTGGTTTAGAGCTAAAACTAGCATCAAGTACTAAATTAAAAAAGAATCTACTGAACCAATCTGAAATATATGCTGTTGATTCAAACTTTAAACATGTAATCTGCATAATTTTTTATTTTTCAGACAAAGAACTTGATAGGGCTATAGAAATACTAAAAATAGTAGGTAAAACAGTTGACAATAACAATATATTTTTGATTGATTGTAGAAAAAAGGAATCTGCATCAAATCAATAATTAAACTATTGAAATCAGTTTTAAGACAGAGTAAAAATAACAACAAATGAAAGAACTAACTTTTGGAACCACAAACGAAGCCAAGGTTAAACAAATCAGAGGCGCTTTAGTTCCTGCTGGTATTGAAGTTAATGGTGTTGCAGATAAAAGTGTGTTGCCTGAAGTTGTTGAAGATGGGAAAACTGCAAATGAAAATGCAAGGAAAAAAGCACTAGCGTATGCAAAAGCATTAGGAAAAATAGTTTTTTCAATGGATAACGCGCTTTACATTAATGGACTTCCTGATGGTAGACAACCTGCATTAAATGTTAGAAGGATTGATGGCAAAACTGCAACCACAGATGAGGAAATGATTGAATATTATTCAAAGTTAATCGATAGTCTTGGTGGTAGAGCAGAAGGGTATTGGGAATTTGGAATCTGTATTGCAACACCAGAAGGTAATTATAGAGAAACTACCATTAAATCCCCTAGAACCTTTGTATCTACTCCAACTACAAACAGACAAGCAGGATACCCATTAGAAAGTATTCAAATTGACCCTGCTTCAGGAAAATACATTGCAGACATGACACAACAAGAACAAGATACATTTTGGCAACAAGCTATTGGTAAAAAACTTCTTGAATTTGTTAAATCTGTGGAGTTTTAATTATTAGAACATAGAACAAAACACAATTGGGTTAGCGAACCCCACGAAGTGGGGTGAGCGAGAAACCCGACCATGCAGTGTTCGCGAGGCTCCGCGGAGCGGAGCTGAGCGGGAACCCGAGCTCCGCAACAATTCCTTCCCCTTTGACCCCTCCCTTGTTGCTCCGCAAAAACATCAACTGTTTTTGATATAATAAGTTCGAGCGGAATCGTACACCTGCTCCCATCCCCGACCTGTCGGGGTCGAGCGAAGCGAAGACCACGACTTTTGCCCA
>CAZGHY010000033.1:0-8583 GCA_964526015.1 uncultured Gammaproteobacteria bacterium
GTTTGCATTCTCCAAGGGAGGGGTCAAAGGGGAAGGAATTGGAGAATGCTCGTGTGTTCTTGCTCACCGCTTCGCGGCTCGCAAACCCAATCGTGTTTGCGCTCCAGGCCTCCACTCGCTTCGCTCGTTTCGGCCTTCCGCTTACCCACTTTAAGGAAAAGGGGGATTTATAAAGTCAGGTAGTTGCGACTACCTGACGGTGCCCTTGCGGTATACCGTAAGGTACTCAATCGACTCCGTTAACTGGTCGTATTTTCGGCCAGTTACCCGTCTTGCCGTCCGTGCGGTCGGTTAACGGCTACCGCAAGTCCACATATGAACACAAAAACTAATCCAAACATATTTTTAAAGGTTTTCTAAGGTATCATTTCAGTCGCATCTGTCCCACAGGGACAGCTAAACCAAGTGCTGAAAACAACGAACAGGTGCTTACGCACAGCACTTGGTTAGAGGATAAAACAACCGAACCATTGTTCCTGAAATATCCCTTTACAGGGATCCTGCCCTACACAAAAAACACCCCAAAGCTTACAGAGGTGACGGCTGACGCCATGTGCATGGGCAGGAAGAACAGAACATCACTTAATGTTCTAGGAGGGTAATTTTTGAGTTGGTAAAATTGATGTCTAGTTCAACTATTCCTCCAATTGGAAGTGTTATCTTTGGATCTGTGTGGCCAAAGTCTACATTTGCAATTACTGGTATATTTTTAAGTTCTTTCTTTGTCTTTATGATTTGTGTTAAAAGTCTGTTTGTTACCTCGCTTTTATTTTGCAACCTACCAATTACAATTCCTTTTACTTTATTAAAATCAGGTAGGTGAATTAGTGACTGTAAATCTCTATCAAATGTTTCAGGGTTTGAAAGGTAGTCATCTTCAAGAAAAAGAATGGAGTTATTTAGATCTGGCATGTATTCAGTACCATGAAGTAAATTGAAAGTACAAAGATTGCCACCTAAAATTATTCCAGTCGCTTTTCCTTCATTAATGACAAGCCAGCCATTGTTTTTAATTAAGTTTCTTTTGTCTTGATCTTTGTACCAGCTATCATCACTCCAAGATTCTGAAGGTTTAATTTCTATTTGATCATTACTCATCACGCACTTTTTAAGATAATCTAATGTATAGTCAAAATGTAATTTTTGACCAAAGGTAGAGTAATGTGGTCCTGAATATGTAACTAGTCCTGTTTTGGCAAAAATTGAGTTATTTAGTGCAGTAATATCTGAAAATCCACAAAATATCTTTGGATTATTTTTTATTAACTCCCAGTCAGTATATTTAAGTAACTGGTTTGAATTAGCCCCACCAATTGCAGTAAATATTGCTTTTACATTCTTATCCCTAAAGGCATCATGCAAATCTTCAATTCTTGATTCAATTGAAGAAGAAGTAAAGTCATTCTTTTCGTTAATATGCTTTCCAAATGATAATTTAAGACCTAAATCTTCAAATCTCTTGTTCGCGATACTTTTAAGTTCCTCTGAAAAGATAGAATATGACATTGCAGGAGCAATTACCCTCACTTCATCTCCTAGTTTTAGTTTATCAGGATATATTTTATTCATAATTTATATTATATCTTAGCTACTTTTTCTTTAACAGCTTTTACAAGTTCAGGAAATTCTTTGAGTTTAGTATCCCAACCAAAGTGGCCTTTTTTGGTAAATTCGTGATATTCAGTATTTAATTTATCATGAATATATCTAGGCTCTGCGATTGGAATATATGGATCATCAGTTGAAGCAAATTGAATAATCCAGTTTTGATTGTTTTTAATAGCTTCCCAGTCCCATAGTTTATCAAAATAACCACTTATTTTTTCAGACTTTTCTCCTAAATCTGTATGCGTTGCGCCGATTATTACTGAACCGTATATTTTGTTTGATTCTACAAATCTTAATGTAGCAACTGCACCAGATGAATGACCTATTAAAATTGTGTTTTCATCAGCTTTCAGTTCGTCTTTAAGAAATGGTAACCAATATTCTTGTCTTGCAAGTTTATTATCAGGAAAAGTTTTACTAATTACTTCAAGACCCAACTTTTTAAATTCAGATTTAGCATATGGGAACCAATTGTCATCAACAGTAGACCCACCATTTCCATGAAGGAGGATTATTTTAAGCGGTCTATTTTTTGTTTGCATGACCCTATTATTACACAAAATAGTTGTGAATTCTTTCACTACCGCGAAAATAGGATTATAATACGACACAATGATGGACACGAAGATTATTATCTTAGCAGGAGGTAAAGGAACAAGGTTGAAAGTAAATGTTCCAAAACCTGTATTGGAATTAAACGGGAAGCCAATGCTTCTTTACATTCTTGAAAATATTTATAAATATAATTCCTCTGAAGAGGTTATTGTTCTTGCGTCACTTAGAAACAAACGTGCAATTGAAAAGCGAATAAAGAGCCCAATAAAAATAACATTTTGTAGACATATGAAACCCATTGGAACGGCAGATGCTGTTAGAACTGTTCTGAAGAAAATAAGATTTACTGAAGGTAATGTCCTTGTTTTATTGGCTGATCGACCGCTAATAAGTGCTAGAACTATAAAGAAATTGGTAAAAACCCATATCGATTCCAATAATGTCTTGACTACTCTAGTTTCAAAAGTACCAAATTACAATGGATTTTATAAATATTTTTATTATGATGGAAGAATTATTAGAGATAAATTCGACAATATCGTTGGAAATTTGGAGACTAATGAATTAAGTATTAATCAACTAAATGAAATTAAAGAGGTGTTCCCTTCAACTTACCTATATAACAAAAAGTGGTTGGAAGAAAATATTGATAGTATAAAAATAAATCCGATAAAGAGAGAGTATTACTTGGCCCAGCTTTTAAATATTGCTTGTTCACAAGGATTAAAAGTTGGTTCTGTAAATGCCGACGTCAAGGAAACTCTTGGTATAAATACACAAGAACAACGTATTTTGGCCGAGAAAATAATTAATTCCAAACAATAAAAATGCCAGTAATGAAACAGGTATTAGGTTTTTCGGATTCGAATATTGATATTCATCAACTTGGTGGAAAAGGTGCATCTCTTGTAGAAATGCACAATCTAGGAATGAATGTCCCCACTGGTTTTATTATTTTGTCATCTGCGTTTGATAAAATTCTAAGTGAAACGCATTTAGACAAACAAATAAAATCTCAAATTTCAGCACTTAACACTGATAATATGGAAAATATCTTAAAAGTAAGTGTTTCAATAAGAAGTCTTATCAGTGAATACAGAATATCAGATGATCTTAGAAATGAAATTCAGAACGAATTTAAAAAGCTTGGAGCTGACTTTGTCGCTGTAAGGTCCAGTGCTACGACTGAAGATAGTGCTGTAGCTAGTTGGGCTGGAGAATTAGACACATTTTTAAATGTTGATGAACAAAATTTAATAACAAAAATAAAAGATTGTTGGTCTTCACTTTTTACACCGCGTGCTATTCTATATCGATATCAAAAAGGTATGCTGGATAAGTACATAGGTGTTGCTGTCGTGGTACAAGAAATGATTCAATCCGAAGTTTCTGGTATCGCTTTCACAGTACATCCTGTAACAAAGGATCATCACCAAATGGTCATTGAGGCTGTGTATGGACTTGGAGAAGCTATTGTGAGTGGACAAATTACCCCAGATACCTATGTGGTTGCAAAATCAGATGGTTTAATAATTAGTAAAAATATAAGTACCCAAAAAATAAAATTGATAAAAAGTAATCAAAACAAAAACAGTGACATAACCAACATATGGATAAATTTAAAAGATGAATCTCAATTACAAAAACTTAATGATAAACAAATTATTCTATTTGCAAAGGAATTTATAAAGATTGAGAATCACTTTAAATTCCCTTGCGACATTGAATGGGCAATGGAAAATGAAAAACTTTACATTACACAGTCACGACCAATTACAACATTATCTGGCTAACTATTATACATGAATTAAATAAATGAATAATTACATTTTTGGATGGCAGGAGAAATCTTCTCTTTTAACTATTGAGGCTAATCAAATAGCCCAAACAAATGGGATCTCGGATATTTTTAGAGTTGATTTCCGTGACATTTTTGCCTTTTTTATTGAAAATCAAGCATATTTCTACTTTAGTAAATCTGACACAATCAAATGGAAGGAAGAGGGTAAGAAATATCTACAAGATGGTTATTTAGAGATGTTACTTGGTAGAACAAAGCAGTTGCAAAGTAGATTTAAAATGTTTGTTAAGAATATTGAATCATTATCTATAATAGATATGAATAATGAAAAAATTTTTGAACTTTTCTCGCAATACTTTGAACTTGTTGTTAATATCGCAGGTATATACCACGCTTCACAACCCGAAGGATTGTTTTATGTTGACAAAGCAATTAAAAAACTATTAAACACCACACTTTCAAAAAAAGAAAGTGAAGACGTTTTTGTTACTTTATCAACTCCCCAAGAACTTGACCTTGTACAAAAGGAAAAAATTGAATGGTTGGAATTGATTAAACAAAAAGACATCATAGATGATCAATATTTAAAACACGCTAAAAAATATTCTGCATATTTTTTCAATACATATTCTTATAATGCTGCAATTAATTACTTAAGGAGAAAACATGACCAATCGTCAATAACTGAAGTAAATCGTGAAGTGAAAGAAATATATTCTCGCCAGATACAAATGAAGAAGAAATGGAATAAATTATCTCATGAACTATCATCCGAGTTACTTGATTTTTCAAAAGTATTGCAAAAAATAAGCGTAGATAGATTTGAACTAAAAGAAGGGTGGCAGGGAGCTGAGTTCCTAGCGCTTAATTTATTTATTGAAATTTCAAGAAGGATTGGTATCACTATTGAAGAATTTTTTTATGGATATGGTAAAGAAGATATCGAAGCGTTTCTCTTAAAAGGTGAAAAACTTTCTGACGCAGAAGTGCGTAACAGAAAAAAGGCCATATTTACTAAAATAATTGATGAAAAAAGGACTTTCATCTCAGGAGATGAAGCTTTTAATAAAATTCAAAGCTTATTAAATGATAATACATCAACTAGAAAAACGGTAAAAGGAATGCCGGTGCAATCAGGTATTGCTATTGGTAACGTTAGAGTTTTATTAGTTGAGGATATTACATCATTTGCAAAAGTAGCAAAGTATTTTAAAAAGGGTGAAATATTAGTTACTACTATGACTTCTCCAAACATTATAGCCTTAATGAAAGATGCGGGAGGTATTGTAACTAATGAAGGCGGAATTTGCTCTCATGCCGCCATTGTTTCACGCGAACTTGGAAAACCCTGTGTGGTTGGGACAGAGAACGCAACGAGGGTATTTAAAACAGGAGATCGCGTTTTATTAGATGCAAACAAAGGTATCGTTAGTGTAATAAGAAAATCAATGAATACTAACGCTTTATAAGTTTGACAACGCCTGTTTTTCCGTCTACTTGTACGCGGTCACCATCTAAAAATATTTTTGTTGCCTTTATAGTTCCGACAATACACGGGATGTTCCTTTCACGCGACACCACAGCTGAATGAGATGTTATCCCACCATAGTCTGTGATAACCGCTCCAGCTTTGTGGATGGCAGTGATAAAGTCAACAGTTGTCTTTGGGGTAACTAAAACCATTTTTTCTTTAGATTTATAAATATCTTTATGTGAAAACATTTTTACGACAACTCCTTCAAATTTTCCATTTGATGCAGTGATTCCTGAACATTTGATATTTCTTAAGTTTTTAGTGTGCTGTTGAGATTTAACATCAATTATACTTTTTATATCTTTTGATATTTGTTCACTTTTACTTGTAGTAAAGTTATTTATTTTTCCATTTTGAAAAATAACCACAAACCATTTCATTCGTTTTCTTAACCACATGTTTGAATTTTGTTGGATGATATTGTCGAAATCTTCTAATTCTGAAGGGAAAAGATAATATAGCATTTCCTTTTCAGTTTCAGTTCTTAATGATATCTCATCAAGAACATAGTTAAATAAATATGACAATCGAGTAACTCCGTATTTTTTTGTATCATTTAAAAATCCGATTTGAGAAATAAGTCTTGAAAGTAAAACAATATTTTTTGGTAATTTATATTTTTCAGTAACTATTTTTTTCTTGAATTTTATTTTATTAGAATATTCCTCATAATATTCGATTATCTTTTTTGTATTGCCGTAGTTCATCCTAAATTCATTAAAACGATCATAAAATTCGTCATCTGGGGTAATTGGACCCCAATAATCAAAAGTTTTATGTCGCCATTTAGAAATGTGTGATGAAATCTTTGATGGATTACCTGATAGTGCAATTTTTGCCAGTGATACTTTTTCTCTCTCAAGAAATGACATTGAATCATACGTTGAGAGTATTTCAACCATCATAGATTTCAAACTGTTACCTTTACCAAGATGTTTATCTAACGCAGAATTAAATTTCTTATTTAGAATTTCTTCTGAAAAATAATATGTTGAATCTGCATATGTTTGGATGTCAAGTTTTATAAGATGATACGTTTTTATTACATTTTTTAATTCACTAACAGTTAACTTTCCAAGATTAGGAATTATAGATTTAAAATACAACTCACCTTCTGATATGGCGTTATTTACTTTTAGTAAACAATACGAAACGTGTTTGGGGTTTTTGTATAGTTTTTTGAACAATACATCTTTTACATGTTTTATATCATCCTTATCTACAAGATAATATGCAATTCCATTACAGTAACAATAAACAGCGTAAGAAACATTTACTCCATGCAGATCAATTAGGTTAGGGCTTGTATGTGATTCACCCCAGAAATTAGGGTAAGGCTTACCTGTCCGTATATAGGACATTATTGGCTGACGAAGGAACTTGTTCAATTCCATAAATAGATTTTATTTATTTTGTTTATAGTATCTAAAAAAATTTCCAGAATACATTTTTCCCATAAAAAAATCATAGACACCATACTTCTGAAATGGTCTACCTGAAAAAAGAAATTTTAAGGATTCTCGTAGCAATGCAACCTTTGCTCGTAATGAGGCATATTTGAGACCAAAGATTAATCGATTTCTTGTCATAAAGTAATCGTGAAAAGAAGACCCACTACCGTCTGATGATTGTGAAGTTTTATGTAAAATGCTTGTAGTACCTGTATATAATAATTTATAACCTAATTTTTTTGCACGCATACAGAGATCGACATCCTCCAGATAAGCAAAATATTTTTCGTCGAATAAACCAATTTTTTGTAGGACTTTGTTTGAAACTAATATTGCACAGCCAGTACAAAAATCTGTTTCTTCTGTCTTTTTATATATATCAAAACCTACTTTATCAACTCCTTTATGACTGAAAAGAACATTATCCCAATCAATTTTGCCTCCAGCATACCAAATAACTTTTCCAAGCTCGTTCTTCTTATATCTTTTTTTGTGGAATTCATATTTTGGTGCAAAATATATTTTTGGGGCAACAAAACCGGTATCTGAATTGCTTTCATAAGCTTCAATAAGATTAATTAGCAAATTTGAATCATTAGTGATTGTATCGTTGTTAATTATAAGTATGTAATCTGTAAAATGGTTTAACGCATATGAAATTCCAAGATTATATCCTCCTGCAAATCCAAGATTAGTTTTTGACTGTATTAACTTTATATAATCAAATTTTTGAACGAGTAATTCACATGAGTTATCAGTTGATCCGTTATCTACCACAATAGTTTGAATTTCATAACCTTTAGGGGTATTTAACTTTTTAACAGAAGTAAGAAATTCTATAGTATCTTTTGGTGTGTTCCAATTTACTGTAACAATTGATATTTTTTTATTCATTCTATTATCCATTATATCAAACACAGAAGATGTTATTTTTTCTCTCTTAATAAATGGTTAATTTTCTGTATAAGTTTCTTTGGCGAGATTTTGATTATTTGTATTTCTGTTAATATATCAGTAAATGCTTCTTTTATGTGACTATTAATTCTTGGAATAATCTGCCAGTGTAGGTGTCTTATGCTTCCACCTGAATTTTTGCCAATGTTTAATCCAATGTTGAATGACTTTGTGTTAAAAATATTTGATAAGACGTCTTCCACTTCCTTTAACTTCTTAAATAGTGTTTTCCACTCATCCCCAGTTAACAACTTAATATCAACTACATGTCTTTTGCTTACGATCATCATGTTTCCGTCCAAATATGGATAATCGTTAACCATAACTCTCCAGTTGTCATCTTCTAGATATTTAATTTCTTGTTTCTTTATGATTATAGGGTTACAAAATGGACATATTTTACTTTGGTGCATTTGGTTATATTTACTGCGATATTCGTTATATACCTTTAATTTCATAAGCGAAACACATTTTAACACAATATTTTTATATTATGACAATCTGATAAAATAAGTATTACTAAATATGGAAGAAACATTAATCTATCCAACTGAGGAAACAACCATTGATCAACCTTTTGGATTAGATAACTCAAAACATTCAATCAGGAAGGACTTCTACACAATTTTTGACAATAGACACTCAGGAGTTGATTTTCCTATTGCAGTTGGCTCAAAAGT
>CAZGHY010000034.1:0-8338 GCA_964526015.1 uncultured Gammaproteobacteria bacterium
ATATCAAGATGAACTATTCTTGGTAAATTTCTGTTAAATTCCATGTTAAGTGTTTAGTATTAAGTTTTAACTTTAAAAATAAATCTCCAGCAAGAACAGAAAATGTATGAATTAGTATTTTACCTTCAAAATAAGTGTGGCGAAGTCCTACTTTGGTAATTTTATAATCTCTATTTCTCCAATGCATAGACAGAGGAGTGTTGTTAGCCAAAAATACATCTACCTTTTCGGATATTGTTTGCATATGTAATATTAAATATATGCCGAAGTTTTACCAGAGTCAAGAAGATTAGTTGAAATTATTTAAATTAGATATAAAATACACAAATGCTAGAAATAAAAATGGAAACAAGCTCGCCAAAGAACTTCAAAGACATATTAAGTTTAAATGACCAAATTGGCGGAAGAGTAGATCCACTAATAATACCAGCAGTCGAAGGTTTGATTGGGTTAGGTTTTGAGACTTGGTATTCATGCCAAGGTCACAATAAATCTAGTCGAATAGACGGAAACGAAAAATTTCCATTTATAATAATTAGAACAGATAGTAATCCTCAAAAAATTAATTTTAGATTAAAACACCTTGTAGATTTTTATAATAGGAATGTACAAACCGCAAATAAAGTCAATCTAAGCGTTAATGAAAATGTAGATTTAGCAGAAATATCATTTGGATCAAAGAAAAAAGGTAAACGTGGCACACCTGAAAAGTTGATTTCGTCTCAAAATGACTCAGTTGTATTCGGACAATTTTGTAGAGCACTAGCGTTAGGCATGAAAGAAGGTCAAATAATGTCACACATTTTGTTATTAGTACCTTTACGCGAAAACATCTTCCCTAAAGGTTATGGCAAAAAAGTCCATGAAAGCGGTAAAAGATTTGAACAAGATTACAATATGTTAATGCAGACACTCAGTGAAACAAGTCATGCTTTCGAGATGGTTAACACTGGAATGGGGCTCTAAATAAAAGTATTAAACTTGTCAACAAAGGGATAATTGTGGTCATCTCTGTCTGTCATAATTACATTTCCAAAATCCTTAACTTCATCAAAAGTACCATGTGGATCATTTATATTTTGAATAATAGTAATTTTATCTCCTAAAGATTGACAAGCCGATCTAATTAATTCTAATTCGCCACTGCTGACATCTTTTACGGGAATACCACAAAAAATAACTTTATTTATTTGCTCTGGATTTATTTTGATAAGAATACTTGCAACTAGGGTACCGATTGATTTAGCCACAATGTTTGCCTTTTCACCTCTTAAGTGTTTTGCAATTAGTTCTGCTTTTTCTTGAACATCAAACTTACTATTCTCATCTGTCCAATGCATCCAGTAAAAGGGTCTAATAGTTCCTTCTACTTTTAAACTCTTTGCAGTTTCATCAACCCATTCTTTGTTTGATGCTGAATATCCAGGAAGAATAAGAGTTTGCATATTAATTATTATATAATATATTTATAACGATGGAATACCAATCAGACGAAGGAAAAGGATTTATAGAAAGAGCTAAGAAGTTAGCTGGCGCACTAAACATCTCTATAGCCGATGCACTTAAAAAATTGCATACGGAAGCTGCAAATAAAATGTTTAGAAATAGCAGTCAATTAAGAGAATGGGAAGAACAAAACTTTCCAGATGTCGAGAATAAAAAAGATGAGGAAAGTTAATTACATTTTCTATTTACTTACAGCCACTATCCTTATTTCTCTTGGTTGGTGGGGGAGTGATAATTATAAAAACTTCCTTGATCCCGATACAAGCTTACCCACATGGAACAAACCAAAACCATTTGAAAAATACACAATTGAGAATCTGTCAAAAACTGATGTAAAACCTGTAAAGATAAACATCGAAGATGATATTTTTAATTTTGAATTTGATCCCACATTAGAATACAAAAAGTCAGACAATCTCAAAAAGGTAACTGGGTTAGTTAACACTCCAGAATCAAACCAAAGTTCCCCAATTGTTATTCTACTGAGAGGTTATGTAGATCAATCAATTTATCACAGCGGAGCTGGAACAAAAAGAGTTGGTGAATATTTTAGAGATAATGGATATATAACACTTGCACCTGATTTCTTAGGATATGGAGGCTCAAGTGTTGAATCAAGTAACATCTTTGAAACAAGATTTCAAACATACACAACTGCTTTAACTCTACTGAAATCAATTAACAAAGAAAACTTTCCAGATTGGGATGGAAAAAACATTTTCATTTGGGCTCATAGCAATGGGGGGCAAGTAGCATTAACTACGTTAGAAGTTACAGGAGGGAACTATCCAACAGTCCTTTGGGCTCCAGTAACTGAAGGTTTTCCATATTCAATTCTTTTCTACACCAATGAATCAGATGATGGGGGTAAATATATTCGACGTGAGCTTGCAAAGTTTGAAGCAGATTATGATGTTGACCAGTTTAACTTTATTAAATACTTTGACAGAATTAATGCTCCAATAGAATACCACTTCGGGACAAACGATGATGCAATTTCAACTGAATGGAAAGACAGATTTTTAAAGAAAATGAAGTTACTTGAAAAAGAAATTACAAATTACAATCATATTGGAGCTGACCACAACATGAACCCCCTTTGGAATGAGGCTATAAATCAATCACTGGACTTTTTTACTTCCCATACTTTGTAAATTTCAATCAATAAACACTACAAAACCCCTGCGCTTTCATTTTAATTTTAGTTAAAATGACCCGCTTTGGGGTTATTGTATTAAACAAAAGAATTAACGATTCTCTTGAGGTTTTGCCATGTTTACGTTCATAGCTCTTCCTTTAAGATCTTTTCCGTTAGCTTCTAATGCTTTATTTGCTTGATCTTCAGTTTCCATTTCAACGAAACCAAAGCCTCTGCTTCTTCCAGTCATTCTATCCATAATAACTACGGCATCAATAACTGTTCCAAAGCTTGCAAAAAATGCTCTCAAATCATCGGAAGTTACTTCCCATGACAAATTTCCTATAAATAATTTTTTCATATGTGTGTTTAAATACTCACCTCGATTCTAGTGTATACCTTACCTTGGGGACTCAAATAAAAGTCAATTTAATTAAACTCTATTCTTTATAACCTTACGGACGGCAAATGTAGTATACTATATACATGACAGATAAACAAACAAGTATCAAACTGACTCCAAAGATATCTATTTTTGACAAAAGAGGACAAGCAAATCTATCAAGGTTTGTAAAATTGAAAAACGCCCCTCAAAGAAGTGAAAGAGTAAATATTCCAACAGTCAGAATCAATCAACACAAAGGAGCATAAAGCACTACTTAAATTAAGTTGTTATGTTATAATACGCACATGGTAAACAGAGTTACCTCGACATTTAAAAAAATTGAAGATGGGGGAATAGAATTAATTTTTACAATTCCATCTTTACTTATCAAAGCTACAAAGGACGAAGTTTTAAAAGAATTTCAAAAGGATGCTATTGTGGCTGGTTTTAGAAAAGGCATGGCTCCAATTACAAAAGTAGAGGCTATTACAAAAGATGAAGAACTTACAGAACATATTTTAAGTCATATTCTACCAAGCGCTTTTGTTTTAGCAGTAGAAGAACATAAGTTTAACCCTGCGATTTACCCAAAATATGATGCAATTAAGATTACATCCAGTAAAAATGTCGCAGAAGACACAGAATGGCAAATTAAAGCAGTAACATGTGAACTTGAAAAAATATCACTTCCAAAAGATTTAAAGAAAAAGCTTAAAAAAGACGATAAAGATCAAAATGTGCTCATAAAGTCATTATTAGAAATTGTTAATTTAAAACTACCAAAAATGTTAATTGATGAAGAAGTAAACGCAAGACTTTCTCAAGTTCTGGATAGAATAGAAAGACTTGGACTAACTCTTGAAGGGTATCTAAAATCAGTTGGTAAAACACCAGATGGCTTGCGTGCGGAATACGAAGTGCAAGCAAAAGATGCTATTTCTATAGAATTAATCTTAAACCAAGTTGCAAATGAAGAAAAAATAGAAGTCGATGAAAAAGAAATTGATGAATTTATAAAGACAACTGGCGAAGATGTCACAAAAGTAGAAAAAGAACAAAGAGAAGTTCTAAAAAGAGTGATACTTCGCAGGAAAGCTTTGGAAATATTATCACTCAAATCATAGATTTGAGATGACAAAATCACTAACTTTAGTTAGTGTAGATTTATCTAAGTAGTAGTACAATATCGCCATATGGACGCAAAATCCCAAAAGGCTAAACAAAAAGCTCAAATAAAGACTAAAAATGTATTAGAAGCGATTAATGAAATAGGATCGCAGGTAGTCAACACTGCCAAAAATGAAACAAAAGCAATAAGTGATGAGTTCTTCAGGCAACTTCTAGGCCAACAAAAAATAGACAGGCAAAAAAGATCAGGCGAAGTTTCTATGGGCAAACAATTAGAAATGAACAAAGTTCTGAGTGGTGAACAAGAGAAGAATAAAAAACTACAGGAACAAATATCTTTTGAGAGAAGACTGCATGACGAGGAATCGCATGAAACAAACAAAAAATTAAATGAGCTTAGACTAAGACTTCAAGCTATACAAGAAGAAGCAAATAAAATGGTAGCTTCAACTGCTGGACTGTCTCAAGAAATTAAAACTGCAGTTGTACAAGGTGCCACAACAGTATCAGAATACCAAATTAGTTTTTATGAAGATATTATAAAAACAATGATCTCGTTTAGAAAGAAAATTGATAATGCAGTTCTTTGGATGCAAGGACAAAATAAAAGAGGAGAAAAGAAAAACTACTGGTCACAATACAAAAAGAAAGGTGCAAGTTTCCTACTTTCTCCTGACCACTACTCACAAAGATCTGCAGGGTAAACATAATCAATTGGCCTTCTTCAAATAATTATTTTTTTAGTGTAGAATACAAGAAGTTTAAGGACCCTTAGCTCAATTGGTAGAGCGATTCATTGACGTTGAATAGGTTCCGAGTCCGAGTCTCGGGGGGTCCACAAGGTGTTTATAGTATTGGGCCTGTCGTTCAATGGTAGGACACGTGGCTGGCAGTCATGTAACGGGAGTTCGATTCTCCCTAGGTCCACTTTTAATTATGGAAGAATTACTTTTAGTCTATACAACTTGGGAATCAATAGAACAAGCTAAAGAAGCTGGTAAAAAACTCTTAAACAAACGTGTTTGTGCTTGCGTTAACATTTATCCTGAAATGTACCCAATGTTCTTCTGGCCTCCAAAAGAAAATAAAATTGATGGATCAAAAGAAGTTGTGATGATAGTTAAAACACTAAAATCTAAATACGAAGAACTAGAAAAAGAAATCTACAATATTCACACCTATGATGTTCCTTGCATAATTGCCATTCCAACTTATAAAGTAAATAAGGATTATTTAGATTGGATTGAGGGAGAAATTAATATTAACCAGTAAATGAAAGTGATTTTATACATGGCAACTTCAGTAAATGGAAATATTACTCGTGGTAAAAGTGATTCAGATTGGGTAGACAAAGCAGATTGGGAAATGTTTCATAAAACAATTACTGATGCTGGTGTAAGTATAATGGGAAGTGAAACATACAAACAGTTTGCAGATGACTTTCCTCAAAAAGGAGCCTTAAATGTAGTTGTTACAAATAAAAAGGAACTATTAAATAAAAATGTAGACGGAGCACTGTTTACAAACTTAAAACCAAAAGAACTACTTCAGAAATTATCAAAAGATAGGTACAAACAAGTAGCTTTGATTGGAGGACAAACATTAAACACAAGTTTTATTAAAGAAGATTTGGTTGATGAAGTATATGTTGATGTTCATCCTTATTTAATTGGTGAAGGACTAAGAATATTTGGTGATATAAAAGATTACTTCAAAAAGTTAAAACTATTTGAGGTTACTAAATTAAAAAATGATTTAGTATTATTACATTACAAAGTAAAATAGTAATATGAAAACTGCAGTTGTAACAGGATCAAGCTATGGAATAGGATATTCTGTTACTTCAAAGCTTCTTGATGAAGATTACAAGGTCTACGGTATTTCTAGATCTGAAACTAAAATTGATAATAGCAACTTTGTTTGGCTTAAATGTGATTTATATAACCAAGAAGAAATAAAAGAAACCATTAAATTAATTAAAGAAGAGAAAATTGATTTACTTATAAACAACGCAGGTACACATTTTGAAGAAACTGGATCTGATTTTAGTATAGATAGTTTTAGAAAGATGTTTGATCTGAATTTTGTTTCTCCAATATTATTATCAAAGTATTTATTAAACAAATTAGAAGGCGGATCTATTATTAACATATCATCTACTTCTGATAGATTTGTAGAAGCAGGATCTGGGCTTTATTGTGCATCAAAAGCAGCATTAAATATGTTTTTTGAAGCTTTTTCAATGGAAAACAACAGAATTAAAGTTATTCATTTGTTACCTAACTATGTAGACACGCCACTTCAACGAAGCATGAAACATGATGTCAATTTTGATTGGGGACAATGTGTTTCAAGTGACGATGTTGCAGATACAATTATAAAAATCATGAAAGATGAAATAGATTTAGAAACGAACTCTAAAGTTATTGTTTTAAACAATGAATCACTAGATGCAACAGAAGACCCAGAGAAGCTCTATTACTATAATGTTGATACAAAAGAAGTTAGAAAAATTAAATGATTAAATCGTTACTTTTTGATTTTTCAAGGACATTGCTTTTTCCAAAAGATACTCATTATACTGGCAGTTTGAATGAGCTATACAGATTAAAACGGGACGATATTAATTTTAATTTTTTCAGCTATTTCGAATTAAACAATAGGGCAATCGATT
Source organism: uncultured Gammaproteobacteria bacterium (assembly GCA_964526015.1). Lineage (GTDB taxonomy): Bacteria > Patescibacteriota > Microgenomatia > UBA8517 > UBA8517 > JAUYMM01. The sequence goes on from CAZGHY010000034.1 coordinate 6,832, forward strand.
TGCTTAAACCATTAAAAAATAAATATAAATTAGCAATTTTTACAAGTGATTCAATACAAAATGATCCTGAAATTTACAACCAACTAAGTTCAGTATTTAGTAAAATATATTCGGCAAAAGAAATAGGATTCTCAAAAAGTGACCCTAGAGCATATGAATTTATAATAAACGATCTGGGCTTATCTCCAGAAGAAATTATTTTTATTGACGACTCAAAGTTAAATATTGATGCAGCATCAATTGCAAAATTAGATACTATAACTTATGAAGGTTTTGATAAACTAACAGAGGCTTTTAAATTAAAAAATATAGAATAATGATTAGTATTTCAGACATTCAAAAACAAATAGATAAAAATGGTAAATACTGGATTGCTTTTGTTGGTGATTCAATAACCTCATGTGAGTGGGTTCACCCTAATTGGAGAGAAATTGTTCAATATGTTTTAAATGACAAATTAGGCGGAGACTGGGGATTTAGGGGTTTTAATTTTGGATACGATGGTTCCACTACCAAAGATATTTTAGAAAAAGTAGATTATATAAAATCAGTTAACCCAGATTTAGTAATTATGATGATTGGTGGTAACGATCCATTTTTAAATGTTAGTGTTGAAGATCATGTTAAAAACATTAACGAGATTAAAACTAAACTTAATACTAAATTGATATTGTCCACTGACAACAAACCTTGGAATGACGTTGCTGTTTCAAAGTACCTTCCATATGTAGAAGCTGACAAGAAGCTAGGTTTTGACAAATTTGTAAATCTTTTTGAAATTTCAGACTCATTTCCCAAAGAAAGAATCTATACATTTATCTCAGAAGAAAACCCAGTTGAAAACATTAAAGCTGGGGATTTAGATTATTGGCATCCTAACCAACTAGGTAATGCATATGTTGCAAAAGTAATTTTAAAAGAAGTTTTTGATATCGAATTTGATGCTGAATTATACATAAAAGACACCGTTGAAGGTCAAAAAACTCCAATATATTAATCCTTAAGCCAATCCAACCAATTTATTACAAAAACTTGCAATTGGGGTTTGTTTTTTCTTCAATGTTTTATACAACAAACCCCAATTTTTTACAAATTAACATATACAAAGATTGCAACCGTCACTGCAAGCAAAATCCCGCCAGAGACATTGGCAATCTTTTTAATTCTCGCATGCTGATCATGCGTCAGTCCAAGTATCCGTCTGTTGTAGGCATTTTCGCCCAATAATGCAATCGACCCTGTCAACAGAAAAATAATCAGACTTAAAGAAAACACAAAACCTAAAATGTTTTCCATTTTTAGCTACCTCCTTGGTTAGCTTGCCGAGATTATATCAAATTTCTACGATACTGCGAATAAATCTATGTTATAATTCAACTAGGTAAAGAATGTTTCTCCTCTTATCTCGCTAAATAACACATACTATGTTTTTAGCTCGCTATAGGATATAATTAGCTTTCCTTTTGCATATGGATATACGAAACGTTGCTATCATTGCCCACGTTGA
>CAZGHY010000035.1:0-6065 GCA_964526015.1 uncultured Gammaproteobacteria bacterium
GCTCTAAATGGAATTGATAATTTTATTAACTTTGCAAGAGATATGGGTCTAACAACACTTGAAGACCCTTCAAGATATGGGCTTTCATTAACTTTGGGTGGTGGCGAAGTCAGACCATATGACATGTCAGTTGCTTTTGGAGTTTTTGCAAACGATGGGATAAAGGAAGAATTAATTGCAGTTACTAAAGTCGAAGACTGGAAAGGTAAAGTTTTAGAAGAGGTTAAATTGGAGGATAAAAAGTTATCAGGTGAAAAGGTCTTAGATGTTGGAACAACATTCTTAATTTCTCACATGTTGCACGACAACAACGCCAGAACTCAAGCCTTTGGTCCATCAAGTTTTTTAAATGTTAAAGGTCACCCAGAAGTATCAGTCAAAACTGGAACAACAAATGACAGAAAAGATAACTGGACAATTGGATACACTAAACAAATTGTTGCAGTTGTTTGGGTTGGAAATAACGATAATACTTCAATGAGCGGTGCTGTTTCAGGTGTTTCAGGTGCATCCCCTATTTGGAACAAGGTCATTAAATATGCCTTAGACAAATCAGAAAAGGGAGAATACGACAAGGAAGATGATGGACACTCTTGGCCATTACAACCTGAGGAAGTAGTAGGTGCATCAATCTGTGCAGACACTGGTGACCTTAGACCAGATTGCCCAACAAGGTTTGAGTACTTTCTAAAAGGAACTGTGCCAACAACATCTAATATCACTTCCCAAGATTTACTTGTTTTCAAGGATACTGGTCAAGTTGCAAATTCTGATGCTTCACCAGAGCAGGTTGAACCACAAAACAAGCCAGTCTACACAGACCCAACAGGTGGTACATATTGTATGACTTGTCCAATTTCATCAAGCTCTGCAACAATCAGATATCCACTTAAAAACAATTAAAAAACTGTTACAATCAATTTGTGGCTGGAAGAAGTAAACAAAAATCGACGATGAAGTCGCAAGCTTCGCTTACCACTGCCCTATTTTTACTTTCGTCGATATTTATCGCCGTTGGTAGACCTTTCTATCGAATTCTTTCTACAGTTGTAATTGCAATCATATTTGTACTTTATACAACTGGCCATCTAGTCAGAAAAATATTCAATTTATTTTTGCAAATTAAACTACCATCTATTAATTTGCCAAAAATTAATTCAAAGAATAAAACCAGCAAAATAATATATCCACGATTTAAAATTAAGTTACCTAAACTTAGTTTGCCTAAGTTTGTTTTTTCAGATTTTAAACTCAACAAATTATTAATCAAAAAAAGATATATATTTTTATTTGTTTTATCTTGTTTAATGTTTACAGGAACTTGGTTATTACTCAAAGACCTACCTTCCCCTAGAGAACTCACTACTCGCCAATTTGATGTCTCGACAAAAATATATGACAGAAATGGGATATTGCTCTATACAATTTATAAAGATCAAAACAGAACACCTGTAAAACTTTCCCAAATTCCAGAATATGTAAAACTAGCAACACTCGCTGCTGAGGATGCAGAATTCTACCAGCATCAAGGTTTTTCAATTAAAGGAATCCTTAGGGCAACTGCCAAGAATATAAGTGAGGGTAAAATAGAAGGCGGTTCAACAATCACTCAACAATTAGTTAAAAATGCACTTCTCTCTTCTGAAAAAACATTTATAAGAAAAATAAGAGAATTAATTCTTTCAGTCGGAGTTGAAATGAATTATTCAAAAGATGAGATATTGGAAATGTATTTAAATGAAGTATCGTATGGTGGAGCTGTTTACGGCGTAGCCGAGGCTTCAATCCACTATTTTGGAAAAAATGTAGATAAATTAACATTAGCAGAATCAGCCTTAATCGCAGGTCTTCCACAAAGCCCAACCAGATATTCACCTTTTGGTAACAACCCCGACCTTACTTTCTCAAGACAAAGAGAAGTACTTCATTTAATGAGGGTGAATAAATTCATAACCATTGAGGAAGAAGAACAAGCAATGTTACAGAGAGTCACTTTTGCACCAAATAAACAAAATATTTTGGCACCTCATTTTGTTATGTATATTCGAGAAAAGTTAATAGACCAATTTGGAGAAGAAGTTGTACAAAAAGGAGGCTTAACTGTTACAACAACGCTTGATATAAATATCCAAACATTAGCAGAAAAAGTAGCAAGGGAAGAAATACAAAAATTAAAAAGTTTAAACGTAGGAAATACTGGAATAATTATACTTGATCCTAAAAACAGCGAAATACTTGCTATGGTAGGATCAGTTGATTACTTCAACACCGAAAAAGGTGGAAATGTTAATGTAACAACTAGACTAAGACAACCAGGATCTTCAATTAAGGTAATAAACTACATCCAAGCACTAGCTGAAGGATTAACACTCTCGTCAATAATTGACGATTCACCAATTACTTTTAAAGTATCTGGCCAACCACCATATAGTCCAAAAAACTATGACGGAACATACAAAGGCAAAATTACAGTTAGACAAGCCTTAGCACAATCAAGAAACATACCAGCGGTAAAAATACTTGCAAGTTATGGTGTAAACAAAATGATTGATTTAGGAGAAAAAATGGGAATAACCACTTGGCAAGACAGATCAAGATTCGGCCTCTCTTTAACACTCGGGGGTGGCGAAACAAAGTTACTTGACCTTGCTAAAGTTTATTCAGTTATTGCAAATGGTGGAGTTAAAAATGAAATTGTTGATATAATCAAAATTGAAAATTATAACAGTAAGCAAAGCTTGCCACTTCGTGGCAGAACATTATTTGATATTAAAAAGGCAAAAACTACTCCAGAACAAGTAATTGACTCAAGAATTGCCTATCTATTAATTGACACATTAAAAGACAACATTGCCCGTTCCCCTGCGTTTGGAACAAATTCAATGCTAGTTATTCCAAACCACCCTGAAGTAGCAGTTAAAACTGGAACCAGCAACGACTTAAAAGATAACTTAACAATTGGATTTAACCAAGATTATTTGACTGCTGTTTGGGTGGGTAACAATAATGGATCACCAATGAGCAGAATTGCATCAGGTATAACAGGTGCAGCTCCAATTTGGAATAAGATCATGAGAGCTTTGATAAGCAATAAACCTGCAAAAGAATGGAGCATTCCAGAAGGATTAGTACTCAAAGATTGTTATAGTAGAAAAGAATGGTTCTTAGAAGAAAGACAACTCTCATGTCCAAAAATAGTTGAGCCAGCTGTATCAATTGTCAACTCGGATACCTCTATACAATAGCCAAAGGTTACTTTTCGAGCGACAAATCCTTATAAAGCAAGAAGAAAGGAAGCATATAGAGTGGAGCTATAAACGAAACAATTAATCCACCTATATATGGTATTAGGCTAGTCAAAATTGATATAAAAAATGTAAACAATCCAAAAATAATTGATCTACCTAGTATTCTCCAGAAGTTACCTTTTACCATTGTCTTACTTGTTTTTAATGCTTCTCCAATTCCCATTCCTTTATCAAGTACTAACCACACTGAAAATGAATACCATGTACCAAAAATAATTGCAGGGATGATTAACAAAATTAGACCTAAGAGAACAATTAGACCGACCACCAGTGATACCAAAAAAAACTTTAACATCTTCGAAAAACCTAGTTTGAATACTTCTTTTTCTGTTTGGCCAAGTTTTAATATCGAAAAATAGGTTGCTGTTTGTGTCCATAGTCCCAAGATAACAGATGCTAAAATCAAAACAATAAATACTACAATCATAATCGGGTTTTCATATTGAATATTTTCCCAAGACTGTTGTGGGAACAAATAACCAAAAACAAACCCTACAGAAGTAACCAATAAAACCACAATGGACATAATCCTAACAAAGAAAATGAAGTTTTCTTTCTTGGTGTATATTTTCCAAGCTTCTTTTATATATTCAATTGGTCCTTTTAATTTAATTTCTTCCATTCTATTTAGCTATATGATTATCATACAATAATTTTGTAAGTTTTGGAAATAACTCATCTGCTTCACTTTCTATTACTCCATCTGTCATGATAACTAACACAAAGGGTTTATCAGCCATAACGATGCCTGCATCACTAACACTTCGTGCTTCTCTACCATATTTATGTACGACCTTAATTTCTTCAGGTATTCCAGAACGTAACCAATTCTCAAAAATAGTATCTGTCATATAGCTCTGGAGTAATTTCGAATCTTCGTTGTTTAGTATTTCATTTAAGTATAGTTTCTTAAAAAAAATTCCTACTTCTTCTGGTGTTGTAATGTTTTTATCAAGTGAGGTATGGCTCATGCCCAAATCCATTATTGCTCGATTAATATTCTCTCTTCCAAGTTTTGAGACCGTTTTATTAAAAGCTGAATTATCTGATCTTTTTCCCATAGCTTCAATTAATGTCCTATCTTCCCCGTTTTTCATTGCTAAATACATTACAGGAAGCTTAATCAAAGAGGCTGCCTGCATCGTTTCTTTGTGTCCCATACCATAGTAATATCCACCTTTTATGTCATAAATATAAAAAGAATATATGCCAGAATAATCATTAGTGGCATCCTTAAACAACTTCTTAGTATTGTCAATTTTCTCTTGGGATATCTTGCTTCCATTATTACCTATTACTATCACTTTTTCACTAAACGGATTGATTACAGAAATATCAGGCAATTTTAACTGTGGCAATCTGGGTAATTTAAAATTTCTTGCAGAAAGAGCTAAAACTCCCGATACTAATACTGTAATTAATAATACAGATAAAACTATCAATCTTTCTTTTACACCCCAAGGCTGGAGAGGTTCCGTTCTATTTCTCTTATTTTCTGAATTTAAATCTTTAAACTGACGTTTTATTTGCCTTGGATTTTCAAGAGATTCTATATCATCTATCTCAACGTCGTCATCTTTATTTTTTTTAAATAAACTCATGCATTATTTCCTCCTTAATTCCCACACCTCTTTATTAACTAAATTTGACGGAACTTGACCCTTTAATGTAAAGGTAATACCATCAACTGCATGCCTAGTCATAGCATTTCTTGCTTCATTAGTGGCTGAAGCTATATGAGGAGTTAATATAACATTTTCCATTCCTACAAGTTCTGGATCTATATTTGGCTCATTATCAAAAACGTCCAGAGCTGCGCCTGATAAACGACCACTTCTTAGGGCATCAACTAAGTCATGTTCGTCAACAACAGCACCCCTTGCTGTGTTAATTAAAAAGCTCCCTCTCTTCATTTTTTCAAAGGCAGATTTGTTCATCAAATGTCTTGTCTCTTCAGTTAGTGGAACATGAAGTGTTACCACATCAGATTCTGAAAGTAAGGTATCAAGCGTACAATACTTTACACCCAATTTTTCTTCACATTCTGTGTCTCTTGTGTGTTTGTTATAAATAACCTTCATTTTATAACCCTCTGCTCTTCTTGCTACCATCTGACCAATCCCCCCCAATCCAATAATTCCTAAAGTTTTTCCAATTAATGAAGTTCCTAAAAAGATATCAGGCTCCCAACCTTTATATGCCCCTCTCTTTGTGGCCTCATCGGCTTCAACCACCCTTCTTGAAAGGGAAGATATTAATGCCCATGTGTGTTCTGCGACAGCTTCATCAACTTCATCACATGGAGTATTACAAACCAATATTCCACGATCTGTTGCATCTTTAATGTTAATGTTGTCAAAACCAACAGCGTAGTTACTAATTACTTTAAGTTGTGGACCAATTGCGTCCATTACTTCCCCATCTATTTTATCTGTCAGAAGTGAGAGAATTGCATCAGATCCTTTTGCCTTTTCAATTAGTTCTTGTGAAGTTAATGGTCTATCAAATTCAGACATCGAAAAGTCATTGTCATTTTTAAGTATTTCTATATCACCTGGAATTTTTCTAGTAACAAATATCTTTGCCATATTTACAATTTACCACATTCCAACTAAAGTATTAATATGGAACAAGACACTGCAATAAATCAGGCTCCAACAAACGAAGTTCAAACAACACCTAAACAATCAAACTTCTTAGTTACACTTCTTTCAATATTACTCTTAATTTCCTGTTTAATTGCAGGCTTTTTTGCAT
>CAZGHY010000035.1:6165-8318 GCA_964526015.1 uncultured Gammaproteobacteria bacterium
CCTAAATGTGAATTTGCCCCATGTCCAACTTCAAAATCTGTATTTACATCTCCCCAACCTTAACCCCAGAAGATTTAAACCTTTCAATCCAAGCATCAATATCTTTTTCTTTCAATAACCCTCTTTGAGCCCCAATATAACCAATAACTGAAGCTGAATTAACAGTGCCCCAGATTAAAGCTTCTTCTGTTGATTTACCCTTTATTATTGCCGCCAAAAAACCAGACCCGAAGGCATCACCAGCTCCAGTCCTTTCATATGCATCCATAGGCATAATTCCACAATTTAAAAATTTATGACCGTCAAAAAGATATGATCCGTTTCCACCATCAGTAACGACAACTGATTGTGGTCCTAATCCAGACAGAGCCATTAACAGCTCTTTTGTTACACTGTCTTTAGTCTCAAAGCCAGTTAACTTTTCTGCTTCTTGCTTATTAACAAAAACTATGTGAGAAAGTTTCATAACATTTCCTATCTCTTTAATTCCACCTCTTAATTGCCAGCTACCTGGGTTAAAGGCAAGTTTAACTTCTGGATTTTTAACAAGCCACTCAGTGATATGGTTGTAAAAAGGTCTATACGATTCACCCATTGAAGTTAAATACACCCAAGGAACCTTTGGTAGCTGTACAGGAAATTCATAACTACGAGGCGCATGATAAGTAAAAATTGTCCTTTCTCCATTATATGTAACCGCAACATTAAAATTTGAAAGTGTCGCGGGCTGTTGGATGCAATAAGTCAAATCAACACCCTCACTCCTTAATTTTTCAATTATTTGAAGACCAGTACTATCATCACCTAAAGTTAATACTGCTCCAGAATTTATACCCAACCTTTTCACTCCAACAGAATTATTGCTCGCATTTCCACCCACTGAAAAATCAATGTTTTTAACAGGAATCTTGTCTGCATAAGAAAATGCAATTAAGCATTCTTTTGTATTCAAATCACATAATGCTTCGGATTCAGAAGGAGTAATGAAAGCATCCAAATTAGCATCTCCAATTGATAAAAGGTCTAGATTTGCCATACTAAAGTTCTCCCATTCTTGCACTTGATGTCTTTTTTAGAACTTCGATTAGTTTTTCTTGCGCAATTTTTATGTTTTCATCCTTACCATTCCAAATAACTAATGTCTCATCTTGAAGTGCCCTTCCAAACGAGAATGATAAATCCCAATTACCAATCTTTTTCTCTAGATTTAATTTTGTAATTTCATTTAAGTTAAAAATAGATTGTTCTGTAGTTTGTCCACCTGAAAGGAAAACTACACCTGGAAGATTTTCTGGCAATGAATTTTTAAAAGTTCTAAGTGTTGCGTTTGAAACTTCTAACGGCATAACAACAACTCCGCTATCTTTTCCGGGCATAACCATACTTGTTTTTAGTATTAAGTTTTCAATGTCTACATTTTCAGACTTTAATATTTCAAATAACTTCCTTAAAACTTTTGTTGTTACTTCTTCGCATCTTGTGTTTGTATGGTTACCATCATACAAAACTTCTGGTTCTACAATTGGGAGCATTCCTGTATCTTGAACAGTTTTTGCATATTTTGCCATTAAATTTAGGTTATCCAAAATAAATTCATCTGTTGGATATAAATCAGTAATGTTAAAAACTGCTCTCCATTTTGTAAACTCTGCTCCTAGTTTTTTGTATTCTTCCAGTCTTTCTTTTAAACCATCAATTCCTTTAGTGTTTTTTTGGTCAGTATCTTTGTATTTTTCTAATCCTTCATCAACTTTAATTCCAACTTCGATACCTCTATCCTTAAGTATTTCAGCAAATGACCTGCCCTGTACCGACTGGTGAAGGGTTTCATCATATAAAATTACACCACTAATATATTTTTCAATATCAGGTGTGGTAAACAACATTTCCCTATATTTTTTATTTAATTCAGGAGTAGAAACTAAACCTACAGCTTCAAATTTTTTTGTAATTGATGGAGTTGATTCATCAGCTGCTAAAATTCCTTTATATGGGGTAAGTAATCTCTGGGCAGTAGTATTCATACATACAGCGTATCATTACGAGTTCTTTCGAGCAATAACTTTTTTAACTGCCTTGATTATATATTCTTTTGAAATTCCATATTCATCAAACAATTCTTCTGGTTTTCCTGATTGTCCAAATCTATCTTG
>CAZGHY010000036.1:0-8277 GCA_964526015.1 uncultured Gammaproteobacteria bacterium
TCTAGGTCTACTTACGTAGGCTTTATCTTTTTACCATTTTTACCTAATGAAATCAAAAAATAACTTGCGCCGAAATTTTGGAAAAGAAGAGCATAATTTACCAAAATTAGATCTAACTTTAGTACAAAGAGATTCTTGGAAGTGGTTTTTGACAAAGGGTGTAAGCGAAGAGCTAAAAGCAATTTCTCCAATTGATGATTTTACAAATAAAAATTGGCAATTATCTTTCAGTGATCATTCTTTGGGTAAACCAGCAATTACTGCAAATTATGCCCAGTTAAAAGGTTTGACATATGCTTCTCCACTTAAAATTACTGCTACATTAGTTAATAAAAGAACTGGTAAAGAGGTAAGCCAAGAGGTTTTCTTGGGAGATTTACCCCAAATGACTTCTCGTGGAACATTTATTATAAACGGAATCGAAAGAGCAGTTATAAATCAAATTGTGAGAAGTCCAGGAATTTATTTTTCTGGAGAACTTGATGCTCCATCAGGAAGAGTAATGTATAAAGCAGAAGTTAGGCCTCTTCATGGGTCTTGGCTTGAGTTTGAAGCGACAAGAGGCGATTTAATATATGCTAGGATCGATAGAAGGAAAAAAGTGTTGGCTACTGTTTTTTTGAAGGCTTTGGGTCTGGAAAATGAAAAAGAAATACTTCGTTTCTTTGCTGAAATAGACGATGATAAAAATCATAAATATATTGAATCAACGTTGGCAAAAGATAGTACAAAATCAAGAGAAGAGGCTTTGCTAGAAATTTATAGAAAATTGCGACCAGGTGAACCTGTTCTTATCGAAAACGCAACAAATCTTTTTGAAAGTATGTTTTTAGATAAAAGAAGATATGATTTAGGAGAAGTTGGCAGATACAAAATCAATAAAAGATTTGGGGTTTCAAAAACGGACAATAATGTTAATGTCTTGACCCTTAAAGATATAACATCTGCTTTAGAGTATTTAATTGGACTACAAAATGGTCGTGGAAGAGTAGATGATATTGACCATCTCTCAAATAGAAGATTAAGAAGAGTTGGTGAACTTGTAAGTGTGAATGCATTTAGAGTTGGTTTGTTAAGGCTTGAAAGATCTGTAAAAGAAAAAATGAGTTTAATATCTCCTGATGAAAAACCATTACCATCAAATCTTATTAATGCCCGTCCTTTAATTTCTTCACTTAATGAATTCTTTAGAAGTTCCCAGTTATCGACAATCCTAGATGACACTAATCCGTTATCAGAAATTGACAATTTAAGAAGAGTTTCTGTTCTTGGTTCAGGGGGTATTAATAGAGAAAGAGCTTCATTTTCAATTAGAGACGTTAACTCTTCACAGTATGGAAGATTGGACCCTGTCAAATCTCCAGAAGGACCAAACATTGGACTTGTTACTTACTTATCGTTGTATACGAGAGTAAATGAATTTGGTTTCTTAGAATCTCCATATAAAAAGGTTGAAAAGAATGGTAAGAAAGTAAAAGTTACCGATGAAATAGTCTATTTGACAGCTGAGGATGAAGAGTTGTTTAACATAACTCATTCTGGAGTTAATATTGACGAAAATGGATTCATTTTAGATAAAAGAGTTCCTCTTAGAAATTTAGGTAGCTTTACTGAAGGTGATGCTACTTTGGTAGATTATATAGATATTTCTCCAAGACAATTGGTTGGAACTTCTGCATCATTAATTCCATTTTTAGCACATGACGAAGGTAATCGTGCACTTATGGGTTCCAACATGCAATGTCAAGCTGTTCCACTTGTTGCACCTGAATCTCCAGTGGTTGGAACTGGTATGGAATCCGAAGTTTCTAAAGCAATGCAAAGGTCTTTGATTGCAAGACATTCTGGTGTTGTCGAATATGCAGATAACGATAAAGTTGTTGTCAAATTAGATAAGAAGGTTTCTATCGAAGAGGCAACTGAAGATATTGATATTATAGATGGTGGTACAAAAGAGGTTTATTCGTTAATGAAGTTTAAAAGAACTGCCCATTCAACATGTTATAACCAAAAAGTTCAAGTTGTCCCAGGTGAAAAAATATCTGAAGGATCTTTGTTAGTTGATGGTCCCGCATCTGAAAAAGGTGAACTTGCATTAGGGAGAAACTTAATGGTTGCTTATACTTCGTTTGGTGGTTATGGTTTTGAAGATGCAATTTTAATTTCTGATAGGTTGGTTAAAGAAGATTTGTTAACCTCAATTCATATTGAGGAGTATGATGCGGAGGTAGTTGAGACTAAGTTGGGTGCAGAAGAAAGAACTAAAGATATTCCAAATGTTTCAGAGAATGAACTTGCAAACTTAGCTGAAGACGGAATTGTTGTTATCGGCGCGGAAGTTGGCCCAAATGATATATTAGTTGGTAAAATTGCTCCAAAAGGTGAGACTGAATTAACCTCTGAAGAAAGATTACTACGTGCAATTTTTGGAGAAAAAGCTAGAGAAGTTAGAGATACTTCGCTTCGTGTCCCACATGGTGAAAAGGGAATTGTCGTCGGAGTAAATATCTTAAACAGAAATAAGGGTGATGATTTAGGACCAGGGGTGATTGAGAGAATTACTGTTAAAGTCGCTCAAATTAGGAAAATTACTGTTGGAGATAAAATAGCTGGTAGACATGGAAATAAAGGAGTCATAGCAAAAATAATGTCAACTTCAGATATGCCTTATCTTGAAGACGGTACACCTGTAGATATTGTTATTTCTCCACTTTCAGTGTTGTCCCGTATGAACCTAGGACAACTTTTAGAAGCTCATTTCGGCTTAGCTTTGAACCAAAAAGGGGAAAAAGGAGCCTTTCCTGTATTTGACCATGTAACTGAAGCGGATTTAGTAAATGAATTAACTGAAGCTAAATTGCCTGTAACAGGTAAAATGAGACTTATTGATGGAAGGACTGGCGAAAGGTTCAAGGAAGATACTGTTGTAGGTGTCGCTTACATTCTTAAGTTGACCCACATGGTTGAAGATAAGACTCACGCAAGATCAACTGGACCATATTCATTAGTTACACAACAACCGTTAGGTGGTAAGGCTCAAATGGGTGGTCAAAGACTTGGAGAAATGGAAGTTTGGGCACTTGAAGCACATCGCGCACAACATATTTTGCAAGAAATGTTGACTATCAAGTCAGACGATATCGTTGGTCGTGCAAAAGCATTTGAAGCAATTGTCAAAGGAACAGAAATTCCAGAATCTACTATTCCAGAATCCTTTAAAGTTTTAGTTAGAGAGCTTAACGCATTAGGGCTTAATATTATTCCAAAAGGTGTTATACTAGCCAAGGATTCTCCAGAAACTGATACGCGTGAAGGTGTAAAATTTGCAGAAGTTTTAGGTGCTGAAAACGTTGCTACATCTGAACTTGTGAATCCTGAAGGAAATATGGAGGTAATAAATGTTAACTAATACTCTTGATACACTATTTGAATTGAAGAATCTTGAAGATTTTAGTACTTTAATGATTAAACTTGCTTCACCAGAAGATATAAGAAGGTGGAGTAGGGGTGAAGTGACAAAACCTGAAACTATTAACTATAGAACATTAAAGTCTGAAAAAGATGGTTTGTTTGATGAAAAAATATTTGGTCCTACAAAAGATTGGGAATGTTATTGTGGAAAATATAAGAGAATTAGATATAAAGGGGTAATTTGTGATAAATGTGGTGTTGAGGTTACACAGTCTCGCGTAAGACGAGAGAGAATGGGACATATTAATTTAGCATGCCCTGTCGCTCATATCTGGTTTTTCAAAGGAGCTCCAAGCAAAATATCTTCTATCTTAGGAGTTGCTCCGCGCGCAATGGAACAGGTGATTTATTTTGCAAGATATATGGCTTTGAATGTTGATGAAGACAAAAAGAAAATTGCTATTAAATTATTAGAAGAAGCAATGGCTTCAAATGAACAGGAAATAATTACTAATTTTAAAGAGAAAAAAGATTTACTAGCAATTGAGGCAGAAAAAGCAAAAGCAAAAATAGAAGGGAAAATTAAAGATAAAGAACAATTGTCGTTGGTTCTTTCAGAATTAGAGTTAGATTCTAGGAAAAAAGAGACAGCGTTGACTGAAGATGAAAAGTCAAACCTTTCTAGGAATTCAAGATTGTTTGAAAATTTAATTGAACTTGTTAGAAGTTTGAAACCGCTAAGTATTCTTTCGGAAGAAGAGTATGATGAGCTTTATACTTTTGGGGCTGCAGATTTCTTTGAAGCAAAAATGGGTGCTGAGGCGGTTCTTTCAGTGCTTGGTGATGTTAACCTTGATAAATTATCAGCGGAACTGAGAAAGGAAGTTGATGAAACTAAAACAACAAGTACAAAATATATTAAGTTAGTAAAAAGATTGAAACTTGTTGATGGTATGAGGAAGGCAAAAATTGATCCAACTTGGATGATAACGAAAGTTTTACCAGTTTTACCACCAGATTTAAGACCTATGGTACAGTTATCAGGTGGAAGATTTGCAACATCTGATTTAAATGATTTATACAGAAGAGTTATAAATAGAAATAATAGGTTAAAGCATTTAATAGGTTTAGGAGCACCTGAAATAATATTAAGAAATGAAAAGAGAATGCTTCAAGAATCTATGGATGCTCTATTTGATTCATCTCAAAGAAAAGCTACTAGAAGAGCAAGGGGAAGACAAACATTGAGATCTCTTTCAGACTTACTTAAAGGTAAACAAGGAAGGTTTAGACAAAACCTTCTTGGTAAAAGAGTAGACTATTCAGGTAGAAGTGTAATCATTGTTGGACCTGATTTGAAACTTAATCAGTGTGGTTTACCTAAGGAAATGGCACTTGAAATGTTTAAACCTTTTGTTCTTCGCGAAATGATTTCGAGAGGTATTGCCCCTAACGTTAAAAGTGCAAAGAATATGCTTGATAGAAGACCTCCGGAAGTATTTGATATTCTGGAAGAAATTACCAAGGATCATCCAGTGATCTTGAATCGTGCTCCGACCCTTCATAAATTGGGTATGCAAGCATTTTACCCAATATTGATTGAAGGGAGTGCTATAAGATTACATCCAGCAGTTTGTTCAGGATTTAATGCAGACTTTGATGGAGATCAAATGGCAGTACACGTTCCTCTTTCAGTGATGGCAATTAAAGAAGCAAAAACTTTAATGTTACCAGAGCAGAATTTGTTAAGGCCATCTGATGGTTCTCCCGTATCTACTCCTGCAAGTAAGGAGATGGCTTTAGGTGTTTACTATTTGACCTCTTTTGATACTAAATTAGAGCTAGGTAAAACTATTTTTTCAGATAAAAACGAAGCAATTTTAGCTCATCAAAATGAGATGATTGAATTAAGACAACCAATTAAAGTCAGAGTTGATGGCCAAATAATCGAAACTTCAGTTGGTAGGGTTTATTTTAATGAGATTTTGCCTTCTGTTTTTGATTACGTAAATGAATCATGCACATCTTCTGTAATCAAGAAGTTGTTTAGTGTAGCTTATGCAAAATGTGAAGCTTCAACCGTAGTTGAGATGATTGATGCGGTGAAAAATATTGGTTTCTGGGCCGGTACTGTGTCTGGTATTTCATTCGGAGTTTTTGATGCTGTTTTGTTACCAAATAAGGCAAAATTGATTCATGAGGCTGAAGATAAAATATCAGATATTGATAATAATTATAATCTAGGCTTAATCACTTCTGAAGAAAAGAAGAGAATGAAACAAGTTGTTTGGCTTGAAACTTCTGAGGATATTGCTGATAAGACTTGGGCTTTAATGGAACCAACAAATCCAATCAGAGTCGTAATTGATGCAAAAGTAGGACGTGCATCTCGTGACCAAGTAAAACAGTTATCCGCAATGAGAGGCTTGGTCGTTGATCCACTTGGTAAAATAGTAGAACTTCCAATTAAATCAAATTTTAGAGAAGGACTTTCAGTGTTTGAATACGTTACCTCCTCAAGAGGTTCAAGGAAAGGACTAACAGATACTGCTATTAAGACAGCTGATGCAGGTTATTTAACAAGAAGGCTTGTGGATGTATCACACGATCTAATTATTAGAGCGGTTGACTGTGATACAAAAGAAGGTATAACCATTAGAAGGTCGGATAGGCCTGCTGTTTTTGCAATCAGAATTGTTGGTAGATATTTACTAGAAGATGTAAAAGATGGTAAAGGGAAAGTCTTAGCTGTTGCAGGAGATGTAATAAATGAAGAACTATCTTCTAAAATAGATTCGTCTGATGTTCAAGAAGTAGTGTTAAGGTCTCCATTGTCATGTGGAGCAAGACATGGATTGTGTGTTAAATGTTACGGTTGGGATCTTTCTACTAAAAAAGATGTTGAAGTAGGTTCTCCTGTTGGTATCATTGCAGCTCAATCTGTAGGTGAGCCTGGAACCCAGTTGACACTACGTACAAAACATGCAGCTGGTGCTGTTGGTGTAGACGTTACACAAGGTTTACCAAGGGTTGAAGAATTAGTTGAAGCTAGGACACCAAAAGTTGTTTCAACAATGTCTGAAATATCTGGAAAATGTACTGTTTCTGAAACTGAAGATGGTTACAGAGTAGTTGTTACTGGAACTGGAAAAATTAAAGAAGAAAGAGAATATATGATTGCTAAAACTTTAGATTTGACTGTTAAAGATGGCGAGGTAATTGAAGCTGGTACTGCATTGGCTTCAGGATCGCTTGATATTAAAGAAGTCTTGGCGATCAAAGGATTAAGGTCTGCACAAGAGTATTTAGTATCTGAATTGCAAAAAGTTTATGAATCACAAGGAATTGGAATTAACGATAAACATTTCGAAGTTATAGCAAGAAAAATGAGTGATGAGATAAGAGTTGTTTCTTCGGGCGATACATCTTTCTTGCCGGGTGAATTGGCAAGTAGAGCAACATTTGAGAGTGAAAACGAAAAAACATTGGTTGCAGGTGGTGAACCAGCGACAGCATCTCAAACCTTACTTGGAATCACACGTAGATCGTTATACACCGAAAGTTGGTTGTCAGCTGCTTCATTTGAGCAAACAACTGATGTTTTGACTGAAAGCTCATTGATGGCAAGAGAAGATAAATTATTAGGACTTAAAGAAAATGTTATAATCGGACGACTTATTCCAGTTACACCAGAAAAAGCTTTATTAGAAAAATAATATGCCAACATCCAATCAATTAGTAAGACAGGGTCGTAAATCAAATAATAAGAAGTCCAAAACAACTTCCTTAAAAAGATGGTTTAATTCCAAAGATAGGGAGTTTGGCGATAATGCATCTCCTTTTAAACGTGGAGTTGTTTTAACAGTTAGGACACAAACACCAAGAAAGCCAAATTCTGCATTGAGAAAGGTTGCAAGAGTTAGACTTTCAAATAAACAAGAAGTCACAGCATACATTCCTGGTGAAGGACATGAATTGGCAGAACATTCAGTGGTTTTGGTTAGAGGTGGAAAAGTAAAAGATTTAGCAGGTGTAAAATATACAATTATAAGAGGTAAGCTTGACACAACAGGTGTTAGTGGTAGAAAGACATCAAGATCAAGATACGGAGTGAAGAAAGATCAACAGACAGGAGGAAAGAAATAATGCCAAGAAAAGGACCAGCAAGGAAAAGATTAGTTGAAGTAGATCCTATTTATGGAAGTCGCTTGATTGCTAAACTCATAAACAGGAGTATGTATGATGGTAAAAAGTCAGTTGCTCAGAGAGAAGTTTATAGAGCTCTTGAAATAATTGCAGAAAAGACAAAAGATGAACCAACAAAAGTTTTCGAACAAGCAATTGAAAACATTAAGCCAGAAATGGAAGTTAGGGCGAAAAGAGTTGGTGGTGCAGCCTATCAAGTTCCAATGCAGGTTAGAGGAGAAAGGAAAGAGTCTTTGGCAATAAGGTGGTTGGTTAATGCTGCTAGAGCAAGGTCTAACTCAGAATTTCACACATATGGAGAAAAGATAGCTCAAGAACTTCTTGATGCTTCAAAAAGTGAAGGTGGGGCTATTCGAAAAAGACAAGAAATGGAACGTCAAGCAGAAGCCAACAAGGCATTCAGTCACTTCAAGTGGTAAATAAAATATCCATTGAACTGATCTCTAACCTCTGTTACAATCACACTTGTAAGTTCTAGTCCCTAAACCCTAGTCCCTAGTCACTAATTTAATATGGCAGAGGAAAAAGCAAAAAAGTCCGCAATGGTTATGACGGCTACCAAAGACCGTAATGTTTCGTTGGACAAAATTAGAAACCTTGGAATCATTGCCCACATTGATGCAGGTAAAACAACAACTACAGAAAGACTTCTTTTTGAAA
>CAZGHY010000037.1:0-8069 GCA_964526015.1 uncultured Gammaproteobacteria bacterium
TTGTTAAATATACTCCCGCCCCTACTCCTCCTACTAATAAAAATAGTCCTAAAATTGTGGCAATTACTTTTCCTCCACCAAATTTCTTTTTTGGACTGCTTGTGACTATTGCTGGCATTACGTTATTTTGCATTACTACATCGTTTACTGGAGATGAAGAACTTGTGGATTCTGAAACTGCTGGGTTTGTAGATAAAACATCTGGCTTGGTTTCACTTTGCATCATAGGAGGTGTAACATCCTCTATCACTAAAGGCGGGTTTGATTGTAGATTTGATGAATCGTTATTTTTCATGATAAATAGCTAATATATTCATTATGTATACATTAGAACTATATGTCAACTACTTCAATACTACCGGCTAAACCATTAATTTTGACAGTTGCACCGTCTCTTAAGCGAAAAGTTGGCGAGATTATTGCAGGTATATCAAACTCTCTTGATAAAATTGCTCCATGAGAGGTAATGCTACCATTTAAAAAAATTATACCTATACATTTTTTAAATAAATTTGTATATTTTGGACCTGATGTTTTAAATACCCCAATTGAATTTTTTGGTATTTTTTGCTTAGTTGATTTAATATTTATAATTTTACCAATAGCTATTCCTTTTGATACCCCAAAACTGCGTGCAGTTTTAACGATCTGATCTTTAGGTTTTAGTTTTTTATTTAAAACTTGTCTTAGTCGCCTTAATTCAACTAATGCAATTAAAATCTCATTTTTTGTAAATTCCTTCTTATCTATTTTTTGATTAAGTTCAAGAACCTTTTTGTTACTTAAACCAAAAGCTAAATATTTAGAGAAAAACTCGTTAATGTAGCCAACTGCGTACTGTGCTATTCTAATATCATTATTATCAATAATATTCTTCGCTTTATTAACCGCTTCTTGAGGTCTAATAGTCCATTTAATAAAAGTAAGTAAAGTGTTTAAAAGATTAGTCGTTCCCAAAGCTTTCATTGCCCCCTCTTTTTCCATATAATTTATTATATGATAATTTTATACTCGTTGATTTTATCTTTTTTCCTATTAATTTTATCGCCGACACCAGCAAAGGCAATAATAGTAGTTATTCCTACAATTTTAATACCGGTGGTTAAAATTGTAGCTTTAATAATCGGTGCAATATCTATTCCAGTTACGAGTATCTTTGGCTTGTATTTTAAGGTTAAAAATAAGCCTGCAAAGAATGGAATATTGTTAGGTGTCTTTGCACTAATTATTCTAGCTATTGTAATAGCTTTTATCTTAAGGATAGAGAACCCTGCAAGGCCGATTTATTGAGAGATTTGTTCGAAGAATCCGAAACCGGATCGATTTCTTGCAACTACTTGACCCACATACCATTTAGTCGATTCATCAACGTCATTTACAATATTGTTTATTTTTTTAATGTCTAAAAATTTATTTATATTTTCTTTAATATTGACACTGTAGTTTTTTGAATAATCTTTTTTAAGATCCATATCGAATGAAAATTGAATTTTATCATCCTTATCTTTTTCTATTGCCATAGAGTGTGCTTTGTAGCTATTTTTAGTTATCTTATTGTCGATTATTGTTTCGTCTATGCTGTAGAAATTTCCATTATCTTCCCAGAAGGCAAGCCACTCTGTTTCTATACCTGATGGGTCATCGGTATAAATTAGACTTTCAGGCGAATCAAATGAATATACCCTGCTATACAAAACCTTACTTGGGTATACTTTTTCATTTATTACCAATTCCCCCTCTCCTTCTGACATGAATTTTGTGTACTTTGGAGAAGATCTAACTGGCATTTCATTGTTTAAGCTTGGTAGATTAAATTTAATTATTGTATCTGCAAACTTTGTTTCTCCAAAAGCACTCTGACGTAGCATGTAGCTCGGATCATAATTTATTTCCCATTTTGGCAAGAAACTAGAGCTAGGAATATTGTATATGTCCTGATATTCTCCTGTGGCTATTTCCCTTTGCCATTTATTACCATCGAAATAATGGGCCTTTAATATGTAGCTATATGTGTTTATTGATTTATACTTTCTAAATGCTGTAATTTTTAGTGTTATGTGCGGGTTGTCTTTTGCAATCAATAAAGCCTCATCTATAAAAGTTGGTTTAAATAAATTACTAGATGTTCTAGATTCTAAATTATTTTTAGGATTCTTGTTTATTAGGTTTTTCCAAAAAAAACCTGAATAAAATGAAGCCAGCATGCTACTAACAATAATTAGCACAAATATTGTGTAATCTTTAGTAGACATCTGATTTTTTCCAAATAAAATAGCTTGATAAAAGAATTCCGATTCCCATCATAAATAGGCCTAGTGTGGGTAAGAATTCGCCTGTCTCGGGTGTCGGTTTCATGCTTGCAACTGGAGTGATTGTTGCTAATGAAGTAGGTTTAAGTGTTGGTTGGGAAGTTGGTGTTGCACTTGGAGCTTCTGTTTTTAAAATTGCAGACGGTGTAGATTCAAAGGCTGGGCCTTCAGAAGCTGATACTATAAAATTTTTCGTAATCGTTCTTAATATCCCATTTGTGTCCTTCCATTTAAGTGTAATTTTATGTTCTCCTTCTTCAAGATCCTTGGGTGGACTCCAACTCCATTTTCCTTTGGAATCAATTTGTATAGCTGTTTCTTGAAGCTCTGACTCAACTGAAACTTGAATTTCGTAGTTTTTAGGGCCTGAACCGAAAAAACTTGGGTTGTTTGTATCTATGATTTCCCCGTTATCTATTGACTCTAGTGTAACAACCTTAGGGTCTGATTTGGTTTCGTTTTTTTGCACTTCAAATCTGGACGAAATCTCGATTGATTCAGGAACGGACAAAGAACTTTTTGGTTGTTGTTCATTTTCATTTATTTCAATCGATCTGAAATCATATGTCTTACCAATAATGATTGTTGGTATTGCTTTGAGTGCCTTAGGGTATATCACAGCTTGTGATGTCCCTGTTATTCCTGAATTTACAGTTAATTCGATGGCTGTTGTGTCTGCAATATTTTGAATGTAATTAGATACAGGAATAACATAATTTCCTTCGCTTGATGTAGTACCAGAAAGAATAACACCGTTTATAGATAAGTAAACAATTGCTAAGGCAGGTGATTTTCCGTCTTGTAAGAGAACTGTACCGGAGGCAATATTTGACGTGTCTGCTGATTGTTTGGTGGATAATGATTTGGTTTGCCATGGTAACCCACCATTATCGTAGTCTGTACTGTTTGAATTTATCTTAAAATATATAGTCGATCCAGAGTTAATTCCAAGTATATTTGATGAGTGCACATAGCTTTTAGTTGGTGAATCTTCTAGTGAAACTTTAGATAATGAATTATTATCAGTTCCCCATTTTACGAAACCATTACTTTCGATATCTGTCGTCCAAGTAACTGTTACACTATTATCAGTAATGTTTGAAACTCTAACGTTTTTTGGAAGAGCTTCGATATTTGCACTAAGTTTGAACTCCTGTCTTGAATTTATTAACCAAACTCCAGCAATTATTCCGCTGACAAGTATTAAAACACCTAAAATCGTAGGTAATTTTATTTTATTATTCATGGCTTATTTAAATGTTATTCTTTGTTTTGATTATTTCAATTGTTTTCGTATCTAGTTCTGGCGATATTTTTTGAATTATCTCATCTGGAACAATTGGGTTTTCATCTGTTGAAAAAACCTGATATATATTAAACGAAATCCAAAATAGGGTGGTTATGGCTGTTAATATAAGTATAATCACTAAACTTGGTAATTTTTCTTTTTTCATCTATTTAATTTCTACAACATTACTTTTTAATAAAAAAGGCAATCGTCCTGCTATAGTGATAACTATAAATTCGTCCTCTTCGTTTGATCCAGAGCTTATTGTCATTGTATCGATTTTAATCGGTCGTCTCATGTCTTCTATTTGTGCTAAAAAATTATATATGTTTTGATAACTACCTGTAGCAGAAAAAATAAAAGCTAGCTCGTTAGCTTCTTCTGATAGGCTTTTGTATTCTCTAGTTTTTTTAGATTTTGGAGGAATACCATAAATTACTGTATCTGAAATTGAGAAATTTGTTATGTTTAGTGAATTGTTTTTTGAAATGTTTTCTAGCTGGTTAACAAGTTTGTCGGGAGAACTGTTTTCTGGAACAGCTTCTTTGATTACCATAACATCGGCTGATTTTTGTTGTAACAAAGTCCCGATTGCTTGAAGATTTTTAACTTTACTCTTCAATTTTTGAGAGATTTCTTCTTTTGTTTTAATCTCCTTATTTAATGCAATTATTGTAATAACTGTCGGTCGTATAGCAAAAAAAGAAAATATTATTATTGTTACAATAGAGAGAATAAGCTCAAGGTATATCTTTATATTAGGTTTGGTGTTATATAAAACTAAAACATTTAAGAAGAAATCTTTATATCGTAGATAATCTTTTTTCCAACTATTACCCATTTTAGTTTGTTACCTTTCTGTCTTCTTGTTTTGCCTCAATAGTAAATTGTGTTAACGAGTTGTTATTCATGCTTGATGATACCTGTGTGAGGTTTACGTTTCTAAAATTTTTGGAACTTTCTAAATTTGCAAAAAATTGAGCAACCGACTTTTCCGAAAAAGAAATTGCCTTAATAGTTATTTCGTTATTTATTACTGTAATGGATTTAAGATTTACATCATTTGGAATTTGATTGGAAACCTCTTTGAGCGTGGAACTATGTTTGTTTTCATTGTAAATTGATTTTGCGATATCGAGCCTTTTTTGGATAGATCTCATTTCATCTTCGATTGGTTTGTAAGCAACAATTTGAGTTTTGCTAATGTTTATTTCATCGTTTAAGTCTGAATTCCGTGAGTCAAGCCAAAATCGAGATAAAAAAGCAGACATTACTATTAACTCTGTAATAATTACCATAGCTCTAAATGTAGAAAGTGCCCACTTAACAATTCTTCCAAATGTACTTGATTGAAAGTCGTCCTGTGGTATTAAATTTATTAGTTTATTTTTGCTAATGGGCATATACCCAATGTAGCATTATTTAGAAGGTTTTGAAAGTGTTATAAGCTTTGATAGTTGAGATTTTATTCTGGATGCTTTATTTCTGTGAATAGTGCTTATTTTTGCGGATCTGTCAGCTAAAGATATAGCTTTTTTAATATCTTTTTCGTTTTTACTTTTTTTTGCAGATTTTATGGCAATTTCAAGTTTAGAAACCATTATTTTATTAACGATTTCTTTTCTTCTTGATCCTCTAAGTGCTCTTTTGGCTGTTTTTGTTACTGGCATGAGGGTAGTATAATCAAAAAAACTCAAATTGACAATATGAAACAAATTCAGAATAAAATTAAATCTCTAATTCACGATCAACAACACTCGGTATTGTCTGCTGCAAGCACAATCATGATTATGATAGTTGCATCAAGAATTTTAGGATTAGTTAGACAAAGGGTTTTGGCTCATTATTTTGTGGCTGAGGACTTAAGTCTCTTTTTTGCTGCTTTTAGGCTTCCTGATACGATTTTTGAAGTTTTGGTCTTTGGTACTTTCGCTTCAGCTTTTATACCTGTTTTTGCAAAAACATTAAATGATTTCAAAAAAGACGGTCACAATAAAGCTTGGGAGATTGCTGGTCTTGTGGCAAACTGGGGAGGACTTTTTTTTATAATTCTAGCGACGATAATTATCGTATTTGCACAACCGCTTTATAAATTGATAACACCCGGTTTTGGAGTTTCTGATCAAATTCAAATTGTTAGTTTGGCAAGAATATTATTCGCAGCACAAGGTTTTTTTGTAATCTCGTATGTTCTTACTGCTGTGCTTGAAAGTTCAAAACGATTTTTCGTGCCAGCGTTAGCACCTCTTTTTTATAATGTCGGAATAATTTTGGCCACAGTTTTTCTTTCGGAAAATTTAGGCATAATTGCACCTGTTGTTGGTGTGGTTATAGGTTCAGCATCCCATCTTTTGGTTCAATTACCTCTGGCTATAAAATTAGGTTTTAGATTTAGTAAAAGTTTAAAAATAACCCCTGAGGTTAAGAAGATTGCTAAACTTTCATTGCCTAGAATAGTAGAAGTTTCTTTTTTACAGGTGGCTAAATTCGTCGAACTTACACTTGCAAGTTTAATTTCAGTGCCAGCTTATACATATTTTACATTTGGAAATACGATTCAGCTACTTCCTGTTGGTTTGTTTGGTACATCAATTGCAAAAGCAGCTTTACCGACACTCGCCAGACAGTCTGACGATTTACCTAGATTTAAACAGACTTTGTTTGAAACTTTAAACCAAGTTATTTTTCTTATGGCTCCAATAGTTGCATTTTTAATAGTTGCTCGAATTCCTGTGGTAAGACTTATCTTTGGCACAGATATATTTTCTTGGGAGGCAACAATAGAAACGTCACTTGTGGTGTCAAGTTTTGCATTTGGAATTTTTTCCCAATCAATTAACTCGATACTTGCAAGATCCTTTTACGCATTAAGTGATACGAAAACTCCAGTAAAAATTTCAGTTGTTACTTTGCTTTTGAATATTATTGCTGACTACGTGCTGGTAGTTTTATATAAGATGCCTGTTTGGAGTTTGGCTGCGGCATTTTCTGCTTCGAATATTATTCAATCTGTTGCATTATTTACTCTTATTTCTAAAAAGATTAATGGAGGCGCAGAGAAAAAAATATATTTACCTGTTCTAAAGATGTTTTTTTCAGCTTCAATAGCGGGTACTGTTATGTTTTTTATGCTCAAATTTTTTGATAAGTCCGTTTGGATTAAAAAAATATCATTTGTTAGTAATATTGATCTTCCGTTTGAAAATTTTGTTTTAGACACACGATATGCGCTTAATTTGTTGATTTTAACTTCAATTGTTGGAATAGTTGGTGTTACAACATATTTACTTTTATTAAAATTATTAAAATCTAACGAACTTAATGTTTTTATGAATCTGGTACGTAGAATGTTTTATAGTCAAAAAATACCAACTACAGATAGCAATAGTGAATTAACCACTTGACAGGTATTAGCACTCGTGATATAAAAGTGCTAATGATAAATTTAAATTTTTATCATACATGTAAGTTTTCCTATTATTAATTTTTAATTATGAATGCCTTAACATCAAGACAAACTCAAATATTAAAAGCATTGATTGATGAATATATAGAAACTGCAGAACCAGTCGGTTCCGGTCCTCTTGAGAAGAAATATAATCTTGGTGTATCACCTGCAACAATCAGAAATGAGATGGCAAATTTGACTCGTTTAGGTTTCTTAAAACAACCACACACTTCAGCCGGTAGGATTCCCACATCAGGTGCAATGAAGTTTTATGTTGATCAGTTAATGGAAGAGAAACAAATGAGTTTGGCTGAAGAAGTGAGGGCAAAAGAAGAAGTTTGGGATGAGAGAACTGACTTTAATAGATTCATAAATGAGTTTACTCATTCTCTTGCTGGTAGAACGGGAGGTATGGCGATTACTGCAACTCAGGATGGAAGTGTTTGGCAGGCTGGTCATGCAAATATATTTGGTTTTCCAGAATTTGCTAATATAGGTTTTTGCTCTTCATTGTTTGGTTTTATGGATGAAGACGAACAACTAATTGATTTATTTTTCAATAGATTCCCAATTGAAACACCGTTTGATGTGTTGTTTACTGAAGATATGGGCTTCAGACATCTACCAATAGGAATAGTAGCAGCCCACTTTAAAGTTAAAGGTAAAAATGGAGCACTAGGAGTCATAGGACCCGTAAGACAGTCTTACTCAAGTTTAGTGCCAACAATAAGATATTATAGAAGTATGCTGGAGGAGGTAATGCAATAAGCATAGCTTGAGACTAAAAGTCCAAAGCAAAGCTTGAAATTAAAAATTATGAAGCCAACAAAAAACAACAAGAAACAAATAACTACTAATACAAATGAAGAGTTTGATGCCATAAAGAATCAGTTGGCTAGGGCAATGGCAGATTATGCAAACTTACAGAAGAGGACCGATGAAGAAAGAGGTACTATGTTTAAACTAGCTTCAATGTCCTTTATGACTAAAATACTTCCAATAATTGATAATTTAAAACAAGCAC
>CAZGHY010000038.1:0-7893 GCA_964526015.1 uncultured Gammaproteobacteria bacterium
GATCGTTTTAACGAATCTAAAAACAAGTCAAATTTTTCTGCTCTCTCCATGACAGGTATAAATATAGTAGCTTCAGTTTTCAAATCCTGATTTCCCAAGACTCTTTCAGTGGTAGGCCTTGAAGTAACCTTACTATCAAATTGGCCAAAATACTTTCTTCCGTTTACAAAAGTTGTATTAGAATGAATTGTATTGATATCTCTTTCAGAGAAGCTCATTTTGAGCGAATTTTATCACATCTCTAGCAAATTCGTTGTGAATTGACCCCTTTTTAATTAATTTAGATGAAATTGATATTTTTAAATACTTTTTAAGAATTTCAATAAAATAGGTATCGATATACTGTTTTCCTTTTAGGAAAAAATATTTATGTAATAAGTTAGGTTTCGGATCGATCCTCATCAAATATTCATGAGCTGATCTATAAAATTTCATAGATGCTATTAATTCCTTTCTTTTTCTATATTTTATAAATCTCAATGCTCCTATGTATAAATCATAAAAAGGTCTTAAATTTTCATTAAAGTCGTAGGAATTCTTAACTAATTCCAAATCTAGCACTGCATTAATTCGTAAATCTAATTTTTTGTATAAAGACTGATTTTTCCAGACTATTGTAAACACTTGTGGATTTTCATTTACTACAATAGGAAAAACTACATAATAATTGTTTATTGATTCTAAATGTTTCAAGAAGTTTAAATAAAACTCCTTTGTGTTGGTAGGAGTTACTTCAATATCAATGTCAGAGTATTTATCGTTAGTTTTTGTTTCAATTGATCCATAGTATTTAGTATCTACAGATATCTCAGAATTATCAAAGTAATTCTTAACTAGTTTGTCAAAATCCATAATTTATATTACACCCAGTTTACTTCTATATAAATGAGTACTCATATCTTTGAGCTAACTTTATTAGTATAATCGATTTGCCAGAATACTTAGGTTCATAGTTAGCGCGACAATCGTCTACTAGGGAACCCAAAATTCAACTGAATGCATAAGCGTCTATAAATTATATTTTATTTAGTAGATTTAATTGGATTCCACAGTTTTTGAAGTGACTGTTTTTGGATTTTTATTTTTAATAAAATTAATATCCAAACATACAATCTTACAACTAACAATAAACAAAGCCAACATAATTCCTTTATGCTTTTTGCATACTTTAAAACTTTCCAGAAACCAAATAATTCAATCCAAAAATTTCTCATTTTAAACTTGCTTTTACTTGCATAATCCTGAACATAACCGCCGGTTGATCTTACTTTTTGATTTATCCAATCTTTAAAATTATCGGGATACTTTACTAAAACTTTAGCCTTAGGTTCATATTTAATTAAGTAACCTTTTGATGCAATTTGTTGGCTAATCGCAGAATCGTCAGCTAGAGCATTCTTATTTATTGACGTAACTAGACCTTTTCTTATCATGTATAAGTATCCAGAACATTCTATAAAATCATTCTTTTTATTTCTCATGAGTCGAATTTCATGAGCTGTATTGGTTAACGAATGTGACCACAATCCAAATATATTATTCTTTGAATTTATACTAATTGGTTGTCCGGTTACGGCGCCTACATTTAGGTTACTAAAATGTTCTTTAAGATATTTAATTGAATTATTTGAAATTTCTGTGTCACCATCTGTCATTACTAAATAATCTCCCTTTGCGTTATTGATTCCTAACATTAATGCTAAAGGTTTTCCCTCCCGTTTATCGCTTAGGCATAAAATATTTTTGAAAGTTTTTTTGTATTTTTTAACAAGTTCGAACATCTGTATATCTGGAGAAACGATAATTAATTCATCAGATATATCAAGCTGTTTAATAATAGCCTTAATACACTTGTCAATAATTTCTATCTCTCCTTTTGAGGTTACAATAACACTTATCATTATCTATAGTATAATACTGATATGTTATTAGATAAAGTTGAGGTTACATTTTCAGCAGGTAAAGGCGGAGATGGTAGAGTATCCTTTAAAAAAACAGGACGTGGACCAGATGGTGGTAATGGTGGCAGAGGTGGAGATTTGTATATCAATGTCACAAGTGACTTAACAACTCTATACCAGTTTAGTCAAAAAAATTTCATATCAGCTGAAAATGGCGTAATGGGAGGGAATAATATAAAAAGTGGTGCAAAAGGTAAAGATGTGACAATAAATCTTCCCGTTGGAACTGAATTGATTGATCGTAATACAAACAAGGTTTTAATGTATCTTGAAAAAGTCGGAGAGACTATTAAATTCCTTAGTGGTGGAGACGGAGGTAAGGGAAATTGGGAATTTAGAAGTGCGAGAAACACAACTCCACTTAAGGCGCAAAAAGGATTTGCCGGTGAAAGTGTAGATTTAATTTTAAACCTTAAACTGATTGCAGATTACGGTTTGGTCGGTTTACCAAACGCTGGAAAAAGTAGCTTATTAAACGAGTTAACAAATTCCAACGCTAAAGTTGGAAATTATGCATTTACAACACTTTCACCGAATCTTGGCGTCGTAAACGGTAAGGTAATTGCAGACATACCAGGTTTAATAGAAGGAGCCTCAGATGGTAAAGGGTTAGGAGTTAATTTTCTAAAACATATAGAGAAAGTCAAGACAATTATTCATTGCATCGACTCAACTTCTGTAAATTTCGAAGCTGACTATGACATAGTCAGAAATGAATTAAAAAAATACAATCCAAAATTGCTTAAAAAGAAAGAGATTATTGTTTTAACTAAATACGACTTGAATCAAAAAGATATTAAATTTAAATCAGCTCTTAAAGTTTCTGTATATGATAGCAATAGTCTAGAGAATCTTAAGAAATTATTAAATTAATTACTTTCGAGTTATGGTATAGATATTTGGATGATATAGAAAAATTGCGGGTACTTCTTCAACTAAAAAACGCTGAAAATCTAAATATATTTTTTTTCTAGTTTCTTGATCCAACTCTCTTCTACCATCTTCTAAAAGCTTATCAATCCTTGGATTTTTAATTTTGGATATATTTGTAGCTAATTGTGTAGAATGCCACAAGCTATATTGATCTGGGTCCTTAGGAATATCCACAGTCGCTAAAAAAGCCTGAAAACTATCTGGTACGCCTGTTACAACTTGTATTTCGGTTTTTATACCAACAGATTCCCAATCACGCTTTATTTTATCAGCAGTTGTCAATAAATTTGGTAAAACCGACAGAATAATTTCTGACCCCTTAATGTCTTCAGTTTTTTTGACGTCTAAATTATACTGCTTAACCTGAGGGTTAAATGCCCATGAAAATGGAGATATAGGACCTAGTGCGCGAACACCATCGAAATCGTTCTTACTTATAGCATAATTTAAAGACTGCCTTAGTTGTTTGTCTGATAATTTTTCATCTTCAACATTAAAAAATATACCAACAAAATTACTATAACTAGTATCTTTATCAATATTTACTGTTTTCCAGTTATCAAACTCTGCCGTATCTTGAATTTTAATTATCTGATCAATTTCACCTAGTTTAAAAGCTAATTTTAATCTTTCTTCTGATGGATAAAATTTATATACAATCTTATTTTTCTTTTTGTCTGTAATTATCAGCTTTTGTAAATAACCACCTGCTAAATTTACATTTTTAACTTTCCAGTCACCCGATCCTACTAAACCTTTTTTATATATTGGTCTTGCTACGATAACAGGAAATGCAGAAAATTGACTATCTAGTACAAATTTTATTGTAGATTCATCGATAATTTCAGAACTAGCATCACTAAACTTATAAGTTATATCTCTCGATGTTACTTTTTTACCATCTTGCCACGTCTTTTGATCATCTAAATAAAATATCCATGTTTTTCCTCCATCTGGTGATTCCCAAGATTTTGAAAGAGAGGGATTAACGTTTCCATTCGCGTCTACAGAAGTTAAGCCTAGTGATATTTTACTCGAAATATCATCAGGTATATTGTCAGTCGAATATCTACCAACGATACCTATTTTAATAACTGTAGAATCAATACTCGGTAACAAATAACTAATAATCAAAAAGAATAACACACCAATAAACACGCCTAACAAAATTACCGCCTTAAATCTTTTAATAAATGCTTGAAATAGTCTGAATAAATATCTAAGTGTCATTTTACAAATGTTGATTAATAGAACAATAAGACAATAGACATTGTTAAAAACAAAAATACTGAAACAAATGTTAACCTAAACACTAATTTCTCTACTCCCCTTCTTGTAAATGAAGATGAATTTGCACTTCGTGAGAAGCCAGTGCCTCTGACTTGTAACAAAACAAATATTATCAATGAGATTGCACTAATTAACTGTATAGTTTGTACGATTTGATACATCAACTTATTATATCATTTTTAATGTTAAAATCACTTTATTAGCCAGTAAATAAATGATGATATTAAAGATTGGAGAAAAGAGAAAGCGATGTAAGCCATTGCTCCGCCTAGTACTAATGACGGCAAATCTATCCATAAACTACTATAACCTGCAAAGTTGAAACCTGAAACAGAAAATCCTGGAACTACCAGTGTTACAATATAAAGAACTGCAACTGATGCTACCCACCTAAATAATCCAAAAGTTATTAAATTTACAGGTAAAAGTAAAATATTGATTACAGGCTTTGCTATTAATGAAACCAATGTTAATCCAAGTCCGGTTAAAAGAATTGTTTCGATTCCGTTTTTAAACACTAATCCAGTACTGAATGAGGAAACTAAAAATAGTGACACTGTATCAATAACAAAATGTCTTAAAATTCGTTTCATTAGTTAAGTATTAAACATTAATCAATGGCTGTCAAGACAAGAGCTTTTTTGAAATAAGTTTATGGTGTAACCGCCTAGCAAATCTATGTGCTTCATCACGAGCCCTTGAGACTAAATGCAAAGACGGACCTTTTAATCTAAATTTAGTACCGTCTGGAAAAACTAATCTATCTGGGTGCTTCGCAATTCCAACAACTTTTATATTGAGTTTTTTACACGTCTCGTGGAAGACTTTCACCTGTCCGAGTCCCCCATCAACAATAATCAAATCAGGCTTACCCCAGCTTTCTATATGTTTAACTCTACGTCCAACAATTTCTCGCATACTATCGTAGTCACTTTGCCCATTCTTTTGCCTAATTCTGAAATGTTTATATTCACTATTTTCCTTTTCACCATCTAATAAAACTACCATTGACGCTGTTGCGGATACGCCTTGCAAATGTGCTATATCAAAACATTCAATTCTGTTTAAACTCTGGATACTAAACTTTGTATTTAAAAGTATTTTGAGACTATTGATTTCTTGTTCTCTGATTTCTTCTGATAAGTTTGGATTTTCTACAAACATTGCAATATCTGTTTTTTCTTGTGTTATATAATCTAAAATCTTAATACGGTCGCGGACCAGTTTTGCCTCTTCGAATTTTTGGAGCTTAGAAAAGTTGTTCATTTCTGATTCCAAGCCTTTTCTAACCATATTGAATTTACGAGATAAAACCAATTTAATATTTCGGATATTATTTAAATATTTCTTTCTAAGTACTGCGTACTGATTACTCTGTACTATTTCGTTTGGACAAGGATTACATAGTCCTAAGTGGCTATATAAACATGGTTTATTTCCAATCTTACTGGTAACAGCCTTATGATCAGAATATGGAAATATCTTTCTAATCATTTTTAGAATTGTTTTTACATTGGTACTGTTTGGAAATGGGCCAAATATTGAACCTTTGGCATATATTTTTGAATCAATTTTACGTACAGATAAAATTCTAGGAAACTCTTCTTTTGTTATGACTATATATATTGCATGTTTGTCATCTTTTAGAACAATATTGTATTTTGGCTTGTACTTTTTAATTAAAAATGATTCCAAAAGAAGTGATTCAAGATCTGAATTTACCTCAACGAAACTTACTTCATCAGCTTCAGAAACCATTTTGGCAGTTTTAATTCCCAAAGTAATTGCAAGATAACTATTAAGCCTAGACTTTAAATTAACTGATTTGCCAATGTAGATTGGTGTTTTGTTCTTCCAAAAAGTATAAACACCAGCAACTTCAGGTAGATTTAAGAAGTTTTCTTTTGTAATCTTGATTGGAAGATTTGTGGTATTTTTTTCCATATATTAGGTATTTTAACAAATGAGAACTTCTTTAACCTAATCATTACTGTTAAAATTAACAAAATAGCCACAACAAAGATAAACAAAAGGTTATATAGAACTACTTGAGTTTTATTTGTTGACACCAAAACTTCTTCAGTAGCCACAACCACTTTTACCTTATCAGGTGTTTTCGTAGCTAAGAATGAAAACGGGATATCAACATATGTTTTGTAGGATTGAAATGGTAACAAAATATCTACTGCACCGTTAGTATTTACTTCTTGTTCATCAAAGAACACTCGCGGTTTAATGTTATACATTGCACTTGGACCAGGATTTGTAATAACCACATCAAGCTTGTTTGAAACTAAAGGAATCCAGCCTTCAAGATATGCGTCAATTGAAAGTTTTGAGTATCGTTCAACAGGCAAGCTCCCAAATGATACGAAAACATCCTTTTGGGGGTTAGTTCCTAACTTATACGATCCTGCAGGATATGGTTTTGTAGAACTTTTTCCATGCATCACAAATGCAAAATGCCTAAGATCTAATTTAGAAAAATAATCAACACCACCAGTCGTTGATCCCCATGTAGGATCAACTGGAATCCATGCACCTAAGTTTTTATCGTAATATTCTGGCCATGCATGCAAAACATCATTAACTAATGACAACGGCTGTATTTCTGGATTTTCAGTGTATGCAAAACCGTTTACTTCGCGTGCTGGTATGCCTGCACTACGTGCTATTGCAATGAACAAATCAGTAAATTCCATACAAATTGCACTCTCTGGCGATTGAAGAGTTTTAATTGCACCCAATCTTTCAACGTTTGGCTTTACCCTGCTATAATCATAATTAAGTTTTGTAGAAACAAAGTTATATATTTCTTTTGGCGTTTTAAGCTCCTTTGCAAGACTTGCAATTTCTGGAGTAGAAGTTTCCCAAAATTCTTGCTCCGTTAAACTCTCGTTTAATGACTCTTGTGTTGGTTTTGGAAAAGGCCTAAGGCTAGCAAAAATCTGAACATAACCGTTTGCCACAACGTCAACGCGTTCCCTTGCCTTTAAACTATATTTAGCAATCCAATTACCATCACTATCAATCTCCATAGATTGTGGTCTTGGGTTTAAATTTGCATAGTGCACCTTTTGAAATGCGGTATCAGGAGGAAGAGTTATCTCTGTTTGTGATTCACGAGACAGTGGATTTTCTAAGTGATAATTTAAAGTAAAGTTAAAAACTTGAAATTGTCCGAAACCTGCAGTTATTCCAGTTTTACTAACATCATCTTTATTGAATTTAAAACGATAAAATCCATTTTCAACGGATTTAGTCTTTGGCTGTGGCGAGATATATGCTTCCTGTCCAAAACTTTCTGGTACTTCAAGATTTATATAATAGCTTGTGAATTCTGCTTTCTCAGAAAGTCTGGGTATAGATACTTCCCACACCTCTCCTGTACGAATTGCAAAAGATGACTCTTCAAAACTAATCCAAAAAGTACGAGATTTATCTTTTCCTACTACAGTATCGTCAAACCTAACCTCAATTGATGTTGTTTTGTCTGTTACAGTTTTATTTATAGTTAAGGGTCCATTAGCATCAAAAGCTTTAATATTTTGAGGATTAATACTATCTAAAATTATTGAATAAGAAGTTGCATATAAATTACTAAAAACGTTTGTAAGTGTTATTTTGTTTTGTACTTCTGTAATCCCAGTATCATTTGCTCGGTATGTAACATCAAAATCAGTTAAAAACTCACCTGCAGCTTGAGCAG
>CAZGHY010000039.1:0-7582 GCA_964526015.1 uncultured Gammaproteobacteria bacterium
ACCAATGGTTCTGGTATCTCAGGAGGCAATGGTGGCAGTGAAGGAGCTGCTCTCACTCTCTCTCTTGGCGCGCTCTCCGCTGACTGGAACCAAACCGGTGCGTTTGATATCTCACTCAACAATGCTTCCTCAGAACTCAAGATTCTCGAATCATCTGGAGCGACCTACTTCGGTATCTTTGACGTCGCTGACCTCTCCAGTGCTGACAAGACGTATACGTTTCCGAATGTTTCGGGCACAGTAGCTACGATTGATGGTGGTCAGACCTTTACTAGTGCTACGTGGAATGCCTCCACGCTCACGGTCGCCTATGGCGGTACGGGTGCCACCACTCTCACCCCGAATGGTGTCCTCTACGGTAATGGCACGGGTGCGGTGCAGGCGACGAGCGCTGGTACCAATGGCCAGCTTCTCCTGGGTGTTTCCTCGAGTGCTCCCGTCTTTGCTACGATGTCTGGTGATGCTACGATCAATAATTCGGGAACGCTCACGATTAGTGGTAATGCGGTCGCCCTTGGGACAGATACGACGGGGAACTATGTCTCCTCCGCCACCTCAAATGGTGGTCTCACCCTCACTGGTACCGAAGGAGCCTCCCTTGGCATCCTCCTCCCATCAGCAACGGACGCCCTCTCAAGTACTACCTCTTCCGGATCTGGCCTTGAGCTCCTCTCTTCAGGCCTGACGCTCCTTCAGGGCTGTGCGAACAACGAAGTACTTTCCTGGAATGAAACCTCGGATGTCTGGGCCTGTTCTTCAGTCTCTGGTGTTGGTGGAGTAACCGGAAGTGGTGCTACTAATCAGGTAGCGTACTTTACCGGAACGTCATCACTCGCTGGTGAGAATCAGCTCAATGTCTCTCGTGGTGGTACAGGGGTAGATGGGAGCGCTGCTGCGAACGGTACCCTCCTCATCGGGAATGGGAGCGGCTATACATTGGCTACTTTGGCCTCCAGCGGTTCGAGTATTGTCATCACCAATGGCTCAGGCTCAATCAATCTCGAATCATCGCTCGGTACTACTATAGAAGGAAGTGAGATTACCAATGACACGGTTGTCCTTTCAACCGATACAGCTGGAAACTACGTCCAGTCCATCACCAATGGCTCTGGTATCAGTGGTGGAAACGGAGGGAGCGAAGGAGCAACGCTTACTCTGGCACTCGGTGCTCTCACGGGAGACTGGAACCAGACCGGAGCCTTTGATATCTCACTCAACAACGCTTCATCAGAACTGAAGATTCTGGAATCAACCGGTGCGACGTTCTTTGGCATTCTCGATGCTGGTGACCTCTCTGCTGATCGGACACTCACCATTCCGGATGCGAGTGGTACGGTTGCTCTCACCTCTGATCTCCATAGTGCAGTCACTCTCTCTGGCGAGAATTATCTCTCGCTTGCTGGTCAAGTGATTACTGCGAATGCGGTCAATCTCTCGGGGACCAATGTAACAGGAACGCTCGCCGCCGCCCGTTTCGGTACATTGACCGGAGATGTCACGACCGCTGGGGGGAGTTATGCTACGACTATTGCTGCTGATGCTGTTGCTCTCGGGACAGATACGACGGGGAACTATGTCTCCTCCGCCACCTCAAATGGTGGTCTCACCCTCACTGGTACCGAAGGAGCCTCCCTTGGCATCCTCCTCCCATCAGCAACGGACGCCCTCTCAAGTACTACCTCTTCCGGATCTGGCCTTGAGCTCCTCTCTT
This sequence comes from uncultured Gammaproteobacteria bacterium, assembly GCA_964526015.1. Classification (GTDB taxonomy): domain Bacteria; phylum Patescibacteriota; class Microgenomatia; order UBA8517; family UBA8517; genus JAUYMM01. The sequence goes on from CAZGHY010000039.1 coordinate 1,712, forward strand.
CAGGTCTGACGCTCCTTCAGGGCTGTGCGAACGATCAGGTGCTCGCTTGGAATGAGACGGCCGATACGTGGGCTTGTTCCGACAAGACGGGTGGAACGAGTAATTTTACGGATAGTGGCACGGTGACCTATCTTACCTCGACGACAGATGATTTTGCTCTCGGCGGGACGGGTGTTGATGTTTCGTCTTTCTTCTTTGATGTTTCGGCTGGGACCATTCAATTTGAAGGCACCAGTGCCGATGCGAACGAAACCACCTTGGTCATAACCAATCCAACCGCCGATCAGACCATTACCTTTGCTGATGCTTCTGGGACCGTTATCCTTTCTGGTCATACCCTCTCAGGTGATGTCACCGGTACTCTTGGAACCGGTGGGACTACGGCTCTTACTATCGCCTCAGATAGTGTGGCTCTCGGCACCGATACCACCGGGAACTACGTCCAGTCCATCACCAATGGCTCTGGTATCAGTGGTGGAAACGGAGGGAGCGAAGGAGCAACGCTTACTCTGGCACTCGGTGCTCTCACGGGAGACTGGAACCAGACCGGAGCCTTTGATATCTCACTCAACAACGCTTCATCAGAACTGAAGATTCTGGAATCAACCGGTGCGACGTTCTTTGGCATTCTCGATGCTGGTGACCTCTCTGCTGATCGGACACTCACCATTCCAGATGCTTCGGGAACCATCCTTGTCTCCGGTGGTACACTCCTCTCGCTTGCCGGTACCAGTGGCAGTAACCAAACTATCTCTCAAGGTGACACCATCACCATCGCAGCCGGGACCGGTATCACCACGACCGGTGGAGCAACGGATACCGTGACGATTGCGAGTACTCTGGGGACGGCGATTGATGGAAGTGAGATCACTGACAATACGATAGAAGAGGTTGATCTCGAAGTGACTAACTCACCAGTGGGTGGATATGTCCTTACGTATGATTCAGGAACAGGCGGATTTACTTGGGTGGATGGCGGGGGACTGGGGAATTCCAAATGGACGGACTCTGGGACATTTACCTATCTTACCAATACCGCCGATGATCTTGGCATCGGTGGTTCAACCCTTACTTCAGCTCGTTATGTTTTTGATGTGACGACGGGGAATCAGATTATTTTTGAAGGAACGGGAGCTGATGATGCTAATGAAACTACTTTGGTTATCACCAATCCGACGGCTGACCGGACACTCACTCTTCCGAACCTGACTGGCACAATTGCGACTATCGATGGAGCACAGACCTTTACCTCTGCTACTTGGAATGGTACGGCTATCGGGGCACAGTACGGTGGGACAGGGATCAATACCTCGGCCTCGACCGGTGTCCCAACCATTTCCTCGGGAACGTGGAGTGTCTCGGCTCAGCTCTCAGCTCTTCGTGGTGGCACCGGTGTGGATGGGTCGGCAGCGTCAAACGGTACTCTCCTCATCGGGAATGGCTCTGGCTATACGCTTGCCAATCTCACCGGTACGGCCAATGAAATTGGTATCGCCAATGCTTCTGGAAGTATCACTATCGGTATTCCTGACGATGGAGTAGACTTCACCGAACTCCAAGACACTCTCGATCTCGATGCCGCTCTCGTCCTCAACCAGAGTACCAATACCTGGTCACAGACCTTTACTGGTACCACCACTAATGGTTTCTCCTACACCGCGAACTCTCTCACAACGGGAAGTGCTCTCGTTCTCACTTCAACGAACACCGCTACCACCGACACTGCTCTCTCAGCAGTGCAGTTTAACTTGACTAATGCTCAAGCCACCAATGCTAATACCAACGGTGTCGTGGGAGCAAGTATCAACTTCACCAACAACCCATCAGTTGCAGGCAATACCGAGTATGCTTTCCAGATCCAGAACCAATTGACGAGTAACACCACCGACAACACTGTCGCCGCCCTCCTCCGTCTCGACAATGCTGATACTACTGCTACCGGTACGACAGTAGTCACTGATGCTATCCTCATCACGAACTCTGGTGGATCAAACTTTACCAACTTCTTGAATACCCCAACCCTTGATATCTCCGCCCTTGGTGCCATCACCGGTGCGACTGGTATCACAAGCTCTGGCACCATCACTTTCTCCGGCTTCACCACGAACGGTGGTCTCCTGTATACCAATGGCTCTGGAGTCCTCTCTCAGACAGGAGCAGGCACGAGTAGTGGTCTCCTCCATGGTGGCACGACTCCTACCTATGGGGATGTCATCTTGGGAACAGAGACCTCTGGGAACTATGTGGCAACGCTCACTTCCGGAAATGGTATCTCAGCAGCTGCGACTGGTGAAGGCTCAACCCCGACCATCGCCCTCGGTGCTCTCTCCGCTGACTGGAACCAAACCGGTGCGTTTGATATCTCACTCAACAATGCTTCCTCAGAACTCAAGATTCTCGAATCATCTGGAGCGACCTACTTCGGTATCTTTGACGTGGCTGACCTCTCCAGTGCTGACAAGACGTATACGTTTCCGAATGCCTCTGGTACCGTTATCACTACTGGTAACCTCACTGATATCACGACGGTAGGAACAGTCGTCTCTGGTACTTGGAATGGTACGGCTATCGGAGCTCAGTATGGTGGGACGGGGATCAATACTTCTGCTTCAACAGGGGTGCCAGTGATTTCGTCGGGGACGTGGAGTGTAGCATCGACCATCGGCGCCTCCTACATCACGGCTGATTCTCTCGACTTTACCGAGTTTCAGGATCAGCTCGATCTCGATGACTCGACCGATATCTTGGCTGATGGCTCAGAAGTGTTTTCTATTACCAACTCTGGCTCAGGCAATAGCTTTGTGGTGAATGATACCTCAGGAGACACGACACCGTTCGTGATTAACTCTGGTGGCGCAGTTGGTATCGGAGTTGCCGTACCGAGTTATCAACTCCATGTGTTGGGGGAGACTGCCTTGACTGGATCATCCGGGATGGTCCTCTATTATGGTTCTGGAGCAGGACTCTCTCTTTTGAATAGTAATACGCCGGCGTCGAATACGGTCAATATCGGATCCGGTAAAGGTCTGACTGTCGGAAGTACGAGCGCGGCGCCGGCGGATGGCATTTACACCGTGGGGAGTATCGGCATCGGCGATGCTACACCGGCAGCTGCTCTGACTGTTGGTTCTGGCGACCTCTTCCAAGTGAATAGTAGCGGAGCCATCGTTGCTGCCACCGCCATCACCTCCTCCGGCACCATCACCTTCTCTGGCCTCTCAACCGCTGGTATCGTCACGAATACCTCAGGAGGAGTCTTGGGCACCACTACCTCTGTCCCTATTGCGAACGGAGGAACGAATGCCACCTCTATTGGTTCTGCCGGAAGCATTGCCTACTCAACCGGTACCGCCTATGCTTTCTCAGCGGTAGGAACAACCGGCCAAGCGCTTGTCTCAGGAGGCACCGGTGCTCCAACCTTCTTTGCTCCCACGGCCGGCTCGGTCCTCTTTGCTGGTACGAGCGGCATCCTCGAACAAGACAATGCCTCCTTCTTCTTCGATAATACGAACAACCGCCTCGGTCTTGGAACCACGAGCCCAGCCGCTCAACTCTCGATCCTTGGTACCAGTAACGCCCTCCGTCTCTCCTACGATGTCAGTAACTACGCCTCGCTCTCTACCGCAAGCGACGGTACCCTCTCTCTCACCAGTTCCAATACCTCTGAATCACAGTTTGTGATAGGAACCGGAGCCTCGGTCGATGACTCTGTTGGCTTTGATGGAGCGAGTGTTGACTACTACGCTGGCCTTGATCATACGACTGGCTACTTCACTATTGGTACCGGCTTTACGGTAGGCAGTAGTACCCTCTTTGCTATCGACTCTACTGGAAACATCGGTATTGGGACTGGAGTGACGGCACCTGCTGCTCGTCTCGATCTCTCTTTCGCCTCAACCAATACCACTGCTGGCACTGAGTATGGTCAACGGAATACGGTGTCCGATACGGGTGTCGTGACTACCGGTACGGATACGACCTATGGCACCTACAATACGCTCTCTCGAAGCGGAGCGACCGGCGGTACTATTTCGGATGCAGCGCTCTATAATGGCCTCACTTCTACTCTCGTTGTTGCGGGTACTGAATATGGTATTCAAAATATCATCTCTGATACTGGAGTAGTCACGACTGGAACGGATACTACGTATGGAACTTCGACAAGTGTTACTCGTACTGGAGCCACTGGTGGAACCATCAATACGTATGGCCTCAATATGACGGTGACGACAGATAATGCTGGATCAGGAACGAGTACGGCCTATGGCGCCCTTATCAATACCGGCACCAGCGGGTCAACGAATGCGGATACGGTTTATGGTATGCGGATTGAAACGGAAGCCAATACGAGTACAACGGCGTATGGTCTCTATGTAGATGCCGGGACTCAGGCCGGAACCGAATATGCCGCCACGTTCTTGAATGGTAACGTCGGAATCGGGACCGCTACTCCGACCACCCTCTTTGAGCTCTACGGAACAGGAAGTGCTGATGCTATTGCTACCATTACGGCCCCTGATACGACGTATGACCCAATCATGAAGTTCCGTACCGGATCTTCCCCAGCGGTCCAGTTTACCCTTGGAGTCGATAACTCTGACTCAGACAAGTTCAAGATCTACTCTGGTGATGGCTTAGGAAGTGGCGATGAATTTGTGATTGATAGTAACGGCGTGACGACCATCGCGAACCTGAACCTCGGCGCCACGAACTTTGATACTGACGCAGGGATTGTTTCGTGGGTGGATATGGCGGTGACGGGATCGTCGCCGGCTGCGACGGTAGAGAGTTACTCGGCAGCGGTGGACGGAACGAGCTTCCTCACTATCTATGCTGAGAGTGATGGGTCAGGCGGACTTACGACGACGGCGTCCGCAGTGAAATCGGATGTTCAACTCGATGCGACGGCAGATGGTCTGGTGACCAAGGTAAACGCTGGGGCGTGTAGTGATACTACCTTCAATCGTGACACCAATGGTACGCTCTGTGTTGACTCCACCAACGGTCGTATCTATTACCGCTATAGTGGTGCGTGGCACTATACCGCTCAGACCGCTGGATTCCAGATTCCAAACTATGAGACCGCACCCCAAAACAAGCTCACCCGAGACGCTAAGGACGAACAAGAAAACGCGTTGGCATTTGATTCGAGTAACTATCCAGAGTACTTAACCGATCGGATGAAGCCTGGAGAATTCTTGGTCCCGTATGTGGACGAATATCTGCCTGATGGGGCGGTCCACGGCCTCTATGCTCGCTTCTCCGATGTAAAGACCAAGATGTTTGGTGAAGAACAGTCGCAGATTGCCCAGTTGACCCTCCAGACTAATGCTAATGTGAATACCTTGGCCGAGCTTCAGGTCTCAGTTGATGACCAACTCGTGGTGGTTGGAAATTCGCTGAATGCCCTGTCCACGAAAGATGCCGAGGTAGATGCGAAGCTCGCGACCTATGACACATACTTTGCGAATGATCTCGCTCATCTCGAAACTCTTGATACGGTGACGAGCGCACTTAATCTCGGTCTCTCGGAACAGGTGGCCAAAACGACGCTCCTAGAGTCTCAGGTGGTGACGCTTACGGATCAGGTAAGTACCCTCCTTGAGTTCTACACCACCTTTGATATGGGATCACTCGTTTCGTCTGATACCGAAGGGAACGTCAGTCTCGCGGGTAAGCTCAAGGCCAAGATCGTCGAGAGTGAGGGTCTGGTAATCGAAGTGGTGGACCCGCTCGCTCCGACTATTGGGACAGCCGAGATTCTTCCACCAGCCGTCGATGTTGATAATGATGGGAACGATGACTATACGGGTCAACCGATGACTGATGCCGATGTCCTCGCTCGTGACGGCAAGTTTGTGAAAGTGATGA
>CAZGHY010000040.1:0-7523 GCA_964526015.1 uncultured Gammaproteobacteria bacterium
ATGCTAAGCTCGATCCACAGACTGATGCCATTGATGTTGATCCATTTGAACTCATGACTTCAGATACGACTCTAATTGCATATGGGAAGTCTTCAACTGATGGGATTACAGGCAAAAGTGCCTTTTCAGCAAGTGCACCATGACCGATTTCTCTTCTTCCAACATTTCCGACTCTGCCTACTTCACCTGTTGTAAATGGTGGCATTGAGTAATGATGAATATATCTTTTCTCTTGTTCACCTTCTGCAGATTCCAAAAGTTGTCCCATTTGGGTACCGCCAAGTGTTGCAATTGATAATACCTGCGTCTGTCCTCTTGTGAATAACCCTGATCCATGAGTTCTTGGTAAAAAGCTGACTTCAGAAGCTAGTGGTCTTATTTCTGTTAACTTTCTTCCATCTGGTCTTATTCCCTTTTTCAATATTTGTTCTCTAATGTAATCTTTTTTAATGTGATCAATAATTTCTGCTACCCACTTTTTATCTTCTTCTGCTTCGATTTTTTCTGAAACAGCATCAACCATTTTCTTAAAATCATCTGATGCTCCTTCATGAGTTGCCATGTTTTTAACAAGCTCTGGAATATCTTTATCAACTAATTTATGTACTTGTTTTTCAAGTTCTACTGATGGTTTCACTTCTTCGTAAACATCTCTTGTTAAACCTTTTTCTTTTGAAAACTCTTCTATAGCTTTGTTTATTGTTTGTGCTTCATCAAATGCCATTTTGACCCCATCGACAAGGACTTTCTCTGAAACCTCTTTAGCTCCAGTCTCAATCATTAAAACTGCATCTTTTGTTGAGGAAACAACAAGATCAAGGTCTGACTTTGACATATCTTCGTTTGTTGGATTTACTACATACTTTCCATCGATTAGACCTAAGTTAACTACACCAACTGGTCCCTTCCAAGGAAGCGTTGTTGTATGTACTGCTGCTGAAGCTGCTATTGCTGCAACCATTGATGGCATATTTTCACCGTCAACAGAAAGAACTGTAACAATTATTTGAACTTCCTTTTTGTAAGTCTTTGGGAAAAGTGGTCTAATGGATCTATCAATAAGTCTTGAAACTAAAATTTCTTCATCTGTTGGTTTTCCATCTCTTTTAAGCCAACGAGATCCTTTAATTCTTCCACCTGCATATAATTTCTCTTGATACTCAAGAGAAAGTGGGAAGTAATCAAGTTCTGTTTTAAGTGGAGCTGAAGTAACTGTAGCTAAAACTACTGTATCTCCCATGCGAGCCAACACAGCGCTATCTGCTTGTTCTGCTACTACTCCAGTGGTTAACGTAACTTCTCTACCACCTAATTTGAATGTCTTAACTATCTTTTTATTCATTTACTACCTAATTTATATGTTGAATCCTAATTATTTACCACATAGTGGCAAGGAATTATTTATTCAAGTTCAATTCCTTGATTAAAGCTTTGTATCTTACTTCGTCTTTCTTTTGTAAGTATGACAGAAGTCTTCTTCTTTTTGCAACCATTGAAAGTAAACCGCGTCTCGAGTGAACATCTTTTTTGTGTTCTTTTAAGTGTTCTGCAAGTTTATCAATCTTTGTTGAAAGAAGTGCAATTTGAATTTCTGGAGATCCAGTATCACCTTTTTCTCTTGCAAACTTTTTAATTAATTCTTTTTTCTCGTCTACTTTTAATGCCATATTGTTTAGTCATGTATGGTCAAAGTTCTCCATTTGGATAAACCTCACCATCATCAAGTGTTTGTATTATAACAGGCAGAGTTTAATTTTACAAAGGGGAAAGTTTTAGATTGTTTTGATTATACATAAAGATATTGATATAATCCCATAATTATGAGTTATAACCCACCACCTCCGCCACCTGATAAATTTGTTCCAATGACGCCAGACGAGCTTGCGAAACACGATAAGATATGGGAAATACACGATAGAAAAATGATTGGAATATATCAAAAAAAATTAGATGCTTTAGGCTATAACTCAAGTTTCGAAAATGCAAAATTGGTATACGAGGACGAAGAAAGAACATTAACCATAGATAATGAATATCATGAACTGAAGTCGCAACATTTAATTAACGAAATGATTGCAGAAATAGAATCAATTCACAGAAGACTATTGGGTTAAATTTAACTTATGACTAGAATTTTTGGCTTTCGAGAGGCTGAACATAACGCACACATTCCGTTTGGAGTGCAAAATGTTTTCTCGAACCTACAAGAAGCTGTTCGAGTAACTTATGAGAAAGGTTGGCACGCTTACGGACTAGGCTTTATTGTTATTGGCAAAAACCAAGCTCAAGGATTTGCAGTTTATAAAGGGTATCGAGGTATAACCCCAGATGACAATGTTTCTTCATTATTATCAGAAGAACTGCATTCAACGCTAGCAAATAATCCAACTTCACTTTTTGCAGTGTTACAAAACAATCCAGACAATGGTGAAGAAGATTTTGGACAAGACAAGGGTAGAGAATTCCCACTACAATCAGAAAATTGGTTTGCTATAACAATGGGCTGGTGGGGAAATGATAATTTTATCGATGAAAAGTTACCTTGGTACAATCCAGATAGACCAGCGCTTTCAATTGTTCAGTATCTAGAAACAAAGCCAAAATCAGTAGATTTTGATTGGGTAGATCAAAGAAGAACCCCATTTATTATTGCTGTTAAGAAAGATTGTCAAGAAATTTTTGTTGTAGATAGATACACAGGTCAAAATGCAAAAGGATTTTGTTACATCAGTGAAAGTAATCAAGGTCTAATCCACTACCAAGGTGTAAGAGATCAAGACGGAAAACAAGTGTAAATTGTACTAACTCACACTAGTTCCAGTGAAGATTTTAGGTTCTGACCAACTTGCTGGGATTTCTTGTTCTAATTCTTTTTCTGCTTCCTCTGGTGTCATTTGTCTGTCTGTAATTTGAGGTTGCTCTACAACTGCAGTTGGTTGGGTCATTGGTTGTACTTGGTTAAACGGCCTTGTTGGGATTGATCCTTGTGGAAATCTTGTAGCCGGAATCACTTTTGGCATTCTTCTACCACCAATTTTTAGAAGTTCTGCAAATATTTCAAATGTATCTGCTGTTACCTCACTACTTTGAAAATTCTTTGATTGTTCTTCAATTCCAGCAAGTAAATTGGTTGCAATGTCTTCGTTTACTGGAAATGCACTTTCTTTAATTAAACTAGCAACAATTTCTGAAGTAGAACTTGCAGGTTTTGCAAATGAAAGTACTTCTAAATCGTTATTTAATATCTCTAAAAGTCTTGTTCCAACATGAATTACTTTTGCGCTTTTAAATTCTTCTTTTGCTAAAGCTGGGAAATGAGAATCGTTTGCCCCACCAATCAAAATGACCGTATCTCCTGAAACACCAGAATAATTAATACCAACCTGCTCCTTTGTTGGTGATTTTAGACCTGCTTTTGGAGTAATTGTCAATTTAAACTGATTATCCACAATGTCATAACTTACTTTATCAACACTATTTGCATCGTAATTTTTAAGATTAATTACAAGATTTTTGTTTCCTAGATCACTAGTCACTTTATCAACACCAATAAGTCTTGAGTATTCTGCGATCATTTGTGCAGGGCATGATATAGATACAGACTTTCCTGATTCTGAAAGTGAAAGGAAAAGTGAAAGACCTGCAGCAACCTGATCCATGAATGGTTTTGAAGGTAGAAGGATTAATACCTCTTGGGCAGAGTTTATTAGTGCCGCAAAACTATTTTCCATTTACCGATACTATAACATCTCCAATTTGAAAATCAAGCTGAGGAACAAATAAGATTCCACATTCTTCACCTTGAGAAACGCCTGGAACTTCTTGCTTTTGCTTCTTTATTGATAATATTTTTACCTTCCCAAGTTCCTTTTCTCCCCTCATTAACCTAATATCACCAGTTTTTTCGATCCTACCTTGTAATATTTTTGATCCTGCAACTTTTTTATTATCAAATGGAAAACTGGCAAGAATTTCTGCCTTGCCTAGTATTTCTATAAGACCACTTCTTACTATTTCATCTAATCTTTCAAGTAGTTGATAAATAATATCAAACCTCTCAATTTTGACTTTATCCATTTCAGCAAGAGTCTTAACGTTTGCTGGAACTTTACTTTCAAAGACGAATATAAGAGCTCCATTAGCTTTTGCATTCATAACATCAGATTCAATTACGTCTCCGACAGATGAATCAATTACTGTAAATTCTTGAGGAATTGAAGCTAGCAATGCTTCTAAAGAACCAGCGTTATTCGTCTTAATATAAAGTGGTATCTTACCCTTCTCAATTGCACCTCTTTTACCATGTGTAGCCTCAGCAATACTGGACGTTATTAACTTATCTGTAATGATTGATCCTACTTGAGGTAAACTTTCAAAACCTAGAATTCGTGCTGGTTCTCCTGGGTTTACAACTTTTACTGGCTTATTTTTATCATCAAATAGTCCCTTTATTTTTCCTTTTGCTCCTTCTGTAAATATCTCTTGGCCAATTGACAATTTTCCATTTCGAAGAACAACTGAAACCATATTTCCACCTTTTTCTCTAGTTGTTTCAATTACTACTGCCTCAAGCTCTGCTCCACTATCACCTTCTATGTTATTAACTTCTGCCAGTAATGAGATTAAGTCTAAAAGTTCGGTCAAACCCTCTTTTTTCTTTGCTGATACACCTAAATATGGAGTCTGGCCACCACGACCTTCAAAAAATATTCCCAATTTTTCAAGTTCTGCTATGGCAACATCAACTGAAGCTGCAGGCAAATCAGTCTTTGTAGCGACAACAATAAACGGAATATTTGCTTTTTGGATATGTTCTATGGCCTCTTTTGTTTGTGGCTTTACTCCATCTGATGAATCCAAGATGAGAAGTGCTATATCAGCAAGCTTTGATCCTCTGGACCTCATTTGAGAAAAAGCCGCATGACCCGGTGTGTCAATAAATGTAATTTTATTGCCTTCTTTAGTTGTCACTACTGATGCCCCAATTGACTGTGTAATTCCACCAGCTTCTGCTTTTGTTACTGAGGTTTCGCGAAGAGCATCAAGAAGTGAAGTTTTACCGTGATCAACGTGCCCAAGAACTACTACAATTGGCTGTCTTTTTATATTCATATTTATTAATTAAGATACTTAATAACATTATTCTTGTGGTGTATCTTCATTCAGCACTTCCTCTTTTTCAACTTCATCCGCGGCGATATTTGTGCCTAAAATCTCAATTTTATAACCTGTCAATTTACTTGCAAGCCTAACATTTTGACCGTCTTTACCAATAGCCATCGAAAGCTGTTCCTCTGAAGCTATAACAGTTGCCTCTTTTGATTTTTTCGAAATTTTAACTGTCAAATTTTCAGCTGGAGATAATGCTAATTTTATTAATTCTGATTGGTCATCAGTATAAGGTATAACATCAACCCTTTCTCCACCTAATTCATTTGTGACTGCCTGGACTCTAACACCTTTTTGTCCAACGCAACTTCCGACAGGATCTACACCTGACTGCAAAGAATTTACTGCAATTTTTGTTCTGACTCCTGCCTCTCTAGAAATCAACTTTATTTCTACAGAATTTGCACCAATTTCTGGAACTTCTCTCGCAAAAAGTTTTTTAACAAAATCAGCATCAGCACGAGACAAGATTATTTCTCGACCTTTAGCTGTTTCCCTAATATCTTTTAATAAAAATGTAAGTCTTTGACCTTGTGAAAGTCTCTCTGATGGAACTCTTTCTTCAGAAGGCATAATTCCCTCTGTTCTTCCCATATCAACCCTAACATTTGCACCATCAAAACGAAGCACAATACCAGAAACCAAGGACCCAATTTTACCGTTAAACTCATCCAAAATAACTCCCATTTCAGCCTCTCTAATCTTTTGATGTATTACTTGTTTTGCAGTTTGTGCAGCGATTCTTCCAAAACCAGGGGGGGTTACATCTTTTCCATCTACCAACACTCTTGCTCCACCATCCAATGAATCAATTTCTGCCTCAAAAACAGATTCTTCAGGATATTCTATTCCTGATTCTTTTTGGTCACGTCTAAAAGCAGCAACAATTGCTTGTTGAATAGCTTCTATAATTACATTTACATCAAGACCTCTTTCTTGCGCAATCGCCTTAAGAGCTTGGTTAAATTCTGTTCTCGGTTGATTATTACTTGCCATAGTACTGAATTCTACAGCATGAGGAAGATTTAATCAATCTAAAATCACAGCCCTTCTTCTTTCAAATCATCAATTATTCTTTTTTGTGTCCGTGTTAGTTTTTCTGGAACTAAGATGTTAATCTTTACATACTGATCACCTTTTGTTTTATGATGTGGATTTGGAGCACCTTTTCCTTTAAGTCTAATCATTGTTCCTGACTGTGTTCCATTTCTAACTTTTATTTTTATCTCATCATCAATTGTGGGGACTTTAATTGTTCCACCTAATACTGCCATTGTGTATGGAACTGTAACGTTGATATAAATATCATCCCCATCTCTTTCAAAAAATTCATGAGGTGTCACATTAACTGAAAGTGTAAAATCTCCAAAATTTATTTTTGTTCCTTCATCAACACCTGCAGGTATTTTAATTTTGCGTCGACTACCTTCTATGGTGAACTCTTTTTCTACACCTTTAACAGCTTCCATAAACGAGAGTCTGATTGAATATCTTGGTATTTGCCTTGCCCTTTGACTACCAAACGGGTTTCCTCCGCCTCCAAAAAAACTCTCGAAGATATCAAATGGATCTCCAAAATCTGCATTTCCAAAAGGATTTTGGCCACCAGTATTTGACCATGTGTATGTAAATGGACCATTTTGTCCTCCAAATCCGCCTCCTGCAAATGGATTTCCACCTCTTGCTCCACCACCCGGAGCAAATGCATCATGACCATAGTTATCATATGCAGCTTTTTTGTTTGCATCTGATAGAACTTGATATGCTTCGTTTATTTCTTTGAATTTTTTTTCTGCTTCTTCTTTGTCTGCACCTTGATGTCTATCAGGATGCCATTCTAAAGCCTTTTTTCTGTATGCATTTTTAATTTCTTGGGCAGACGAAGATTTATTTACTCCAAGTAAATCATAGTAATCGTTTTTTGAGGACATATGGAGTTATTCTACCATGTTTATCATGGCAAGCTAATCGCTTACCACTTGGCCTTCTTCAACAGGACCATCTGCTTTTTTCTTTTTGTCTTTTTCTTCTTCTTTTGGTTCTTCTGCTCCTGCTTGTGTTGCATCACCTGTTGGTTGTGCTTGATTTGCATACATTGCTTGACCAACTTCAGAAAGTGTTTCTGATAATTCTTTTGTTTTTGCTTCTAAATCTTCTTTTGTTCCAGTTTCAAGAATGTCTTTGAGATTTTTAATTTTCTCTTGTACTTTTTCAACTGCTTCTTTTGGTGCTTTGTCACCTGCATCTTTAATTGATTTTTCTGCAGTTGTGATCATTGCGTCTGCATTGTTTTTTGCTTTGATTTGTTCTGCTTTCTTTTCATCTTCTGCTTTGTTTTTCTCAGCATCTTCTTG
>CAZGHY010000041.1:0-7496 GCA_964526015.1 uncultured Gammaproteobacteria bacterium
TGCATGGTCCGCACCAATCGGCATAGAAATCAACAAGTACTGGAAGTGAAGCTTTCAAAACATCTGAATCAAAACTGGAATCTGTGACTTTATTAACTGCCATACTTTACATCAATATACAGTTATCGAAGTTGACAAGTCAATCCCTAACTGGCAAAATGGCAATCAAGATTGATGATCAACGCCTGTCATATAAATATATGGATAAATTCTTTTCTATCTTTGGTAAAGTAACTCTAATAATATTAGTACTTTCTTCAATGGCCTATGGTGGTTATTACTTCGGTAAACAGGTGAAAATAACTGAAAAACCAGAGGCATTAAGTACTGAAGATCAAGAATCCATTGTCGATACATCATATGCACCAACAACAGCGCCTATTGCAAGCCCACCACCACAAACAACAGTCGTGGCAGGTGTATCAAAATCTGCAGGTCTCTCATTTGATCAATACTCAATAATGTTTCCTGCAGGGTGGTCTCACAAGAAAGAATCACAAACAACATTAGACGAGAAGTTAGTTTTAACAAAAGAAGGCACAACCATCACTATTTTCCAAGCAGCAACAGGAGGTGCGCTATGTTTGTATCCAGGAGACGCAGATTTTGAAGGTCCTAGTTCAAAGTTTGATGTATTTGTTACATTAACAACAAAAGATAATAGAACCATGAGAAGAAGTGGAGACAAAAACGGAACAACATTTACAATTTGTCAAAAAGCACCAGATAACAGTTATCAACAACCAACCAACTATGGCCACATTTCAGTAAAATTAGGAGCAGATTTTACACCAGAAATTTTAACTGAAGTTGATTCAATAATATCTTCGCTTAAAAAGATTTAAAAAAAACCTAATAATAATTAGACTTTGACATTATTTAATCTTAAAGAATTTAGAACAACTGAAATTGAACTTCCCGCCATCGCCACTCCTGCAAAAATAGGATTTAAGAATATACCCCAAATTGGATAGAAGGCACCTGCAGCGAGTGGAATACCTATGATATTGTAGATAAATGCCCAGAATAGATTTTGTTTGACAGTGTTAATTGTAGCTTTTGACAATTTGATTGCTTGAACAACTTTTTCAATATCCCCGCCTAAAAGTGTGATACTTGATGACTCGATGGCGATATCAGATCCAGTTGCCATAGCAATACCTATATCTGATTGCGTTAATGCTGGCGCATCATTTATACCATCGCCAACCATGGCAATTATGTCACCATTTTGTTGTAACTCTTTAATAACTTTACTTTTATCTTGTGGCAAAACTCTAGATATTACATTAATAATGCCTACCTTGTTGGCTATAAAATTTGCAGATTTCTCATTGTCTCCTGTCAGCATTATCGTCTCGATTCCTAAATCGTTAATAGCATTAATTACATCTTTTGCATTTTCTTTTACAGTATCACTAATTGCAATTACTCCAACTATCTTTTTATACACTTCAACAACTACAACTGTCTTTCCACTCTCTTGAAGTTTTTTAACTTCATCTATTTCAAGTTCTTCCTCTTTAGTTCTACGAACCAGAACTAACTTGCTTTTGATATAGCCTTGTACTCCAATTCCTTCTTTTTCTGTAAATTTAGTGACTTTAAGTTCGCTTAATCCTTTTTCGAGAGCCCTATCCACAATCGCCTTTGCTAATGGATGGTTTGATTTGTTTTCTAGTGAGAAAGCTAGCTCAAGCAGTTTGCTTTCTGAAAATTTGCCATCAACTGAAACAGTATCAGTAACTTTAGGTGTACCTTTAGTTATTGTTCCCGTCTTATCAAAAACTATTTTTTTAACTTTATATAACTTCTCCAAACTTTCTGCATTTTTAACCAATATTCCATTTTCAGCCCCTTTTCCAATACCTACAACAATGGCAGTCGGTGTTGCAAGGCCTAAGGCACAAGGACAAGCAATTACTAACACCCCAACAAATGAAAGTATCGCAAAAGAAAAAGATGAAGAAAAACCAAGATAGTAAGTTCCAAATGTTAACCACAGAATCAGAACTGAGACAGCAATAGCCAAAACAACAGGTACAAAAACAGAAGAAACTTTATCAGCCAAATTTTGGATTTGCATACGTGAACCTTGAGAGTCTTGAACCATTTTAATTATTTGGGCAAGCATAGTACTTGAACCAACTTTTAAAGTTTTATATTTAAAGGTCCCCTGTTTATTAATTGTTGATCCAATAACCAAACTACCCACTTTTTTATCAACAGGTAAGGGCTCTCCACTTATCATTGACTCATCAACTGATGAAAAACCATTTAAGATAACACCATCTACAGGAATCTTTGCTCCAGGTTTAACAACTACAATGTCACCAACTTTTACTTCTTCAATTGCTATTTCAACTTCCTTTCCATCTTTAATCACAATTGCAGTTTTGGCTTGCAACTTAATTAACTTTTCTATTGCTTGATTTGTTTTAGATTTAGATTTTAATTCTAAATATTTGCCCAAAGTTATAAGCCCGAGGACAACTATTGTTACATCAAAATATGTATATTCAGGAAGTGAAAAGATATTTATAAGTTCTGGTACTAAAAAAACTAAGCTACTATAAATGTAGGCCGTTAATGTCCCGATTCCTATTAATGTATCCATGTTTGCAACTTTATAGGTTGCAAACCTAACGACCGCTTTTATATATGGTCCACCAATCCAAAACATAACTACTGAAGACATTAAAAATGAAAGTGTATTAAATAACTGCATTGGCATCGGTAACTTTGGAACTGAGACAACAAAATTTGAACTAATATCCCAGATCATTAATACAAAAAATATGATTGTAACTGGAAATGAAAATTCTACTTTTGATTGGAGAATAGACAATTCATCATCTTTTGAGGTTTCTTTTTCATCTACCCCAATAATGTTGTAACCAAACTTGGATATTTCGCTATCCATAACTTTTGGATTTACTTTCTGTGGGTCGTAACTAACACTTAGATCTTCTGTTGCATAATTCACATGGCAAGAATCCACACCTGATAATTTACTTAACTTTCTGGTGATAATTGAGCCACAACTGGCACAGTGCATTCCTTTTATTTTGTAGCGTTCTTCTCGCATGGGATATTTTATTACCTAACTCCGTACCATTCTTCTCGCCATTTCTTCAAGTTAACAATCCCATCACTTAATACTTTTTCAACAATATCAGCATTATTTAAAACTTCACTGTTTGTGCTTTTTGTACGTATTTCTTTGGTCATTTCAACACCTTCTTCATGATGGGCAATTAGTGCATTTAAAAATCTTAAGTCAAAACGTTCATCATATTGGCCCAAATTGGCAACAATTGGATCTTTTACTTTACTTGTATCTTTGTACCAATCTTTCTTCCATGTGTATAGTTCACTAATTAATTTTGGTTCAGCTTCTTGAATCATTTTGGCTAGTTTCTTTAATTCCTCTCTTTTTGTTTTATCCATTATTTGATCAGCCAAGAGAATTGCTCCTCGATGATGAGCAGACATTTTATTAATGTATCGAAGGTCTACAAATTTATCAGCTTTACCCAACCCCATTTCCTCATTTGAATACATAGTTTGTTGATAATTAGGAGAAACATAATAGCCAAACAACATTCCAGTTACCAAAGTAACTATCATTAATGAAATTGCTAATGTTAAATTTATTTGTTTCATAAATTTTATGTTTACAATCCTTGCTTATATATTACTTTTTCTTTAAAACTTCCATGACTTCTTTAATTGCAGTATCACTTTCTCCCTTTTTAATTGAGTCAGCAACACATGTTTTTAAATGATTTTCTAATATTATCTCATCAATCTTTTTTAAGGCGGACTGAACTGCGATAGACTGGTGAACAACATCGATGCAATATGCATCTCTACTAACCATGTCAATTACCTTATCTAAATGACCTCGAGCAATTTTTAATCTGTGTAATGTTGTATTCATTTTGTATCCCCCCATAGGGGATTGACATCAGTATACAACTGACGTATTCTTTATGTCAACAACACTCATATAACAATGAATCAATATATACTCGCCTTTTTGACAGGCTTAACAACTGGCGGACTTTCCTGTTTTGCAATACAAGGAGGTCTACTTGCTGGAATAATTGCAGATCAAGAAAAAAAAGAAAAAAGGGAAAGTATTACCTTGTTTTTAATAGCTAAGATTATAGCTCACCTATTACTTGGTGGTTTACTTGGCCTTCTAGGGTCTTACCTAATCATTAATTCATCTCTTCAAGGATTGATGCAAATTTTATCAGGCTTTTTTATCATTCTTATGGCATTAAAAATATCAGATATACATCCAATTTTCAGAAATTTTTCAATTACTCCTCCAAAATTTATCTTTAGATTTGTGAGAAATGAGTCAAAAGTTAAAAAAGTATTTGCTCCATTTTTAATAGGCCTATTAACTGTATTAATCCCCTGCGGTATTACACAAGCGATGATGATTCTTTCAGTTTCATCAGGAAACTTTTGGTATGGTAGTTTATTACTAGGTTTATTCATTTTAGGCACTACTCCAATCTTTTACATGCTAGGTCTAGCATCAGAAAAAATTCTATCAATAAAGTCACTAAAATTTTTGGCAATTACCTTTATGATTTATTTAGGTCTAACTTCAATAAATAGTGGACAAATACTGCGAGGTAGCCCACACACATGGCAGAACTACAAATCAGTTATTTTTAACACAAAAAATAATCAGGAAGTAAAAGGCGCATCCATTAAAAATGGAGTTCAAGAAGTAATAATAAATGTAAGTAATAGTGGTTACAAAACAGACACAAAACAAGTGAAAATTGGTGTACCAGTAAAACTGACAGTAATCACAAAAAGTGTACAAAGCTGCGCCAGAAGTTTTGTTATACCTAGTATGAACATTAATAAGCTACTACCATCAAGTGGGGTCGAGATTTTTGAATTTACACCAGATAAATTAGGTCCATTAACATTTACTTGTAGTATGGGGATGTATACTGGATCTTTTGAAGTAATAAATTAATATGAAAAGGCCAAAATTTTATGCAATAAAAGGTATTGACTGTGAATCATGTGCAAAGATGATTGAACTAGATCTAGAAGACAATGGAATAAGCGCAAAATGTTCATATTCTAAATCAGAGCTTGAGGTAAGTACTGAACACGATTCAAAAAAAGTAATAGAAATAGTTTCAAAAGCAGGATATACTGTTTTAACAAATAATGAATAAGCATAAATTACCTCACGAAAATAAATTTGGAATAATGGCAGCCATATTCACAGTTCTCCTCTTAATAGGCGGTGCATATCTATTCACAAAGCCAGAAAAACCAGTTGTAATACCTGAAAAAGAAGCAGGAACGTATGAATATTTCTGGGGCAATGGCTGCCCTCATTGTGCAGCAGTTCAAGATTTCTATGACAAATGGGAAAAGAAGGACACAGTAAAAATTAAAAAGTTTGAAGTTTGGTATGACAAAGCAAATGCAAAAATTATGGAAGAAAGATTTAGTAAATGTAATCCAGTTCCACCAAAATCAGAGATGGCAGTTCCCTTTCTTGTTACTCCAGATGGAAAATGTTTAATTGGAGACACTCCAATTATAGATCATTACAAAAGTCTTTAAGCTCTGCCTCTTGCATACATTGCATCAATGATTCTTTTAACTCCTAAGTAATAACTTGCTTCTCTGAAATTTATTTTATAATCAACAGAAATATTTTTGACGTCATCAAATACTTTTCTCATTCTAGTTGCAAGTTTTTTAGCTACTTCTTCTTTGCCCCAATTGTAACCATGCATTTTTTGAACCCAATCAAGATGTGCAATCGCATTAAATCCAGAATTTAGTAAAACACTTGGTAAAACAGTAGTGTTATCCAAATTTAGTTCTCTATTAGTCATCTCCAAAACAAGTTTTGCATTTGTTTTTATAACTTCTGACTGTTTGGTTGCAATTACTAAAACATCTACTGGTAACTCAACCAATTTCTCATTTGAAATAAATTCAATATCCTTCATTACAGAAACTTCTTTTAAGTCATAGAATTTGTCTTTTAGTGCTTTTATTTCTTCAATATTAAATCCATTACTATTTACTACTCCTCCTCTACTATCAGTTAAGGCTACAATTCTAAAATTTTGGCTGTTTAAATTGTATGCAAAAGAATATGCCCTATCTCCAAATCCTGAAATTGCCACATCAATTTTTCTGAATCTTGAAAAGAGGTTTGACGACTTTATAAATTCATCAAGAATATAGACACTACCATCTAAATTGTATTTATTTGTAGTAAATGTTGCTGGTGAATGAAATTTCTTTTTCTTTTCATATGAGTCCATCATCCAGCACATTGTTTTATCATTCACCCCTGCATTTGGAATTAATATATCTTTCCAAGGTCCAATATTCACAGACATAAACTGTGAGTAGCCCTTTGTAATCCTTTCAAGGTCTTTTTCTGTTATTTTTTCAGTATCAACAACAATACCGCCAAAAGAACCACCAAAAGGAATGTCAACAAGTGCGGATTTGATTGACTCAAATAAAGCAAGCTTTTTAACCTCATCTTCTGTTAAAAAAGGTGAATACTTTATCCCGCCCATATAAGGACCCAAACAGTCGTTTTGTTGAATTCTAAATGACTGAAATACGCCCTTTTTCCCGTTTGTCAATTTAATTGTTAACTTCTTTTTGAACATGTTCTGAGGTCTCTCAAGAATTCTAATTGCCTTAATTAATCTTTTTTTGTCTGGGTAGTTTTTTTCTAGAATTTTGGTAACAGATTCAAGCACCATCGTGCCTGTATATTAAACCAAAAAGCCAAAAATAAAAAGTGCTAAAGACTGAATCACAAAATATATCCTTGTTGTATCTTCATTTACAATGATAACTTCCTTATCTATAAATTTTTTCAAATTATATACAACTAAAGAGAGAGAGTACCCAAGAACCAACCCTCTAGCAAACAAATTACCAGATGATGAAACAACCCAGAAAGTTAAAACTGCAAAAATGAGTTGGTACATTACAGTATGAAACATTAAATCTTTTCTCTCTTCTCTAGTATCATATAAAAGCGTTATAGCTTCCCTAATTTGTTTGTTTTTAATAAATGCAGTCACACGAATCGAAGTTAGCTCTTGTGGCTTTAATACAAAAACATGGAGTAGATGATCAAGGTTTGGCATGAATAATCCAACTAACCCTCCAACATATAATGGCCAATAGTTTAATGAATAAAGACTGTTTACTATGGTTAGAAATACAAAATAACCTGCAAAATATATAAAGTGATTAATTATTTCCTTGCGCATATATTCATATTACATGGAATATTTAACGAGGTCTACATAGCCATCTTTAGTAAATTCAATTCCTTCTACTTCAAGTCTTCTTTGTTGTTCTTCCATACCATTAAAAGCAAAGTTTTTAGCAAGCCTTCCTTCTTTGTTTACCACCCTATGACAAGGAACTTCTGAAGATTTGTTTGCATGAAGTGCCCA
>CAZGHY010000042.1:0-7492 GCA_964526015.1 uncultured Gammaproteobacteria bacterium
TAACTTAACAACTTTGATTATACGGTGATTGATTACAATGTCAAGAATTAAATAAAAATTTAATAATCATGCATGAGTGCAGAAACTGCCATGGGTACAAGTGCTCCGCTATTCCCAGGAATGACAGTTGCTGTCCTTGCAAGATTTGTACCTTTTCTGTCAGGTTGTGAATAAGCCAAAGCAACCATTACTCTTCCATCTGATTCTGGAAGTAGAACCAAAGACATATCGGATACGCCCCAATTTCTAGTTCCCACAGACACAACATCTCCGAAATCAGTAGTTACATTTGGAGCATTTGTATCAAATTTGTCATGTGTAATGTAAGGTTTGATTAGCTTATCATAAACACTGAAAGTTTCTCTTTTTTCAGAATCTAAAAGCGCATATGTGATTTTTTTGGTGCTTTTGATAAATCTTGCTCTTTCTGGACCGTTTTCACCAATAGTCCTTTCTGCATTTACAAAACAATTCAAGGCATAGCCCAATGAATAAGCATCTTTTACATACACGCCCCTGCCAATTGGAGCCAAGGCTTCAGGATCAGCCAGCGGATTTCCAAATTGATCAGTTAATTTGATACCCCAGAAATCGAGATAATCTTGGAATCTGTTCCAAACACCAGGATCTTGATCAAATAATTCTTTAAACACCTTTTGGATTGGCACGTCAGCACCAATAGCAATAGCTTCAAGCAATGAAGCCTGTGCTACAGAACTTGCATTCATCTCATAAACTGCGCTATTTGCAACCCCTCTTCCATCCAAACCAAAGTTCCCCGGAAACAAATCCTGCTTGGCTTCAAGGCTCACTCCCTCATCCGCTAAGAAGGCAAGCACAAACGGTTTAAGTGAGTTTCCAGGGATAACTGGTACTGATCCCAAGATGCCAGTCGGATTAACAGACGATTCAAGAGATAAACCATCATACTTAATGATGATAATTGCTGGTTCTTCTGATTTCCCAAATTCAGGAATTGTCAATTTGCGTCCATCAATTATAATTTGGTCTAAGGTGTTTAGAACTGTCTCTCCAATTTCTACTTGCTTTCCGTGATCATTGATTCCAAGTGATCTAATAATTGCCTTATGTCTCAATCGTCCTGGAAATATTGCGCCATTTAATCCTTCTTCCCTTACCAATTGACTTCTAAAACTACCTAAACTATCAAAATTTGCATCCAAAACCCTAAAACAACGTTTGCCTTCTGAGTCATAACAAACATCGACAACGTATGATACATGTCCTCCACCACCCCAATGATCTACCCAGCTGACAATCATATCTCCTGTCTGAACTTCTTCCACAACATCTTCATCTTTCATATGATCTAATCTTTTATACAAATATCCTTGTTCAACTACTTGATCTTTATCCTTTAGATCTTCGCCAATTAATCCAGGCCTGTTAAAATATGCCCCTAACGGAGCAATCCAGTCTTCTGCTCCGCCCTTAAATTCAGGCATGATTCGATCATTTAATGCATAAGCAACGATATGATTCATCAACAAAACAAGTTGGCCACACTGATAAATATTTGTACTTCTGACCAATTCTCCTTGTTCTTTTCTATCGCCTAAAATTTGAACCGTTTCCAATTGATACAAGTCTGTCCAGATTCTTGCCCTTATATCACCTGTGTATTCTTGAGGAACTTTGTTCTTCGAAATCCTCCCTTTGTCATTATGATCTTTTATTGCATTTTCATAACGGAAACCACCTTTATCTTTTGTTATTTCATCTACTGCCTCTGCAATTTTAGATGCCAGTTGAGATAGAGTTTGGTCTCCTTCATAATGAGCCAAAATTACACTTTCTATTTTTTGTAGGACTTTAGCAATTGGACTTTGTTCATGCGTTTCAATTGTTAGTTTTTCTGAAATAAAAAGGCTCTCGAACCATCTTTCCATTTGCTTCTGTCGAGGGTCGCTCATCAATTCTTCAACCTCTGGATTAATTGGCGTTGCCATGTCGGTTCTAACAACTGCTAAACCTGCAACTAGTGGAAATCTCTTTGCCCTTAATGCACCCTCTTTTGCCAAAGTATCGAGCTCTTTTGTTGTGGTTAGCCAAGTCGCATCAATGTTGCGAGCAAAGTCTCTGAAGTATCCTTCTCTATATTTTTCTATTTGCTTTCTCATCTTATCAAAATCAACTTCAATATTTGATTTTCCACATTCTTTTTTAAACAGATTCATTACATATAGAGCCCTATTTAAAGTGGCGTTTCTGTTTACACCTTCTCCACCCAAGTCTGGCGAATAACTAACTGGAGCCTGAATCATACCCACTAATATAGCCATCTCTCCCATATCAACATCCTTCAATGGCTTGTCAAAGAAATAATTAGCTGCGGCTTCAAAACCACATATTTGAATACCGTTAAGAGTTGAGCCCATAGGCACATATTTAACAAGTACTTTGTTAAATTCTTCTAGACCAAATTTATAGGCATAGTCACGAACAAAGAGTGCAGTTTCTTGTTTGGAAATAATTTTATTTAATGCACTACTGTCAGCATTATTAGTAACTGAATTATCATTAAATTCATAGATATCATCAAAAGGTTTGCCATTTAATAGAGCTGTATAAATTCTTTTTGCATAAAGTTTCCCATACAAATCTGGTCTATGAAACATTCTTAAGCCATTTTTATTTTCTGCAATCGCCGCCAGTTCATCAAAAATTCCAGGCATTATAGACTCCCAGATTGTCATTGGAGGAACTGAAGCACCTGTCAGTGGCATTTTATCACCATTTGCAATTCCAGCATCAATTGCCCAGTTTTTAGCTATATTTTTAATATTTCTTTCTATGAGTTGCTTTAAATAACTATCACCGCTCTCAAACATCGCACCCTCAGTTGCATATAAAATTTTAATTAACATCTCGTAATGATCTCTATTTTCTGGATTAAACTCACTGGTAACTTGTGCAACTTTGTTTGTCACTAATCGACCCTCAAGTTCTCCGTCAGGGTTCACAAAAGCTATGTTAGTAACTCCAAAGAATCGATCAGCCCACTCAGAAAGAGGCATTTTTCCAGACATAATCATATCCATTGTCTGCTGACTAAAAACAGCGCGGTCTTGCCTATCAGATTCATCAATATTCGAAGCCATCCAGTCTTCAATTCTTTCCAAAGACAATCTTCCTGTATATTCTTTAAGAGTCATTGAAATTTTTTGGCTATTAAAAAATCCGTGCTCAAACGAACTGTCCAAGACGGATTTGATAATGTTTTGATCATTTTTAGAAGCGAAATCGTTAAACATCGCTTTTGTCTTTGGTTTAAGATAGCTCATGGCCTCTTCCAAAGCTTTAACATCGCCATTAATTGCATCAGCAATCAAACTAATAGCAAAACCATCTTGTCGTCCATTTCCAATTTCTTTAACTATTACTTGCAATTTATTTAAGACGCTATTCGCTCCATTACCACGCTTTCCATCTCTTAGGTCGTCTACAATTTTTCTTTGAAATTCAATAACTGACAAGCTTAAGGGGTTAGCATCTCTATATTTATCAGCGCTCAAATTTAGAAAGCGTGAATCTATAAACTTCGAATATTCTTCATATACCCAAGAGTAGAAACCCGAGACTTCATTATTCGAAATATTTGATTCAGATCTTGTTGCAGTCTCTGATATATTGGCCAACAAATTAACAACAAACTGCGCCCTACCTCTATTAACAACAGGTACAGACTCATCAAAATGGTAGATTTCTCCATCAAACACAACCAAACTATCATCCGGCCTTCCTCGTGGCGAAATCACACGTATCCCCGTTGAAAGATCACGTCTCGCATCTTCATAACTGTCTTTCGCCAAATTGTGTAATTCATCTTTTGGATCTATACCTATTTTTTCTAACAAGTTCTGCCCAGATGAACCGGCACGTAGCAAATCTATAATTAATTCATTCCTCTGAACAAATTTTGCCCAATATTCTGGATCCCTGTTTAACTCTATGTCAGTAATATTTTGAATACCATCTACTTCGTTTAATTTATTAGATCTTGAACTTACTTCTAAAACCGTAGCGATTTCAGAAAGAGAAACTCTTTGTTTTGATGGCAATAAATCTTCAACTTCAGATGGCAAGATTCCAAATTGCCCAAGCAATACCTCTGGATGATCATATCCACCGACAGCTCCAGATTTAACCAATAAACAAACAGCTTCTACCTCTTGCAATCTATTGGCAAGTTCTAACAAAGCCTCTTTTTGGCCAACCTCATATGTAACCGGCGGATTATCTAGTTCATCCCGCAAAACTCTCTCCGAGTCATAACGAGTACCAGCACTTACTCCTGCTTTCCATAGCAGGAGTAATGAAGATCCAAATATTTCCAAAAACGAACGTCTCGGAAGAGTATTTTCTGATCTGGTTCCAGTTTGATAATTAACACTAATTTCTTTTACTATTTTTATATCACTCATACTTTAATTATATACAAATAATGTTTATATGACATTATTTGTCAGGTTGCACTATGGGGTTTATTTTATTTTAACTACAGGGCATATTAAAAGTTTAAAATTAAAATTTTAAATTTTTAATAAAAAGAAAGAAAATACATCACTGAAGATCGCTAAACAAAAAAAGAGCTTGATAACCTTAGGAAAGGGTAGTAAACCTGCCCTGCTCACCACCCTTCCCTAAGACCTACAAGCTCAATTTAATAAAAAGACTATTGACAAGATAATTTTTAAGACCTAGTCTAAAGTGATTTGTCTTATCTAGTTAGGTTTTATCCTGTCCTTAAGACAAATTTATCTTTAAGAGCATTTCTACTCGTGGTGAGTTGATTTAAGCCTACGGCTTAGATAGAGACCCAACGGTAGCAATGCTCTTTTTGTTTGTCAAAAACTATAATACTGAGTATATTACCAATTCCACCTATTTGTCAAACCCTGTAGTAAATTTTAGTCAAAAAAATACTATACTTATAGTATTTACAGGGACTAAAGTCACCATATTTTCGGCAAAAAGTAAGATTAAAAAATAATTGTGGATAAGTTGTTTACAACAATCTCTGAATTGATAAAGTTATAAAATTAATAAGCAGAAGGATTTTAAATATTTTATTTCAAATAGTTTTTAATTACCTGTGATAGATATTTGAAGCTTGATGAATCAGCACAATCACTAAACCCTAATCTTTTTGCATCTTTAATTCTTTTTTCTTGCATACCAACTTTTCTGATTTCTCCAGATAACCCCACTTCCCCTACTGCAATAAACTTTTTAGGAAGTGGCTTTTCGTAGAAAGATGAAGCGACTGATAAACAAATAGCAAGATCCATTGAAGGGTCACTAGCTTTAATTCCGCCCGCAACATTAACAAAAACATCCATGTCATACATAGCTACATTAGCCCGTCTGAATAGTACCGCAAGTAACATTTCTAAACGTTTAGAATCTATACCTTGTGCAACTCTTCTTGGAAAAGCCATCTTTGTAGGGACAACTAATGATTGTATCTCCACCAAAATAGATCTTGATCCCTCCATCAAAATTGATACAACAGATCCAGTGACTGGCTGTTTACCGTCTTCCAAAAATAGTCTTTCGGGATTATCTAGAGATACAAGTCCTTTATCCTCCATTGAAAATATTCCAACTTCATCAGTTGAGCCGAAACGGTTTTTGACAGAGCGAAGAAGCCTTAAATTTGACTTCTTATCTCCTTCAAACCATAAGACCGTATCAACTATATGTGCAAGGACTGATGGCCCTGCAACTGTTCCCTCTTTTGTTACATGACCAACCAAAATAAGTGGAATATTTTTTGATTTAGCAAATTGTAAAAGCCTAAAAGCACACTCTCTAACTTGACCCACACTACCTGCAAGGCCGGTTAAACCAGAGGCAGACATTGTTTGGATAGAATCGACAATAACAACTGAAAAATTATTGCCTGTTGTTGATAGGGTTTGCAAAATATCATCTACATCCGTAGACTCGAGAAAATCTATATTTTTATTTTTAATTCCTAATCTTTGGGCTCGAATTGCCACTTGAGTAGACGATTCCTCACCTGAAACATACATTGTTTTATCCAAATTGTTTGCAAGTTGTAAAAGCATTGTTGATTTACCTATTCCAGGCTCACCTGCAATTAAAACAACTTGACCATTAACAAGACCTCCGCCCAAAACGCGATCAAGTTCTGGAATTTTAGTTAAGACCCTCTGCATCTGATTAGCTTTTATGTCAGTTAGTTTTACAGGTTGAGAACTAGATGTTAAAGATTGGAGACTACCTGTTTTTTGACCTTTTACCTTTTTTGCAAACTGCGCTGTTTCAACCAAACTATTCCAAGAATTACAGGCAGTACACTTCCCCATCCATTTGGAGTATTCATTACCACATTGCTGACAAACAAAAATTGTTGATTGAGACATTAATGAAGAGTATATAACCTCAGTAATTATTTGTAACCTACTGGAATTGAAGTTAAGACTAAACCTAATGCAATTTTTCTTGATTTAGCATCAATTTCTTCTATATAAACCTTAACCTCATCACCTACGGAGAATTTCTTGCCTGGTGCAATCTTTGTCATGTGAACAAGCCCTTCAATTCCTGGTTCAAGTTCCAAAAATACTCCGAAATCAGTAATTTTTGTAACTTTTGCTGTCAATCTATCTTCTACTTTGAAATGTTTATCCACATCTATCCATGGATCCTTTTGAGCATGTTTTATCGAAAGAGCTAATTTTCCATCTTTTGTACCAATTACTTTAACTTTAATTTTATCTCCAAGCTTTAAAAGGTCTGAAGGATGAGCCACTTTACCCCACGATAATTCTGACACATGAACCAACCCTTCAATATCAGATTTTTCAATTTTAATTTTTGCAAATACTCCAAAATTAGCTACAGTTGTTACGATTGCGTCAAACACATCCCCATCTTTAATAGACGAAATTGCTTTCTTTGCTGCTGCAATATCTTTTGCATCAGTCACCTCTCTTTCAGAAAGTACTAATTTATTTTTCTGCCTATCAAATTCAATAACTTTAACTTTAAAATATTTTCCAACTAAATTTTGGCCTTCTTTTACAAAATCTTTTGAAAGCTGAGAAGTTGGTACAAATCCTGAGATACCGTTAACATCAACCGCTATTCCTGCTGTTGAATATCCTTTTGCGAAGGCTGGGACCTCTGTACCATCTTTGAAAGCATCTTCAATTAATTTCCAAGATGCTCCTGCTACAGCATCGCGAAGGGATAAAAGAGTTGATCCGTCTCTCATCTCAGGAACTAACACCATAGCAACAACTTCATCTCCCACTTTAAGCTTAGAGATGTATTCCCTTGCTTCAGCAAATGCTTTTTCAGTTACCACGCCTTCTGCTTTACCTTTAATATCAAGAATTAATGACTTATCTAATTTTTGGATAACAACACCACGAACTTTTTGTCCTAATGATAAGTTTTTGATTGAAGATTTTGATTTTGCCAAAAGATCAGCCATAGT
>CAZGHY010000043.1:0-6949 GCA_964526015.1 uncultured Gammaproteobacteria bacterium
AAAAAGAATTAGATCTTTCTTCAGGTGAAGATCTATCAATTGGAATAATGAATTTAATTTCAATTGAAGAACATCTTTTCTATACTTCACAAAAAACAAAGGATAAAAAGTACCTTAATATTCTTGATGAAGTCAGACTAATGAGAACTGATCTTTTAAAAGAGATCATTAAGGATTATGAAGGTGAGGTCTGGTGTATCAGCAAACACCTTCTTTCTGCTTCAATGAGACTAATGGAAGTGGGAACAAAAGAATTAAAAAAGAAAGACAAAGAAAAAGCATGGGCTATGTTTGAAAAGTCATACAAGCTCTATTCTCTATTCTGGGGACTTAACCTCGGAATCGTAGGGGGGAAAGATGTAACAACAAAAATGCCAGTAGAAAAATTGGATATTAAAAAGGCTTCAGTATTTGATAAATTAGGAGGCCTTGTCCAGAAAGCAATTGATTGTTGTAGAGAATAAAACTCTAACTTATTTTTTTGTGAGTTTTAAATCAAACCCTTCGCCTAGTTTATTATCCAAATATTTATCAACTACAAAATCCGGATTCAATTCTAGTTTGTCTTGAACTTTTAAAAATGTATTTCTATTTTGGTTGTGATCATAAATAGTAACTAATCCATCACCCTTAACGCTTATATCGTATCTCCCCATCACTGTCGTGTATTCAACACGTTCATCACCTTCAAGTAGTTCGCTAACTTTAACCTCTGTTATAATATTCATTTCTCGTTCTCCAACAGTAACACGCCTAACAAATGCATTTCCTTTAATTTTTATTGCCATTTTGTGATTTTAGACACAAACTACTAGAATATCTTGACATTTTGGAGGTTAAATACAAAAGACTGTATAATTCCCACCATGATTGCGTTTAAATTTGATCTTTCAAGGCAAAAGGATTATTACAATCTAGTTAAATATAAAATAAAGACGCAGTTTTATCAAAACTTACATTTTTATGTTCTGCCGACGATGCCAGAAAAATTTAGAAATAGAATTGTTTACTTCCCCGAGGTTTGTGAACCTCTAAAAATCTACAAAAAACAAAAAGTAAACTTAGACAGACTTGAAATTGAATGGAACAAGGAAAGTAAATCTTTTCTTCGAAAAGCAAAAAAATATTTCCCTGAATTAAACAAATTAAATATCATTATTTCTCCTCAGTTTTACGGAACAATGGGATCCTATGAAATCGATAAAAACAAAATTGTAGTTATGCCAAGATATGACAGAAATATAATTGCTCTTCAAAAACTAATTATTAATGCCTTAACTGGATACTACAATATAAATTTAGATTGGAACAACAAACAAAAAAGGGTCGATTCAATACAAGGTGAAATATTTAGTAAGACTAAATCTATGCTTAACATTTTGGACACCGAGTTTGCAGGACGTTTGGCAGAAGAAAGCACAAAGTATTTAGAAAAGTTAAAATTAAATTCTAAAATTGAAATTACAAAACCTGATAATTTAACCAAGAATGAAACTGAAATATTTAATTTGCTTCTTAGAAATAAAAACAAATTAGTTAGCTTTGATGAAATCAGCCAGTGGTTGTGGAAAGAAAACTTAGAAAAAAAATATTCAGAGTATGCAATTACAAAACTAATTGAGAGATTAAGGAAAAAACTTCCAAAAAACTTAATTCACAGTCAACGTGGTATTGGATATCTAATACACATTTAATTATTGTTTGAGGGAGTAATAATTTTCAATTTTTTCACCTCTTTTTTCTAAAAAAACACTATATGGTTACATCAAATCAACAATCCAAACACAAAAAGTAAAATGACTTGGGCGACAAAGTAGATTCTAGTTTGGTCTTGATCTCCAAAAATTAATTCTTTATTTACAAACTTTTTTAAATTGAAAATAACTAATGATAAATAGTACGAAAGTACTAACCCCCTACCAAATAAGTTTCCTGAAGATGAAACAACCCAGAAAGTTAATATTGCAAAGATAATTTGATACATAACAATGTGAAACATTAAATCTTTTCTTTCATCTCTAGTATCGTATAGAAGTGTTATGGCTTCCTTGATTTGTTTATTTTTAAATAATACTGCTACACGTTGAGATGTCAATTCTTGTGGTTTTAAAACAAAAACATGAAGTAAATGATCAATGTTTGGAATGAACAAACCAACTAGCCCTCCTACATACAAAGGCCAGTAGCTTAATGAATAAAGACTGTTTACTATGGTTAGAAAAACAAAATAACCTGCAAAGTATATTAGGTGTTTAATTATTTCTTTGCGCATATTCCATAAGCACATGGTGCTGTATCTAATATTACATGGAATATTTAACGAGGTCTACATAACCGTCTTTGACAAACACAATCCCTTCAGCCTCTAACCTCATTTGTTGCTCTTCTTTACCATTAAAGGCAAAGTTATCTGCTAGTTTTCCTTCTTTATTTACAACCCTATGACACGGAACGTCTAGTGATTTGTTTGCATGCAGTGCCCAACCTATTTTACGTGTGTCTTTTATACCTAATTCTTTTGCTACTTGGCCATAGGTAGCAACTTTTCCAACAGGTATTGTTTTTACAAAATCGTATACTTTTTCCCACATTAATCAGTGAATACTTGTACATACATTTTTCCATATACTCCATTATCAATTACTCCAACCCCAACTTTTTTAAATCTTGAGTCTAATATATTTTCCCTATGACCTTTTGAATTCATCAGTCCTGAATGTGCTGTAACTGTAGTGGGTGCTAGTGCTAAGTTCTCACCTGCAAAAGAATAGCTAACTTTTGAATCTTGTAGTCTATCTCCTACATCTTTGCCATCTGGTGAAACGTGGGCAAAGTACTTTCTTTCCCACATGTCTTTGGCATGACCTCTTGCAACAGGAACAATAGTTGGTTCCCAAACTAGTTCAGGTATGGCAAGTTTTTTTCTTTCGTGGTTAATTTTAATAAACATGTCACCTTCTGCTTTCTCATCAACCGACAGGTTAAACGAATCAACATCTAAAACTATTGATTCTCCACTATCTGGGTTAACTGTAAAATAAGTTAAAGATTCATTAATTACCCCACCAAAAACTTCATTAATTGCTGTTTCAAATACTGCAGTTTTGTTAAGTAAAACACTCCCAATTTCAGATTCTGTAATATCATTTTTAACTAGAGGCTTGATTGGTAAAGCAATTACCAATATTAAAAGTGCAGAAACTAGGATAAGACCTTCACCTACTCCTGGAATAACACCCAACAAATTATTTATTTTGTGTTTTTTAAATTTTTCCGGTAGTTTGTGAATCAAATAACCAAATATGTAACCCAATACGAATTCAAAAAAAATTGCAGAAATTAAAAAACCAATTGCCTTAGAAACAGATAAATTTAAATCAAAATTAAGTTTTAAAAAATCAGATATTGGATTATAGAACCTTAAGGATAGAACAAGGGAACCAGAAAATGAAATAAAATCTGAAAGTATGACCCAAAAGCCATGTCTAAATGCTTCAGAGGCAAAATAAATAAGGATTACTATAATTATTAAATCAATGTAATTTCCGTTAAGGAGTTGCATCTTTTTTTATAGCCGTTTGGCTGGATTTAATTTTGGCAGAATCTTTCAATTGTTTCAACTTCCACATATACAACCTTCCCTTTGACTTTGCATTTGTTGCATCTTTAACAAAACTGCGAGCCGACTCCATTAAACCTCGTGGGGTGTTTTTAGCAAGACGCATGTATAAAGATTTGTGAGGTAAGTCATCTAGTTCTTTGGCAAGCTCATAGGCATACTTTTGAAACTCCTGAGATACATATTTGTCTGTGGTTGACACCGTAAACTTTTTTGAAACTAAACTGCCAATTGATTGCATATTTGTTTAATAACACCATTTAAAATTAATTTTTCATCATCTGAAAAATCTTCTAGAACATAATCATATCCACTTGCCCTATTTTCTGGATCCCTGTTATCAACCCCTACTCTAACATGCCAGAAGTCAGATGTTCCAATCTTTTCATATATATCATTTAAGCCGTTGTGAACCTTTGGACCTTTACCAAACTGAATTTTAAATGAACCAAGTGGAATATCTAAATCATCATGGATTACATATAGGTCACTTAATTGCATCTTTGGATATTTATCTTTTAACTTTCTAACAAACAAACCTGAATCATTCATGTACTTATCAGACTTTAAGGTCTTGTCTTTAGTTTTTAAACTTTGAAGTGCGTCAATAACAACATGGCCAACATTATGCCTGTTGTTTGTATACTTTATTCCAGGATTACCTAAACCTACAATTACTTTCATAGTAAATGCATTATATCAATTCCACAAACAAAAACACTCCCGATTAACGGGAGTGTCTCTTTATTTCTTGGATCCAAGAAATATAATTCTAAAAAAAGTTGTTTATGCTTTCTTTAAAATTTGTCTTGCAAACTTTCCTGCAAATGGAACTTCCCACTCTTCTCCTTGCCATGCTTTGTAAATACACATTAACCAAAAAACAAAACTAACAATTCCAACAAGTGGAACAAATATCGCTAAAATGATTGTTAAACCAAGCATTGCTTGCAATGCAAATAAACCAACGAACACAACAATTGATTGCATAGCATGGAATCTAACAAAAGAATCTTTTTCTAAAATTAAAAACAAAACACCAGTAATTGGTCCTAACACATATGCTAGTGCTCCTGATGTTTCTTTTTTAAGTCCTGTAACTGTTTTTGATACTGCCATAATTAATCACCCCGAATCTATATTATTTAAAATATACCAGCTATTGTTTTAAAACTAAAGTAGCCAAAGAACAAGAAGGCAGAAACTATCACAGCAATTCTAAACAAATTAGGTCTTATCTCACTTTCAAGCTCTCTCATATTCAAATTCAAAGTTAATCCAATATGAACAAACATAGCAATTGCATTTAAGACTGCAGAAATTGTTAAAAGCAAAAGTGGTTGACCAAAGTCAAATAGAAATATGATCATCCCAAACAGTATTTGTAACCACAAAAAAGTATAGTAAATCTTTGGCAAACTCCCCTTCTTTGTAAGTATCAATGTGTTTTCAGACATTATTCTACTTGTTGCATCAAGAACAGTAAGTTGTGTATTAAATAACATGAAACCTCCAATTAATAAAAAGGCAGTACCTATTAATTGTCCTAATCTTGATGAAATTACTTGAGATTCTGTAATAATGAAATCAACCCCTGTAGGTAAATTTGGCATACCATTAACTGTCGAATATGCAAGAAGTGCAAGTAAACAAATTGAAATTATTCCCCCAAACCAAAAAACAACAAAATGTTCAAGGTTTGTAACTTTCCACCAGGCTTTAAATTTTTCCAAGTTTTCACTATTTATGACAAACCTTGATCCTGTTAATTTTAACTTCTCCAATTTGCCAGTTAGAATACTTGTGATTTTTCCACCATATTTGCCCATTCCATATCCTTTTTCTTTAACATAGAAGCTTTGAGCAAGATTCAAGTTTCCACCAGCACCTGCAAAAGCAAAAGCCGCCAAAAATGATGCAAAGGGTAAGCCTTCAGGGATATTTCCAAACTGAGTTGCCCCAACTATTAAGTCTAATAAATCACTTTTTGTTGATAGATATAGTGCAAGAACAAAGATTGCAGGAACACTGACTGAAATCAAGACAAAAGAAAATCGTTCAACTGTTTTGTACAAAACTGGGCCGACTGTAAGAATAATACCAATAAATACCAATAATCCAATACCAAATAATCCAATGTTTTCAACACCAAAGACCTCTCCAAACAACCTTGCAGAAGTTGCAATAATTCCAGGCCAAATCCAAGAAAGAAAAGTTGAAACGACAAACCAGTAAGGCAAAAGCTTAAACTGTCTTGCAAAACCTACAAAGACACTTTCCCCTCTTGCTAAAGCGTAGCGCTCAATTTCCATATTAATAAAAAACTGTAAAGTAACTCCTAGAATTGCACCCCAGATTATGCCCATGCCCCAATTGCTAGTTAAATAAGGCCAGAGGATAAACTCACCACTACCAAGACCTAACCCAAGAAGAATAAATGATGGACCAAGAAGAGCTCTAAATTTAGGAGCTGGGGGTAAGATATTAACTTCATGCTTTTCCACTAACTTATTTTAGCTATATCTTTAAGCTCTTGTAAAGTTGTTGCTTCATTTGGACCTTTATCTTCCCTAATCTTTAAAAACCTTGGGAAACGAAGCGAAAGTCCAAGCGAGTGCTTGGTGCTTTGAGAAATACTATCTGCAGTAACTTCAACAACAAGTTTTGGAATAGCCCAAACATCAGGAATTAAATCTTTCTGTGCCTCGTATTCTTTTGGTTTCTCTTTACTTTCTAAATTATCTAAACGTTTTCTAATTTCAACTAGCATATCTTCAGTTAAGCCAGTACCAACTTTGGTCAGAGTTCTAATAGAATTTCCATCTTTTTCATCATCGATGTTCCGTATGCCTACCAAAATCTTTCCTAATCCAAACTGGGCCCTCTTACCTTTTCCTTTAAAATAACCCATTACAATACAGTCTATGGTGTCAGAAAGCCTACCTTGGCTCCCTTCTTCCTCTTTCATTTTTACCCAATTCCAACCATTTCTACCTGAGACGTATTTACCATTGGCTCTTTTAACAACAACACCTTCTAACCCCATTTTTAGATATTTTTCATGTAGCTTTCTAATAACCTCAGGATCTTTGGTGATTGTATTTTCATCAATACGTAAAAGTTCACCATTTTTAACAACTTTTATTACTTCTTCTCTTCTTTTGATATATTCTTCATTCATTAATTTTTTTCCGTCAACAAGTAAAATGTCAAAAACTTGAAATTGAAGTGGAATTTCAGAAGAGTTTTTTTCTATTTCATGTTTTCTTCTTCTGCTTACTGTTTTTTGAAAATCAACAAACATTTGTCTTTTTGGATCAAGTCCAACTG
>CAZGHY010000044.1:0-4752 GCA_964526015.1 uncultured Gammaproteobacteria bacterium
GAAGATTTGCCAGGTATGAGTTTTGCAGGGCAACAAGCAACATTTTTAAATATTAAAGGGGAAAATAATTTACAGATCGCAGTACGTGAATGCTGGGCATCTCTGTTTACACCTAGAGCTATATACTACAGACATTCAAACAAAATTCAAATTGAGAAAGTTGGAATATCAGTTATAGTCCAAAAAATGGTTCAATCAGAAGTCTCTGGAATTATGTTTTCTATTGATCCTGTTACCAACAGAAAAGATAGGATAATTATTGACGCTGTTTGGGGGTTGGGAGAAATGATCGTTCAAGGAAGTTACATTCCTGATCATTATGTTGTTCAAAAAGAAACATTCGAAATTCTATCGAAAGAGTTAAATGAACAGAAAATGCAATATGTTAAGGATGGTCAAATTACTAAAGAAATAAAGGTGCCAGAAAAATATCAAAATAAAATCAAATTGTCGGATGAACAGATTATATATCTAGCAAAATTATCTCAAAAATTACAAGATCATTACTTTTATCCTCAAGACTCAGAATGGGCGCTCGAAAAAGGAAAACTGTATTTAGTTCAAACTAGACCGATAACAACAATTGAAAAAACAAAAGCAGTGCATAGTACAGAGAATAAAGTGCAAAGTGAACAGACGACTGCACCTATACTTAAAGGTATATCTGCAAGTCCGGGAATTGGTTCTGGTATTGTTAAGATATTAAAATCACCAAAAGAGATTGATAAAATAAAGACTGGTGACATACTTGTTGCACCAATGACTTCTCCTGATTATGTACCAGCCATGAAAAAGGCTTCAGCTATTGTTACTAACGAAGGTGGAATGACAAGTCACGCTGCAATAGTCTCTCGTGAAATGGGTATCCCTTGCGTCGTTGGTACTAAAAATGGAACAAAAATTTTAAATGACGGAGATGTTGTAACTGTTAATGGAACAACTGGGGAAATATACCTTGGGTCAAAGATCCAAAGAGTACAAAATACTAAAGACAAAGTTCTAAGTACTGTTTCTAAGAAGTATAAAACAGCTACAAAACTTTATGTTAATTTAGCAGAACCTGACAGAGCAAAGGAAGTTTCTAAAATGGATGTTGATGGAATAGGTCTTTTGCGTGCAGAATTTATGATAGCTGATATTGGAATCCATCCAAAAGAAGCAATTAAAAGACATACTCAAAGGCATTTTGTCGATAAGATGGTCTCAAAATTAAGTCAATTTTGCGATAGTTTTTACCCTCGTCAAGTTGTATATCGTGCCACTGATTTTAAAACTAATGAATATCGAAGTTTAGAAGGTGGAAAACATTGGGAACCAGTTGAATCAAATCCAATGCTTGGTTTTAGGGGAGCGTATAGATATATCTCTGATCCTGAAGTATTTAACCTTGAACTTCAAGCTATAAAGGAAGTCAGAGAAAAGTACCCAAATTTACAAATCATGATTCCTTTTGTAAGAAGCCCTGAGGAGTTACGAAGAGTAAGACGATTAGTTCAGTCATCTGGATTGTTTGATGATCCTCATTTTAAGTTTTGGATGATGGTAGAGATACCTGTAAATATAATTATGATTGAAGAATTTATAAAAGTTGGGATAGATGGTATTTCAATAGGTTCAAACGATTTAACTATGTTAATTCAGGGAACAGACAGAGATAATTCAACAGTAGCGACTGAATTTAATGAAATGTCTCCTGAGGTTTTATGGGCAATTAAAAGGGTTATAAAGGCTTGTCGTCAACATGGTGTTACCACATCTATCTGTGGTCAAGCAGCAAGTACATATAATGAAATGATCGAGGTTTTAGTTAAAGCTGGAATTACTTCTATATCAGTAAATCCCGATGCTGTTACAAGAGTACGTGGAATGATTCATCAGGCTGAGAAGGAATTAGTAAGTGGTAAAAAAATAAAATGAGCACAATTAAAAGAATTTGGTCAAGAGAAATTTTAGATAGTCGAGGAATACCTACGGTTGAGTGTTATTGTCAACTTGATGACGGTAGATATGCTACTGCTTCTGTACCCGCAGGCACATCAACGGGTAGTCATGAGTCCTTAGAATTGAGAGATAACGATGTTTCTAGGTTTCATGGTCAAGGTGTATTAAAAGCTTGTGAAAATATAAATAACATATTAGGTCCGGCATTGATTGGAATGGACCCCTTAGCGCAAGCGGAGATTGATCAGAAACTTATAAACTTGGATGGGACTGAAAATAAATCTAAATACGGAGGTAATAGTATATTGGCTATCTCAGAAGTGGTATGTAAGGTTTCTGCAATCTCTCAAAATAAATCTTTATATACATGGATAAACGAGCTATCTGTTGATAGAGGAATGAAAAAAGGTGTAAAAACGCCTACACCATTACTTAATATGATAAATGGAGGTTTACATGGTGCAGGCAATTTAGATTTTCAAGAATTTTGGATGATTCCAGCCACTAATAAAAAATTTAGTGAAGGCTTACAGATGGGAGTAGAAATATATCAATCAATAGGATTAAATTTAGCACGAAGAGGGGCAATACATTCTGTTGGTCATGAGGGTGGGTATGCTCCAAATTTGTTTACAAATGCAGATGCTTTTGAAGTTTTTGTTGAATCTGTTAAGCAGACTAATTATTCGCTAGGAAGAGATGTCTTTTTAGGTTTAGATGTTGCTTCTAATAGTTTTTATAAAGATGGCGAATATACTATTCGAGATAGATCATCTACTCTATCTGACGATCAATTACTTGAGTATTATAAGGAGTTAACCTCTAATTATAGATTGGCCATACTAGAAGATGCATTTCAGGAGGATGCATGGAACTCTTGGAAAAAATTATATGTGGCTTTATCAGGTACTGCAATTGTTGTAGGTGATGATTTATTATGCACCAATCCGAAGAGGCTCCAAAAAGCTATCGAGGAAAAGGCTTGTAATGCTGCAGTTATAAAGCCTAATCAAATTGGGACGGTTAGCGAAACTCTGCAAGTAGTTAAGATTGCGAAAGATGCTGGGTGGAAAATTGTGACTTCCCACAGAAGCGGTGAAACAAACGACACATTCATTGCTGATTTTGCAGTTGGTATTGCTTCTGATTATGCAAAGTTTGGCGCACCCGCACGGGGAGAGAGGGTAGCTAAATACAATCGTTTAACTGCAATTGAATTAGAACTTGATTATTTTAAATGAGCCCAAAATTTGTTATTTTAGCTGTACTGGATGGTTGGGGTATTTCTGCGCCTTCTGCTGGGAACGCGATATCTCTTGCAAATACAGTTAATATAGACAGATTTACTGCTAGTTATCCTCATACTCAGTTACAGGCCGCAGGAGATTCAGTTGGATTACCGAGAGGTGAGGCAGGCAACACAGAGACTGGGCATTTAAACTTGGGTGCTGGGAGAATTGTATATCAGGATTTAATGAGGATTAATATGTCGATTGCTGATGGTGCTTTTTTTGAAAACCAAACCATTAAAGGAGCAATTGAACATGCAATTAAAAATAATTCTAAATTGCATTTGATGGGTTTAGTTGGTGCTGGTGGTGTCCATTCTAATCTTGAGCACTTGTTCGCACTTATTCAGTTTTGTAATCGAAATAATTTTAAAAATGTATTTTTACATTTGTTTACTGATGGAAGAGATTCTCCTCCGACTGCGGCTAAAATATATATAGAGAAAATAAAAGAAGTTTGTAAAAGAGAAAATGTTGGAACAATAGCCTCGATTATGGGTAGATATTGGGCAATGGATAGAGATCATAGATGGGATAGAACAGCTAAAGCATATTTTGCGCTCACCAAAGGCGAAGGTAATTTGGTAAAAACTACAGAAGAAGCAATTGACTCATCATACGAAAATGGCAAAACAGATGAGTTTATTGAACCATCACTTCTTTGTGATTCGACAGGAAACCCTGTAGCAACGATTAAAGATAATGATGCTGTTGTGTTTTTTAATTTTAGAATTGATAGACCAAGGCAGTTATCTCGTGCATTTGTCTATAGTGATTTAAATAAAGTTGATGTTAAAAAATCTTTTGACCCTTTTCTGGTTAAATATGAAAAAAAACATCTAGAGGAACAAAATACAGAAACAATTACGTTTGATAGGCCAAATAAATTAAATAATTTATATTTTGCTACTATGACGCAATATGAAAAACCTCTTGTTGAAGAGGGGGCAAAGGTTATATTTTCGCCTGAGACTGTAGATATGCCATTAGGTAGAGTTATATCAGAAAATGGGTTTAAACAATTAAGAGCTTCTGAAAGCGAAAAGGAAAGATTTGTTACATTTTATTTTAATGGACAGCAGGAAATTCCAATGGAACAAGAAGATCGGTTAATTGTACCCTCTCCAAAAATTGCAACTTACGACTTAAAACCGGAAATGAGTTCAATTGAGTTAACTGATAGTATTTTATCAAAGATAAAATCTGAAGATTATAAGTTTGTACTAGTTAATTATGCTGCGCCGGATATGGTAGGTCATACTGGAAATATAGGGTCGGCTGTTAAGGCTTGTCAAACCGTAGATGAGTGTGTCGCAAGACTTGCAAATTTTTGTCTTGCGTATGGAGGAGCTCTTTTTATTACGGCCGATCATGGAAATGTTGAACAAATGATAAATGAACAATCAGGGCAATCAGAAACTGAGCATAGTTCAAATCCTGTTCCTTTAATTATTGTTTACTCTGACTATATGGGTAAGGGGCAGACTTTGCCGTCTGGTGTGCTAGCAGACGTTGCGCCAAC
>CAZGHY010000044.1:4852-6923 GCA_964526015.1 uncultured Gammaproteobacteria bacterium
CCGTATTTTCTGATCAATCCAACAACCTTACCTTGTATTGTGACTTCTTTTGCAAAAATTGGAGACATTGTTGCGTTAGCAGGTTCTAATCTTATTCTTGTGGCCTCCTTAAAATATCTTTTGAGTGTTGCCATACCGTTTTTAAGAAGAGCAACAACTATTTCACCGTTTTTCGCGGTCTCTGTTTGCTCGCAAATTACATAGTCACCATCATTTATATGGTCGTCAATCATTGAAAGGCCTCTAACTTGAAGAACATATACTCTTTTAGTTTTGCTTGCAAAGTTGGGTGGAATCGACATGTGTGCATTTGGGTCTGTCATGGGCTCAATTGGTTGACCAGCTGCAATGTATCCAAGTATTGGTACGCTTATGCCTTCATTGTTATAGTTTATTGGGGTTGTTAGCTCCATTTTACGTAATCTACCAGATGTTCTTTTTAATAAACCTTTTTCTACTAATCCTTGTACATGTTCATGGACTGTCGCAAGAGAGTTTACCCCAATTGCATCTGCTATTTGACGAAGTGTTGGTGCATAGCCTGAATTTTCCACACTTTGTCTTATAAAATCTAAAATTTGAGCTTGCCTTTTGTAAACAACTGGAGCTGAATTAATCTTTGACATACATTCATATTACGAATGATAACCGAATTCGTCAACTAGATCTTTCTGGTACAACTATTTGATATAATTCACACATGACTGAGAATAAGGTA
Source organism: uncultured Gammaproteobacteria bacterium (assembly GCA_964526015.1). Classification (GTDB taxonomy): domain Bacteria; phylum Patescibacteriota; class Microgenomatia; order UBA8517; family UBA8517; genus JAUYMM01. The sequence goes on from CAZGHY010000044.1 coordinate 5,571, forward strand.
ATGAACAATATAAAACTACTTGCGTGGTTTAATTTTCTGTTGGATTTAAGGTTCTATACTCCGATTGCTATTTTATACTTCGTTAGCATCACAGGTTCGTTTGCCTTGGGTATGGGAATATTTTCAATTGTGATGCTTTCATCTGCAATTTTTGAAATCCCAACTGGAATATTTTCTGACAGAATAGGAAGAAAGAAAACAATACTTCTGGGATCATTATCAACTGTCTTTTCTGTTTTGATGTATGCCTTAGGTTTTAATTATTCATTTCTTGTTGTTGGTGCAATATTTGAAGGATTAGCAAGATCATTTTACAGTGGTAATAATGATGCATTGTTACATGACACACTTCTTGAAACTGGTAATCAAGAATCCTTTTCAGATAAGAAAGGTAAAACAGATTCGACAGCCCAAATGGCAATTGCAGTAGTTTCAGTTGCTGGCTCATTTCTGGCTACTATATCATTTAGTTTTGTTTTTTGGTTGTCATTAGTACCTGCTATTTTAGGAGTTATTGTTGCATCTAAAATTGTTGAACCTCAGATTCATAAAGAAATAAGTAGTAATATATACAGTCATTTACTAAAATCTGTAATTGGATTTATCAGAAATGAAAAACTTAGATTACTTAGTCTTTCTTCTATGATTGGGTATGCTCAAAGTGAAGCTGGATATTTGTTTAGATCTGCATTTTACCAATCTATTTGGCCAATCTGGGCAATTGGTTTGGCTCAGGGTGTTGGAAGTATTGGTGCATCCATGAGTTTTTACTGGAGTGGAAAGGTTATCAAAAGATTTGGTGAATTAAGAGTTGTTGCTATGGGAAAAATATATAGTATTACTACTAATCTTATCTCAACTATTTTCCCAACTGTTATCTCTCCAATTATAATGTCATCAAACTCATTTACTTTTGGAGCTACAACTACAGCATCACAGGCATTAAAACATAAAGAGTATACAAATGAGGAACGTTCTACTATGTCATCTCTAAATTCGTTATTAGGTAGTATTACTTTTGCTGTTGTTGCATATCTTTTGGGACTGGTTGCAGACTATTTAAGTCCTGCAAAAGGTATAATGTTGTTGCAGGTCTTGGCTTTCATCTCACTTTTAATTACTTTAAAATTATATAGAAAGGAAAAAAATGCAATCTAAATTAATAACACCATTCAAATTAAAAACAAAATACACACCAATTCCAGAACAACAAAAAGCAATTGATCAATTGGTTAAAAATGTAAATGATGGGGTACAGTATCAAACCCTTTTGGGAGTTACAGGATCAGGAAAAACTTTTTCTGTTGCTAATGTAATTGAGAAACTGCAAAAACCAACATTAATAATTTCTCA
>CAZGHY010000045.1:0-6896 GCA_964526015.1 uncultured Gammaproteobacteria bacterium
TTTTCATTCAGGACAAGAAGAATGGGCTAATTTATCAGAAGACTATAAAAAGTTTGTTGCACTTGGTTTAACTCATGATCATTTTTATAAAATAAAGATGGCAGATGTAGTTTTTGTATATAACAAAGATGGATATTCGGGAGTTAGTACAACACTTGAACTAGGTTTTGCAATGGCTTTGGGAAAACCTATATATGCCTTTTCAGATAAAGAGGAGGAGCTATGTAGAAAAGTATTGTTTAGAGGATTCTTCACAAAACCAAGTGAATTGCTAAAAGTATTAAAATGAAAATTTATCTAATTAGACATGGACAAACTACAGGAGATGTTGAAGATAGATATGGTGGAGCATATGATGATGAATTAACAGATAAAGGTAGAACACAAGCTCATGAACTTGCTAATAAGTTAACTGATTCTAATATACAAATCCTCTTTTGCAGTCCGATGATAAGAACGAAACAAACTGCAGAAATATTAAAATCTAAACTGGATTGTGAGATAAAAATAGTTGAAGATTTAAAAGAAAGAAATAAAAATGGGATCTTGACTGGTATGACTAAGGATGAAGCAACAACAAAGTATCCTGAATTAGTTGAAGAACTTAAAAATTATAGAAACACTATTCAAGGTGCAGAGTCACAATATGATTTTGTAGAAAGAATTAAAAACGTATTTGCAGAAGTGACTAGTAATACAAACTACTCAGCAATTGGTATTGTCACACATGGAGGACCAATTTGGGCAATCTTTACTGATATCTTAAATGATAATGGAATTGTTGAGATTGGTGATTGTGCATATGCAGTTTTAGAAAAAGATGGACAAAAATTGACTTTAGAGAAATTAGATGGAATTGAATATAAAACGAATTTGATACAATAGCCAAATGACAAAAGCAATAATATTTGATCTTAATGGTGTTTTCCTTCAAAGCAATTTATTAAGCGAAAGAATGGAAAATAAGTTTGGTATAAAGGCTGATGATTTTGTCTCAGCTTTAAAACAAGTCATGGAAATTGCTAGAAAACCAAATGCACCTGATTCATATGAATTGTGGAAACCATATTTCAAGGATTGGGAGCTAAATCTAGGAAAAGATGAATTTTTTGACTTTTGGTTTTCTGGCGAAACTTTAGTTGCTGAACTTGTTGATTATGTAGATGAATTAAAAGAAAAAGAATACAAAGTGTTCATTCTTTCAAATAACTTTAGAGAAAGAACAGAATATTATCGTACGCACTATCCAGATCTTTTCAAAAAGTTTGATGGCACATATTTTTCTTGGGAAACAGGATTTGTTAAACCACAAATTGAAGCCTTTGAGAATATATTAACTCAGAATAATTTAAAACCTGATGAATGTATTTATTTTGATGATTCAGAAAAAAATATTGAGGTTGCAAGGGACAGGGTTGGTTTAAGAAGTGAAATATATAAAGATTTAGAAACTACAAAACGAGTTATAGAAAACAATTCAGCAGTTAATAATGAAAGAGAAATTTAATTTTTAAAATGTATAATCACGCACCAAAGGAATATAAGTGTCCAATATGCTTGGGAGTTAACGGAATAGAAAGTGAAGATACTTTACTTAAGCAAGTAGATCTAGTTTATAAAGACCCTCTTGTAAGCGTATTTATAAATTCTTTTTGGATTCCAACTTGTGAAGGCCATGTTATAGTTGTACCCAACAATCATTATGAGAATCTATATGAATTGCCCGAAGATATCCTCAATAGAATTTCAAAAGTAGTTCAGATGATAGCAGTTGCCATGAGAAAGTCCTACAAGTGTGATGGAATCACTACAAGACAGAATAACGAGCCAGCAGGGAATCAACATGCATTTCACTACCATCACCACGTTTTTCCTAGATATGACGGAGACGCTTTCAATATCAACCTCACAAAGAAAAGTATTCTTTCAGATCCAAAAGATAGAATTGAATATGCAACAAAATTAAAAGATATACTAAAAAATGATTAAGTTTATATATTTAGATGTTGGTGGAGTTGTAATTAAAGATTTTAGTGGAACTAACAAATGGGAAGAGTTAAAAATTGAATTAGGAATCCCTGAGGATAAAAGCCAAGAGTTTGAAGATATTTATGATTTTTATCAAGACGAAATTAATACAACTAGAGAGATTGATTCTTTAATACCAATTTATAAAGAAAAGTTTGGAATAACCTTATCAGATAGTTATTCATTTCTAGTTGATGGATTTATAAAGCGATTTGAAAAGAATTTAGATATTTGGTCAGTTATACAAACAGCCAAGAGTAAATACAAAATAGGACTTCTTACTAATATGTACCCGAATATGTTGTCTGAAATTAAAAAGGCTGATTTACTACCCAATATTGAATTTGATCAAATAATCGATTCCAGTATAGAAAAGGTTCAAAAACCATACAAAGAAATATATGAATTGGCGGAAAAAAGATGTGGTTTCAAAGGAAACGAAGTTTTATTTATAGATAACAGTCAAAAACATTTAGATTCTGCAAAACAACTAGGTTGGCAGACATTTTTATATGATCCAACAGATACCAAAAAGTCTAGTGAAGAATTATCAAAATTAATTACACCATGAAATTAAAAGTTGCAGTTTTACAATACGACTGTCCAGAAGATGTAGAAAATTCTATCAAGAAACTTGATGGAATGGTTTCTAAAGCAAGTGAAATGGGAGCAAAGTTAGTTGTTGCTCCTGAAACATCAATTGGAATGCTAGGGGATGTCAAAACAATTGGAACTGATTATTTGCCAGAACTTATCAAAATTGCAAAGGAACATAAAGTTTTTCTTTCTACTTCATTTTACAAAAAAGAGGGTGATGAAATATTTAATCAAGGATATATTGTGGGTGATGATGGTAAAGTAGCATTGGAACATAAAAAAGTATACCTTGCCCCTCCTGAAAAGAACGAACAAAAGATATCAGCAGGAAATAGTATCGCTTCAAAAGAAACAAAAATAGGAAAATTGGGAATGCTTATATGCAAAGATGGTTTTACAAAATATTCTCATTTTATGTATGAAAGGTTTAATGAATTAGGAACAGAAATAATTTGTGCCCCAACTTGGTCAATAGGTTGGAAAAACACAGTAGGTAATGATGAATATGTAAAAGGTTTATATACCTATGGATCTTTTATTAGTAGATCGTATATTTTAATGGCAGGTAATTTAAACAAATCAACAGAATCATTTGGAAGATCACTTATTATTTCGCCAATAACAGGAGTATTACAAGAAGGCTCGACAGACAAAGAAGAAATACTAATTCAAGAAATTGATTTAGATGAAGTCAAAAGAATTAGAGAATTTGATTCTTGGTGGCAACCTGAAAAAAGAATTATTTAAATATACTCCATGAATTATATTGATAAATTTATCAAAGACCATTCAATACAAAAGATTGTTGTTGATAACAAAGAGAGAAAGTATATTATTGGAGGAAGTGGAAATGAAACCTTATTGGTACTTCCAGGGTCGGGACAAGACGGACTATCTTGTTTTGATTTAGTTGATAGATTTGAAAAGAAATATAAAGTGATTGCAGTATATTATGATAATTTAAGAAGCCTCCAAGAATTTTATAACTACATCAATGCAATTTTAGAAAAAGAAAAGGTAAAAACACTTTATATTTATGGATTATCTCTTGGTGGATTTCTAGCACAACACTATGTTAGAAGATTTGAGAGCAAAATATCAAAATTAATTCTTTCTCACACAGGTTCAACAAGATCAAAAACAGTAATTAGAAAAGTTGCAATTCCAGGGAAAATATTACATTTCTTTTTGCCTATTATCCCAATTAATTTATTTAGAAACTTTTTGATTAAAATTGGTGGTAGGATACAAAGTGGTCAAAAAGATGTTAAGAAGTTATATGAAAAATATTCTACAAAAGAAAATTTAGAAAGAAGGATACAACACTTCAATAAAACTGGATTTAATTTTTTAACTAGAGATTATCTTGAATCCGTCTATCATATGGGAATAGATATGGAGAAAAACGAAAAGAAATTTATTAACAAAGATCTTACTGATTGGAAAGGCAAAGTATTAATAATTAGAACAGATAATGATCCACTAGCCCAAGACAATGGAATGTTTAAAATTTACTATCCAACAGCAAAAGTTGTTACTTACACCAAAACAGGGCACTTAACTCCATTCGTTAGATTTGAAGAAATGGCAGAGGAGATACAAGACTTCTTAAATTAATCAAAAAATTATTCTTATTTACTAAGCTTCCGTATGATTAGAGATAGTAACAAATTTAATTTGTCTATTTTCTACCCTGATTACTTTTTTGAGCTTAAACAAAATTGAACTTTTACGCGTTTTTTCACTTTGACTAACTAATTTCAGTGCTCTAACTAGCCATTCATACTCACCTTTGGTTTTTGATACGATATCGATTGTATTTAAGATTTTGTCTTTATTTACTTTGGCAATATTTTTAATATATTTTTTAATATTGTTTTTAATGTAACTATCTGTACGTTGAGATCTCTTTTTAATCAAGTCTTTTGACAAGAGCATTACAACAAAACTTTGAGGCTGTCGTCTGATATTTAGTCGCTTAAAATTTTCGCCAAATTTCTTTGGAGATATTATGAATTTATTGCTTCTTTGTAAAATTCGATTATTAATTTCAAATACAAAGTTGGAATCGATTTCTTTGTACCCATTTAATCCAAGATGATTAATTAACAATGTAATTTTTGGTGTAAGTGGAATGGTTACTTCGACTGTAGCACCTAAAGGTGTAGGCGGGTAAAAGCTATTCATCAGATTATAATCAACTAAACAAACTGGAAAATCTGATGTTATGAAAAACATTTCATCATCGTCATAACATGGCCGTACAAATAACATATCTGTTACTTGATATCGATTAATTGATGCAGCTGACAAGAGAGTTTGTGTAAACATAAAGTTTTGCTTATCTGCTTCATCTAATTCTTTATGTAATTTTGATTTTTCCTTATTCATAAATTGCTCTTCTAAGTGAGCAACACGTTCACGTACATCAGAGATAATACTATCAGAATGTGTTTTGTTTAGAGGAGTTCTCATTTCTAAAGTACTTATAAATTGTGATACTGCAATTCTATCTTCGGTAGTAAGTTTTTTCATTGGAATTATTTTTGTGTCCAATACATACTTATATCTATTTTCAATTTGCTGAAGCATTTTTTCAATCGCATTAACTGGTAATCTTGGAGTTTCGTATAAATAGCTTTCTTTGCAAAGATTTATTGGTGTAATTTGTTTTACTGAGGCTTCCGATGGATTTTCGAAAACTTGTTTTTTGTCAAAATATACCCATAAAGATTTAGGTTTTTCATTAGTATCTACAAAATAATTTAAATAACTTTTATTTGGAATGTAATGCTCTTTTTCTGTTCTGGTTTTCATAAATATATTATTGTTAATAATTTTTATATTTTAACATCACACTTTGTATTTGGGTTTGTCAAAGTTTATAATACAGACATGGAAATTGCATCTTCTGCAGAAAAATTAGCTCAAGACTGGAAACTTAAAATTAGAGATTGGAATTTGCATGCAGCTTTACCAGCAAATACAGAAATTGCTGATGGAAAAGTGGTTTTACCACGCAATAATCAAGGATTTCATGATCACGGTACAAATTTTGGCGTTTTAGGTGAACAAAAGTTTAGAATGGCAATTACTGATGTTAAAAAGGCGCACAAGGATGCTAATTTGCTTGCTGTTTTTCCTACAGAAAATGGAGATATCGTTTGGTATGAATTTAAACACGAAATGAAAGGTGTTGATGCACAGGGTAGAGGTGGTGTATATTCTGCCTCTGCTTATTTTTTGTTTAACTCAGGTGAAGGACAAAAATTTGTAAATCAGGTTCAAGAAGAGCCATCTTTAGCAGATGCTTTAGTTGCTTCAAAGTTCCCAATTTTTAAACAAGAAGTTAAAGTTCAAGATTGGAATGAAATATTGTATTTACCACAAGACTTATTTTTCAAAACAATGGAAGAACAAATCAAAGTTATTAAAAAGCCTGATATAGTTATAACTATTAATGATCTTGAACAAACAAGTTCTTCTGACTTAGCAAGCGAAGCTAGATCTCATGTTCAGAATGGATCTTTTAGAATTGTTGAAAAAATGCAATTTTCTGTAAATAAAGTTAAAAATAAATTGAGATTTCAACAACTAGATAAAGTATCTTTAAACCAAGATGAGGCGATGCGAAGAGGTGTTAGATATTTTCTAGAACAGCTTGATATTCCCTATGAAAAGAGGGCTTCTGTCGCTGCTTTTCAACAACCTAATCCGAACTTATCACCTGGAGCATGCTATGTACTTATTGATGAAAAGCCCAATGGAAGCATCGATATAGCTTTTGCAGGATTAACCTCTCACACTGCCGTAGGAGAAGGAGGAAGAACATCTGAAACAATATTTAGATTGAGTTTAGATGGTTCAGATGTTTCAAACAAAATAGTTGATGTGATCAAAAGAGGTAATTTATCCGAAGAACTTCTGCCAGTTTTATATTCTTGTTTCACGGTTGATAAACAACAATCAGAAGGACAAACAAATTTATTTAAGCATTTTGGTAAAAAATATAATTTGACTACTGATGAAATAAATCCATTTATAATTCCAGCAAAACACATTGTTATTGGTAAAAAAGAGGTTGGAGAAGTGAAATATAAAAGAGTGTTTCAAAAGTAACTCAAACTAGATTCAGTTGTATAAAATGAAGTATTCATAAGTTTAAATGAGCGTTTTATATTATCAGTAAGAGTGAGCTGGGCATAACAACAAAACACAATTGGGTTAGCGAACCCCACGGAGTGGGGTGAGCGAGAAACCCGGACCACGGC
>CAZGHY010000046.1:0-6683 GCA_964526015.1 uncultured Gammaproteobacteria bacterium
AAATTACTTCGTATACAACTTTTCCAACAGGTGCTTCAACTTCAAATTTCTCACCGACTTTTTTACCTACCAAAGCGGAACCGAGTGGTGAAGTATGGCTAATTTTTTTAAGTGCCATGTCCGCTTCCCACTCCCCAACAATCTCAAAAGTATTTTTAACGCCATTTACTCGGACAGTGACTTTTGTACCAACACCAGCACCCGACCCATTATTCAAATCAACTACTATCGCGTTTTTGATTACGTCTTCTAACTCATCAATTCTTCCTTCTAGAAATTCAAGTTCTTCTTTTGCATTTTGATAGTCTGAGTTTTCAGACAAATCACCTTGCGATCTAGCATTTGAAAGCCTACTAACCAACGCAGGTCTTTTTACGTTTAATAACTCATTAAGCTCAGATTTTAAGGCATCAAGACCGTTCGCTGTTAATTGTACTTGTTTTATCATGTTCTTTTTACCACGTAGTGGAAAGCTCTGCTTATTTGCCATATATTTATTACCTTTTCAAAAAAATAATCCCTCCATCTAATTTTGGAGAGATATGTGTAAATTTCTCTCCAACAAACCTTAAACCTTAATAATAAGGCTAAAACAAATTGGTGTGTTGGAAGAAATATTCATATATATTAGTACTTAAGGTGCATATCATAACCCCAAGTAACCCCCATTGTCAATCAATCAGACTATATCACTTTTTATGTGAACGCTTACGAACAAATTCGAACTGACTTCAAGCGTGTTTCCTCGCTCACCGCTTCGCGGTTCGCTTAGCTCGCCCCTGCGGGGCTCGCTTAACAACATTTTTCTCAGCGCGATTTTTTGTGTTTGGCTTCGCCAAACTAAAAACACAGAACACCTAGCTACTTAGATCAAAGCAATTATACCACAACAGAACGGAAGCCTGACGGGTTACCGTAAGCACCAAAACAAACACCGTCAACTGGCCGTATTCACGGCCTTACTGCGGTATAACGGTTGACGGTTTGCGGTTGCGGTAACCGCAACGGTAACCCAAACACATTTCAGTCGCAATTTGCCTTTACAGGCACTCACCAAGTGCTACAGGAAAAACAGGTGCTTACGCACAGCACTTGGTTAGGACAACAAAACAATAGAACCATTGCTCCTGAAATATTCCCTAACGGGAATCCTGCCCTGCACAAAAAACATCCCAAAGCTACAGGGATGTGGTGGCTATCGCCATGTGCATGGTCAGAAAAAACGGAGTATCGTTAAAGATGTAAAGTTAAGTAAATAAATATCACTATTTATTTCGAATTTTTTTAGTCCTTCTTGCTAGCTGTGCAGAAATTTTAGCTATAACTTTTTGTGTCTCAATTTGATTATTTAGGTCATCAACTAGTAATGGGAAAACTTCCGAACAAAATTCATTAACTGTAAATGTGCTTTTGCCCAAATACGAACTTAGTGGATTTGCAATATCTACTTCCCATGTTCTACCATCAATTCCACAAATATAAAAAATTAAATCTGTAAAACTTAAATACTTTTTATCTTTAAATATTTTTTGCGAGAAGTTACAAATCTGTTCAATTTTTTGCTTTATTAATGCTGAAAATATATTTTTGTAATAAAGGTCATCCGGATCGATGTCCTGACAAAACAATGTAAGCCTAATATCTCCAGATTCTGTAATTCTAATTGACTGATAATAGTTTAAATCATCGCCAACTCCTTCAATAACTGCAAAATCTCCATTCCAAAATCTCCAAGATTTACCTATAGGTGTACCTTCGATAGATACTGCTTCAGATATACCAAACCATTCAAAGTTGTTCCATGCTTCTTCGGAGTTGCTTAAATTACCCAAAAAATCTATGTTTTCCCTTGGAACAATGACAATCTCTATTCTAAATCCATTTCTTTTTTCATCTTTAATAATTGAGTTCATTATATTTATCGATTTTTTTTCTGTCACTTTCACTTTTAGCTCTAGCTCCTTCATCTGTGAAGAAAGAAATGCTTTTATTTCTTCTTTGCAGGTGTCATCCATTAATTCATTTAGCCAAATTGTAGGGAATTCGTTTCTTGGGACTGCTCTATAATATGAATTTGCAACTTTTGGATCAATTTTTTGATCCATAAGTATCACAAATTTCATGTCTGCAATGGAAGTGCGAAGGTTATTAACATCTCTAAACACCATGCTTTCAGATGCTATCAATTCGTAGTGTGCAAGACCACCTCCATGGACAAAGTAGATAGTTGAGTCAGTTCTTCCACTTGAAATACCATATCCCTCGGGAAGTGTGTAGGATGTCGGAAATACTTCAGTGATTAGTTGTTTTAATCTCGCTTCGACTAAGTTATGCAACTTCCCTTTCTTTCTTATTTCAAGGATATCCATAGAGTTTTTTTACAAAAGGTATTCTTTACCATTCCAATTCATAAACTTGCCATTAAATTTATCTTTCCAGTTTTTTGTAATATCTAAAATATTTTTTGCTTGATCATATGGAGTTTGATCTCCTTGCTGGTTCATATCAGTTTTTACAGAACCTGGGTGCACTGCAAAAGTTTTTATATTCTTTGGAAGTTCTTTTGAAAGCCTAAAAGTCATCATGTTTAATGCTGACTTACTGGAAGCATATCCATAATTTGGATATCCACTTTCAAATTCATCATGTGTAGATGCTCTACAACTTGAAATATTTACTACAAAACATGGATTAGATTTTAAAATACTTAAAAACTTTTGAGTTATGATTACTGGAGAAATAGAATTAACACTAAACATTTCTAAAATTAGTTTTCTGTCTAGGTCTTTTAATTCACTTACTTTTTCTTTATGCCCATTTGTTACTGAATCCTTGTTTACTCCTGCATTATTAATTATTAAATCCAAACCGTTTGTTTTTGAAGAAATTGTTTCAAAACATTTTTGGATAGAATCATCACTTGAAATATCACATACAACATATTCCAAATTTTCTTTATTTTTATAATCATCTTTAATCTCTCTAACCCCAGCAAAGACAAAATAATCCTGTTCTAAAAGATAATCAACAAATCCTTTTCCTAAACCTCTACCCGCTCCAGTTATAAATGCGTATTTCATAATTTAGTTTTAATTTCTTCTATCGAATTATTAACTCCTTGATATTTAACTGATTCAGTTGCAAGTTGAAGTGCCTTTTTAATACTTTGGTTTACATCATTTGTTTTTATGTATTCAGAAAGGAATACACCCCTAAATATATCTCCTGATCCAGTTGCATCAACTGTAGTTATTGTTTCAGTTGGATAGTGTTTTGGTTCTTTATCAAAAACCACACAGCCATCAGTATCAAGTGTAATAATTGCTATGCCATGCGTGAAACTTTTTAGTTTGGTAACTGCTTCAAGGGCTTCATCAATAGTTGTTATTTTTGTGTCTAACAGTAACTCTGCTTCTTGTCTATTTGGAACTACAAAATCAACAGTTTTAAGTTTTTCTTTATCAAATTCTTTTTGTTGATTAGGGAAATCTAAAAATACTTTGACATTATCTTTGTTTGCTCTTTCTGTCATTTTGTATATTTGATCTAACTTCATACTTGTAGCCATGTATAAATATTCATAATCAGAAAGGTTTTGAAGTTTTATTTCATCAAAGAAGTTAATTGCGTTAAGATTAAGTACTATTGCTGATTGACCATCTTTATTAGTTAGAACTAAAACTTCCGCAGTTGGAGATTCAGAAGTTGAGTATACGAGTTTAGTATCAATTCCATAGTTTTGTAAATCTGAAACTGCTTGTTTTCCATTATTATCATCTCCAACAACCCCAAACATTGAAACAGAATTACTAGAAGCTAAAATCCTACCAGCATTAATTATTTTGCTACTAGTTAAAGTGTTTACTGAGTTAACAAAACTAACCTCTTTTGCTTGAGGTATACTCTCCATTAAATATTGTTTCTCTGCACAAATTTCTCCTGCTAGTAATATTTTTGTCATTTTAGTTCCGGGTATTTATCTGGATTGTCTAAATAGTATTGAACCCATTTTGTAACTTCATCTGAGGTTTCTACATCCTCAATATAATGTCTCATTTTGAATGATCCATTTTTATCATTTTTTGCTTTCTGAATTTCTGAAAACTTTTCTTTTGATATGTTGAGTGTTTCAAGTAAATTATCAATGATTTCTTGTATATCTGCCAGCTCTTTGACGACCTCTTCTTGATCGGTTGTCCTGGGTATTTCTTGTGACTCTTCTACAATTTTGTCCTTAAGTTTTTGGATATATTCTGAATCCGAAAGCACTTTCCAATTTGGTTTATTACCAACAGATATTATTCCATCGACAATTTTATCTCTAACTAATTTGGCAAATTTAAATTTTCTCATATTATTTTAACTCAGCTATTTTTCTCACAAATTCCTCAGGATATTTAATTTTGAGTAATTCTGAGGCCTTGGTTGGTTCAAACCAAGCATATTCAGTATGCTCATCACTTATTTTTATTTCTTCTTTTTCATCAATGTTACAAAGATAAGCAGAGAGAATTAACCCAAAAGATTTGTTCTCCATTGGAATCCTTATATTTGAAATGACCATTGAGAATGGTATTATGTTGGAAATATTCTTGACACCTGTTTCTTCTTCAATCTCTCGTTTTAAAGTATTTTCAACTGTATCGCTAACTTGGATTCTACCTCCCGGAATATCCCAATACTCTAATTTATTTTCTTGATTAAATTTTTGGGCATTAACTTTAAGTAGTAAAACCTCGCCCTTACTGTTTCTAATTATGCCTTTTATACCTAGAAAAAATAGATCTTCATTCATAATGGTTTATTTGTAAGTCTTATTTTATACTATGTATTGTAAATATGAAATCGAAACTTAACGGAATTTATTTGTTACACATTTTAAATGATGGCTTTCAAGCATCTTTGCTGTTACTTTTACCGTTTATAGCCAAAGATTTACAAATTAGTTTATCTGCAGTTGGAATATTAGGCGGTGCATTAAATGTGTTGCAAGTAGTTTTAGCCCTTCCCGCTGGAATACTTGCTCACAAATATGGTGGATACAAAATGCTTTTGTTATCTTTATTTTTATATTCCTTAGGTTTTATAGGTGTTGGGATTTCGCCAGTATATTACTTACTTCTTATGGCCTTTATTGTTTCAGGTTTAGGTTTTGGTATATTCCATCCAATTGCTTTTGCTGAAGTGGCAAATTCTTCTGATAAAACAATCAGAGGTAGGGTTATGGGTAATTTTACAGCGATTGGAGATATTGGCAGAATAGGTTTATCTACAGTCATCACATTTATCATTAGCTATATTGGCTGGAGGAGTTCATCTTTAGTGTTTGCAGTTGCTGGATTAGTAATTTTTGCAGTCCTGTTTAGGATTTTTAGCAAAAACAATGATCGTATTGAACTAAAGCAGAAAGAACAAGCAAAAGGTGAAGAATTAAAGGAATTGTTTAAAAATAAAAAATTTGTGTTGTCTACCGCCTCTAGTTTCCTCGACTCCTTTGCAAGTTCCTCATTATTTGTATTTTTACCGTTTTTACTTCTATACAGAAATATTGATCCAAAGGTTCTAGGTGCTTTTGTTTCTGCATTTTTTGTGGGTAATTTTTTTGGTAAAACTCTTTTAGGAAGATTGACCGATAAATTTGGTTATATAAAGGTATTTGTTGTTTCTGAAATTTTAATGGCAATATTTATCTTAATTTTGGCCGATTCTTCATACCTTGCCGTAATAATAGTTGCTTCAATTATTCTTGGTTGTTTTACTAAAGGTACAGTTCCAGTTATAACTACAATGGTCTCAGAATCGGTTGAAGGTAAGAATAGCTTTGAAAAAGCATTTGGACTTAATGGTTTAATAACGAGCATTGCTACAGTTTTAGCACCTGTTGTTTTAGGTTTTACTTCTGACAAATTTGGTATCGTCCCAGCGTTTGCTATCTCAGCTGGGTTTGCTTTAGTCGCAACAATTCCTGCAATTATCTATTCAAAGACTTCTGAATAAATTCCGTATCAATAAGATATAGTTGAAAAAGTTTCTTCACGATATAAATTTATAAGTGAACTCAACTTTTTGGATTACTTTTTTTAATGACCACTTTGGACAATTTGAAGTAATTCAGGTTGAGTTCGCCAGAGTGGTCATTTAAGTTGTAAAGAAAACTATAAGACTAGAACATTAAAAATTTTTGCCTTTTGATTTGAGGACAGAACAAAACACAGTTCGGCAGGCCCTTTTGTTAAGCAAGCCCCGCAGGGGCGAGCCAAGCGAACCGCGAAGCGGTGAGCGAGGAAACACGCTTGAAGTCAGTTCGAATTTGTTCGTAAGCGTTCACACATTCAGATATGTCACTCAAAAATGTGGCAGGGTGGGGACTGCCACATACAGAAAACAGCGTAGAATAGCCCAAATTGTATGAAAATTGCAGGTGTTGGTCGGAGAAAAGGAAAACAAATCAAAAGGCAAAAATTTTTCAGAGCATACTGCTCTGGAGGACAGAAAAACAAAGAAAAACAATTAACTGCCAATGAAATACATAGCATATGTTAGAAAGTCTACAGATGAGAAAGATAAACAGATTCTTTCCATTGATCAGCAGGTAGCAGAGCTGAAAGAATATTCTCTCAAACAAAATTTGGAAATTTTAGATTTTGTCTGTGAAGCAAGAACAGCCAAAACCATTGGGCGTC
>CAZGHY010000047.1:0-6480 GCA_964526015.1 uncultured Gammaproteobacteria bacterium
TGGGCGAGGAGATACAAAAAATAATGTAACTTTTGTATACCACTAAATAAATATTACCATATTTTTATTTAGACTTCACCTTTTGTTTTGTGATATATTTAATTAGGATGTTTAAAAGAAAACACATAAATCAATCTGGTCAGGCTGTTTTGATCGTTCTTCTTTCCCTTTCGGTGGTATTGATTATTGTGCTTTTTATAATGTCTAGATCAATTACTGACATATCTCTTTCTACAAAAGAAGAAGATTCTAGTCGAGCTTTTTCTGCTGCAGAAGCAGGTATAGAACGAGCTTTAATTATAGGTTCGAGTATTGGCACAACTGATCTTGGAGGTGGAACTTTTAATGCAAATGTTTCTAGTTTTGGATCTGGTGAAAGTCAGGTTGTTTACCCTTTGAGCTTAAAATCTGGAGAAAGTGCTGTTTTCTGGTATTCTAGAAATGGAGATCCTTTAAGTTATTCTGGTTCTAGTGTGGAGTTTTGTTGGGGAGATAAAAATACTTCAAGTAATGATACTCAAACCCCTGCTTTGGAAGTGCTTACTTATTATATAGATTCTGGTGTTTATAAAGTATCTAGGTCGACTTTTGATCCATACTCAAACAGAACAATAACTTCTAATAATTTTAGCAGTGCTACTTCGGGGACTTGTACACTACAGTCTGAAGAATTTCAGTTTTATTCAACAGCAAATGTGCCAAATGGATCAGGAATACAATTACTTTATTCCGTTGCTAAATTATTATACAACACATCAAATTCTCACAAAGTCGGTATAGATGTTGGTGTACCAACATTACCATCACAAGGAAATCAAATCGAGGCGGACGGGTCCTATGGTGATGCTAATCGAAGTATACAAGTTTTTCAGCTTCATCCAGTTGCGCCACCAGTTTTTGATAATGTATTATTTAGTACATCTGGTATTATTAAATAAGTAACGTTTATTAAATTAATTAACATAGTCTGCTCATATGGTAGGAATAGATATAGGTACAAAAAGTATAAAAATAATTGAACTAGTTAAATCTGGTGATTCTTGGATCTTAAAATCTTCTGGTGCTGTAGGTTACGCAGGATTGTCCCCTGATAAAATTCAAACTGATGACGAAATGATTGCTTTATCTGACGTTTTAAAGAAAATAATTAGCCAGATTGGTATAACTTCAAAAGAAGTTAATCTAGCTTTACCTGAGACTTTAGTTTTTACAAGAATTGTCAAATTTCCTTTGCTATCAGATGAAGAGGTGGCATCAGCTGTAAAATGGGAGGCTGAACAATATATTCCTATTCCAGTAAATGAAGCGGTAATACAATATTCTATTCTTGATAGAAACCAAGCTACTTCGTCAGTATCTGTATTGCTTGTTGCCACACCAAAGTCAGTTGTAGAAAAATATGTGAGTATTGTTAAGTTGGCAGGATTGGTTCCATTATCTGCTGAAACAGAACTTACTGCTCTCTCTAGAGTATTAGCTCCAGAAAAAGGAGTGACTTTAGTTCTTGATTTAGGAGCTTCCGCAACTGATATGTGTATTGTTAAGGATGGAAATATTGTTTTTACTAGGTCTATTCCTGTTGCGGGTGAAGCCTTTACTAGAGCTGTATCCCAATCGTTGGGTGTCGATTCCGCTCAAGCAGAAGAATACAAGAAGACATATGGCCTTGATGCATCTCAGTTAGAAGGGAAAGTTAAAGTTGCTTTGGATTCTATTTTTAGGGTTATAATTGATGAGATTAAGAAAGCTATTCATTTTTATACATTTGAAGAAAAAGGAGATGCTCCTAGTTCAATAGTTATTACAGGAGGAGCATCTACTATGCCCCAAATTGTTTCATATTTAACTGAAAATCTTGGTATCGAAACAATTTTAGGAAATCCTTTTGCAAAACTAACTATCGACCCAGAGACAACTAAAAAACTTATACCATTTACTTCAATGTATGGTACTGCAATTGGTTTGGCAATGAGAGAGGAAGTATGAACAAGAAAAAACAGATAAATCTGATTCCAATTGAAATGGCTGTGCCGGCAAAGGCTGTTATCTTGTCCAAGTTTTTAAATAAAATTTCTACTTTGTTCGCATTTTTTTTAGTTCTTTTAACAGTTTTTGTTATTGGTACGATATTTTATTTAAATTCTGAATATATAAAAGTTAATGGAAATGTCTCTGCTTTAAAAAATAAAATAGTAGAGTTGGAAAAAAATGAACAGAAATTAATTCTTGCAAAAGATAAACTTGTAAAAATAAATGCAATAAGAGCAATTGATTCCATAGATAACGAACTTGATTCGTTTTTAAAGTTTCAAGATTTGGTTGCACCAGATTCTCCAAAATACGGGGAGATCAATTTGGGTGTTTCTAAAACAGAAGTTTCACTATCCTTTCCTAATACTGGTTCTTTAACATCTGTTTTAAAAAAAATAGATGATAAGCTAGATTATAGTCGAGTAACGATTGAGTCTTTAGGTTATAGTACTAGTAATGGATATTCGTCTAATTTAATATTTGAAGAATAATGGATAAAATAAGCAGAAACCAAATTAATTTTTTAATCAAACCTGTTTTGTTTATGGTTGTTGTTGTGGCTATGTTTGTTACTGTTTCTGTATTCGGATACAGTCAGATCGGTGGTCTGTTTACTAAAACGAATGAATCTAAAAAAAATATATCTAGTTTAAACAATAAAATATCAATTTTAGAAAGCGTCTCTACTGTGATAGCAGGAGACACTACGTTTTTAGATATTGTTATACCTAGCGCTTCTTCTTCTCTATATGCGATAAGTCAAATAAAAAATCAAGCATTATTGAATAATTTACTGGTTGCTAATATTAAAGCCGGCAATCCAGTTCCAAGTGTGAGTAACGTTACTAAGACAATAATCTCCTTTGATTTAGAGGGTGAACCTGAATCAACCTACAATTATTTAAGGTCTTTTAAAAAGATGTTGCCATTAATGAGTCTCGAAAAAGTAAAAATAAGTTCTGTCGATGGTATATATAAAACTAATGTAAGTTTGGCGGTTTATACTTCTGACTTACCTAAAAAAATTCCGTCTATTACTTCTGATGCAAACAAGTTAACAGACACTGAATTAAATATACTAAAAGAGTTAGTTAACTATACATTACCTATTTTTATAAAACCAAGTCCTTCAGAGGTTGATACGCCCAAAGAAGATCCGTTTAATTAACTTATATATTTAAGCAGGATTTACAAGAAGAATTATTTTTTTCTTTTCTAATGTTGCTTTTATCCTTAATATATTTCTAATTGCTTTAATAATTTTACCGCCTTTTCCGATTATCATTCCCCCATCAGATTCTTCTGTTTTAATAATCATTTTTACAACGCTGTCCTCGTTTTCTTCGATTATTTCAAACTTAGATTTTTCTCCAAGAATATTTTTTAAAATAAATTCTAAAAGGTCTTTCATTTTATTTATTTATAGCTTTTTTAAACCCTTCACTGATAATAGCTCCATTTTTGACCCATAAATCAAATCTCTCTTTGTTTATCTCGTGAGTTTTAGTCTTTGGATTGTATGATCCTAGTACTTCTAAATTTTTACCGTCCCTTTTGCTTCTAGTAGGACCAACAATAATTCTATATAAAGCGTTATTCTTAGAACCTGTTCTTGATAATCTAATTGATACTGACATATGCTTATTTTATCATAGAATTTAATGCTGTACCAGCTGCATCTTGTTCTGCTTCTGATTTACTTTTACCTCTGCCGATAGCAGCAGATTTACCGTTTATAATTACTTCGATTTCAAACTCTTTATTGTGGTCTGGTCCAAATTCGTTTAATACTTGGTATTTTGGAGCTTGTTTACCTAGTGATTGTACTTTTTCTTGGAGGAGACTTTTTGGATCCTTAAGCGGTAGATTTGCTTTTTTATCAACATCAATTAGTATGTTGTCATTAATAAATTTTTCGCTTGCATCGAGACCTTGATCAATAAATAAGGCTCCAATGATTGCTTCAACTGTATCTGCAAGAAGTGATGCATTTGTGCGTCCACCACTTTCTGTTTCGCCTTTTGATAAATAAATCATTTCTCCAATTCCTAATTTTGTGGCAATCTCAGATAAATTTTTCGTGTTTACTAAATTTGCCCTGAGAGCTGTCAAGAAACCTTCTTCTTTATCGGGAAATTTTGAGTATATTTTTTTTGAAACTATGAATTCTAGTATTGCGTCGCCTAAAAATTCGAGCCTTTCATTGGTTCCAATTTCTTGGCTATTTTCATTTACCCAAGATCTGTGAGTTAAAGCTTGTTTTAATAAATTTTTATTATTAAATATTAATTTCATTTTTGATTGATATTTTCGTAAATAGTACCTAATACACCATTAACAAATGAAGCGGACGATTCACTTCCGAATTCTTTTGCTAATTCGACTGCTTCATCAATTATTACTTTTGGGGGTGTGTCCTCATTTTTTAGTTCGTAAATGGCAAGGTGTAAAATTGCTAGATCTATTCTGTTAATTTTATCGATTGGCCAAGTTGGTGCTGATTCAACAATTAACTTATTTATATTTTCCTTCTGTTTTTGAATATCTAAAACAAGTTCAGGAATGTTTTTTTGATGGGTAAAGCTTTCAGCAAATAACGACTTAATTACACCTCTTCTTCTTAAATGTCTTGGATCAGTTGCAGTCTTCATACTGTATAGTTTAACAGATTTTTACTACGAAGTAGCAAGCTATTGCTTTAACGCAGTCAAGATTACTTATATGTTCCACAATGAGGACATGCTTTGTGTGATTCTCTTAATTTTCCACAATTTGGACATTTAGAAATCCCTGTAAGTGAAGCCTTAAACGTACTTCTTCTTCTTGTTGTTCTTCCGTGACTGTGTTTCTTCTTTGGTAGTGGCGCCATGTGTCAATTATATGATGAAACTGCTTTTGTTGCAAGCTTAATTAATTTTGTTTGTGACCAGTCTGCAATTTTTAAGTTGCCAAAGCCGTGTTGTACAGTTCCTAAAACATCACCTGCACCTCTAAGTTGTAAATCAAGTTCAGCTAGCTCAAAACCTGAGGATGTTCTAGTTAGTGCAGTCAATCTCTCTAATGTCTTTTCTGATTCATTGTCAGTAAAAAGTAAGCAATATGAAGCTTTTTCGCCTCTACCTACTCTACCTCGTAATTGATGAAGTTGTGCAAGTCCAAATCTATCAGAAGCTTCAATTACCATTATTGTTGCATTTGGAATATCTATACCGACTTCGACCACGGGGGTTGAAACTAAAATATCTGTATTTCCTTCCTTAAATTCTTTTAGGACGTCATCCTTTTCTTTGGCTTTAAGTTTTCCATGTAATAAACCTAATTTAAAATTTTTAAATATAGACTTTAGGTTGTCAAACTCTTTTTTAACAGATTTAACATCTTTTAAACTTTCAGTTTCTGACTCTTCAACTAATGGACAAATTACAAATACTTGTGATTGGTTATTTTTTATCTGTTCTTCTATCCATTTATATGCACCTTCTCTTTTTTGGTTTGGAACTAGCCATGTAGTTATTTTTTGTCTGTTTTTAGGTAGTTCACTAATAATTGATAGGTCCATATCTGAAAATAATGTTTGGGCAATTGTACGAGGAATTGGTGTTGCAGTCATTGTTAACTTGTTTGGATTGTACTTTTTGAGAAATTCTATTTGCTTAACTCCAAATTTGTGTTGCTCGTCTATTACAATGAGTCCTACTTTGTTGAATTCATTAATTTTGTTTAGTAATGCATGAGTTCCGACAATGATATCTGCTATTCCAACATCTTTTTTAACAACTGAACCTGTAATTAGTGATATTCGAATTTTAAACTTTTCAAAAACCTTTTTAAGTGTTTCGTAGTGCTGATTTGCTAAGATTTGGGTAGGTGCCATAAGCACTGTTTGGTATCCGTTCAAGAAAGTTACGAAAGCAGAAATTGCAGCCACAACAGTTTTACCGCTCCCGACATCTCCTTGAAGAAGCCTGTTCATAGAAGTTCTTTTGTTTAAATCTGATAATATTTCTGCGATAACACTTTCTTGTGCAGTAGTTAGTTTAAATGGAAGTGAATTTATAAATTCGTTTATTAGTTTGTTGTCTACTTCTAGCTGAATGCTTTTTTTGTTAGTCAATTTAGATTTTCGTTCTTTGGAAATTTTTAATAAACGGTAAAATTCATTGAAGGCCAATCTCTCTTTTGCCTTAATTGCTTTTTCTAGTGATTTAGGAAAATGAACATCTCTTATAGCTTGATCAAAGCTTGGCATTTCTAAATTATCTTTTAGAAATTCATCAATGGTAATTCTGTCCAATACATATTTAATCCTTGCCTTGATCCATTTTGAAGAAAGACCTGCAGTTTCAGGATAAACACCGACAATTTTTCCTGTATGCACTGTTTCTTTGTCTTCCTCAATTTTTTCGTATTGAGGTGAAAAAAAAGCAGGTTTTCCTGCAAACCAAGACA
>CAZGHY010000048.1:0-6418 GCA_964526015.1 uncultured Gammaproteobacteria bacterium
GGAATTGATGGGAATGAGGCAAATATTAAAAACAGGGTTGGTGTCAATGTGTATGCTTTTAGGCTTCTTCATGAGCTGCAGAGATTGAACGAAAAAAAGGATAAGCCACATAGTCTCATAGTTTATCTAAAAAATGATCCTCTGCCTGATCTACCGAAAGAAACGAAAAATTTCAAGTATAAAATTATTCATGGTGGAGGAGTATGGTTAATTGCAAAACTTATGCCATACTTATTTCAAAATCCTGAAAAAATAGAAATTTTGTTTTCCCCAAGTCATTATACAGTTCCAATATTGACAATCCCTAGGGTAGTCTCCATAATGGATCTAGGTTATCTCGAAAATTCGGGACAATTCACAAAAAAAGTGTTTTGGCAGTTAAAGTATTGGACTGCTATTTCTATTTTTGTCTCGAAACAAGTACTAACTATATCAGAAGATAGCAGAAAGAATATTGTACGACATTATCCATTTGCTTCAAAAAAAGTCAAAGTTACATATCTTTCTCACGACTTAGAGCCACAAGATTATAACATTAGTCAAAATGATGTGCGACGAGTTAAAAATAAGTATTCTATAGTGTCAGACTATATACTGTATTTGGGTACGCTTAAACCGAGCAAAAATATTGATGGGTTGATTCGAGCGTTTAGCATTCTTTCCAAAAAGAAAGAATTCAAGAAACTACAATTAGTTATTGCTGGAAAGAAGGGTTGGTTGTATGAATCATTATTTGAATTGGTCGAGAAGCTTAACATAAAAGAAAGGGTAATATTTACAGATTTTTTTCCAGAGGATGAAAAAATGGCGTTGAGAAAAGGTGCGAAGGTGTTTGTACAAGTATCTCATACCGAAGGTTTTGGAATTGATACACTTTCATCTTTGGCAATTGGTACTCCTGTCGTTGTTTCGAACGTTGGGAGTCTTCCTGAAGTTGCGGGCGATACTGGCATAGTTGTAAATGAATTAAATGATATTGATATAGCAAAAGGAATTGAAAAAGTTTTAAATATGAATCAAAAAGACTATAATAAACTAGTACAGGCTGGTATAACTCAGTCAAAGAAGTTTTCTTGGGAAAAATGTGCTAAAGAAACAATGGAAACACTTGAAAATGCTACAAGATAATATGACTGTCATTACTGATAAAAACGGAAATAAGTTGAGTTTAAAGCAGGCTTTGCCAAAGGTGTTTACCAGGTTGGCAAATTATTGGTTAGATTTTGAACTAATGTTACTTCGTTGGATCGGTAATATCCCCTCACATTTTATTAGAAACATGAAATATCGCTTTTTTGGTATCAAAATTGGCAAAGGGTCGACTTTTCATATGTGGGCCAACTTCTTTGATCCGAGAAATATCGAAATAGGTGAAGATACAATAATTGGAGACCATGCCTTTTTGGATGGTAGAGAAAAAATAAAGATTGGTAGTCATACTGACATTGCATCTTCTGTTATGATCTACAACTCTGAACATGATCTCTCATCTTCTGATTTTGGGGCAATCTCAGAGCCTGTTGAAATAGGAGACTATGTATTTATTGGTCCAAGGGTAACGATTATGCCTGGGGTTAAAATTGGGAAAGGTGCAGTTGTAGCCGGTGGTGCAGTAGTAACAAAAGATGTTCCTCCCTTTACTATTGTTGGCGGTGTGCCTGCAAAGCCAATTGGTGAAAGAAAAAACAAAAATCCAAACTATAAACTAGGGAGGGCTAGACTTTTTCAGTGATGAATATGTTTTTAAAGTTTTTCTTTGTTTTTTTCTTCATCACCCTTTCTGTTTATGTTTATCCAACTAGTCCAGAATTCCCACAGCCACCAAGTGGCTCTGTGCAATCAAATGAGCCTGCAGATGTTGAGTCTCCACTTAGGCGTGGCTACTACACAAATTTAAGTCGAGCTGAAGTACTTGCTCATTATGAAAAAGAGTTTAACCAAGGTTTTTATTATGCTCCTAGGTTAAACTATCCTCCAGAAGAAGCACCTGCCTTAATTCGTGACCAAACAAAAAGCACCTTCTTAGAGGAAATAACTCATCCATTGCGTGAGTCAATTTATATAAATGGTTTTGAACCAAAAGAGGAACAGTATGCCCAATTTTTTGGAGGCGTTAGGTATAAGCAAAAAATAATTGTTAGATACGTTCCCAGTAATAATTGGGTTAGGTTAGCTATTATCACAGGTTCTACTCTATTTGGTTATTTGTTATTTTTAGAATACATAAATGCAAAAAAACGAAATTGATCTTTCAATAATTATTATTAATTTAAGTACTGAAAAGTATCACACAAAAGAACTTTTAAAGGTTACTTTGGAATCAATGGTTCCTGCTTTAAAAAAGATCAATGTGGAAGTAATTTTAGTTGATAATTCAACACTAGATGATGGAACTTATACAATGGCTATGTCATATGTGCCAGACTTGGTTTACTTGAAACGTAATAAATTATTTAATTTTGGAGACAACAATAATTTTGGATTGAAACAAGCAAAGGGAAGGTATGTTCTATTTTTAAATAATGATGTTAAGTTTTTGGATCACAAAATATTAAATGAGATGGTTGAATGGATGGATAATAATAAAAAAGTTGGAGCTACTACATGTAGTCTTCTAAACTCTGATATTAAAACACTTCAGGGAACAGGTGGGGCATTTCCAAATCTTTTTAATGTTTTTGCTTGGATGACTTTTCTGGATGACATTCCTGTTATTGGTAGTTTAATTCAATCAATGCATCCTATGCATAGTGTTTCACCATTCGGGCAAAATGAAAAATATTACAAAACTTCTCATCAACAAGATTGGATAACTGGAGCATTTTATATGGTTAGAAAAGAAATTTTAGATGAAGTTGGAGGCTTTGATCTCAGTTTTGATGCCTATCTTGAAGAGACTGATCTTTCCTACAGAATTAAGAAACAAGGCTGGGAGATATCTTACCTTCCTAAATGGAAAATAGTTCACTTTGGAGGACAGTCTTACGGAGGTGAGAATTCATTGATTTTTGAACTTAAAAATTTAAAGATATTTTTCAAAAAACATTATCCTGAATGGCAACTACCTCTGCTTAGTTTTACTATAAAACTTGGCTGTTTATTACGTATAATTGTATTTAGTATTTTTAAGCCAAGTTTAGTTAAAATATATGCAAAAGCTATTAAAGTTGTTTGATGAAAGTCTTGGCAAGTATTTGCTTACAGCAATATTGCTTGTAGTTCCTTTATTTCCAAAGTTTCCTGCATTTAGGATACCTGGAACATACGTCGCTGTTAGGTTAGAAGATTTTTTAATACTCTTTGTACTACTGTTCTTTGCAATTCCGATTCTGCAAAATATTAAAAATATATTTAGGAATAATGTTTCAAGATCAATATTAATATTTTTAGGAATCGGGTTTGTATCATTAATATCAGGTATCTACTTAACACAAACAGTTGATCTTAAAATAGGTTTTCTTCATTGGTTCAGGAGGGTGGAATATTTGTCATTGTTCTTTGTATCCTTTGTTTATATTAGAATGAATAAAGATAATAATTTGTTTTTTGACTATGTGATAAAGATTTTGATAATTATCAATCTGCTGGTTTTTGGATATGGATTAGGGCAAAAATATATTGCGTTACCTGTAATTGTTACTCAAAACGAAGAGTATTCAAAAGGTATTGCTCTTCGTTGGGTTCCTGGCGCGCATATTAATTCTACTTTTGCTGGACACTACGACCTTGCTTCTTTCATGGTTTTGATGTTACCAATATTTATTACTGCTTTTTTTGTTTTAAAAGATGAAGTAATCCAAAACCAAAAAAAACAGATTACTTCTCGCTTCAAAATATATTATTTTGTACGCAATAAAACATCAAAAATAATATTGGGAATATCCGTAGCTTTTGGATTTTGGCTATTGTCTGTAGCTGTATCAAGAATTTCAATCGTTGCCTTTATTGTGGCTGTTTCGGTTTCATTACTTTTGTATAAAAAGTTTAAAGAGATAATACTTTTTGGAATAATTAGTGTGATTATTTTTGGAACTGCACCTGATCTGCAAGTTAGATATAAAAGAATATTCGATGTAGTTAAACAAAAAATCTCTAGTTTTATTATTGTTCATGCCCAAGAGAACGGAAATGTAAATGAAGATAGATCGACTTCAATTCGTTTGAATGTTGAATGGCCAAGGGCAATTAGAGCTTTTACTAAAAACCCTATACTTGGAACTGGATATTCTTCTATAACACTTGCAACTGATAACGATTATCTTAGGGCTTTAGGGGAAACAGGCGCTTTTGGATTGTTGTCGTTTTTGTTAATATTCATCTACCTATATCAACATTTAAAAAGTTATGTTTTTGATAATAGCCTAAAATCTATTTTTATAGCAGGGTATATTGGATCGACAGTTGGTATAATAATGACTGCAATATTTATAGATATATTTGAAGCGTCAAAGTTTGCAATTATCTATTGGATGTTTACAGGACTTGTTGTAGGAAGCTTAAAAAACAAATATGAACAAATTAGTTAATCTCATGAAAGCAGTTGTGAAAAGTGAATACTTTTTGTTATCTTTATTGTTAATACTTGGATTTATTGTTAGACTCTACAAAATTGATAACCCTGTTGCCGACTGGCATTCTTGGAGACAAGCAGACACGTCAGCAGTTTCTAGAAACTTTATAAATAATGGTGTCAACATGTTGTACCCAACATATGATGATATAAGTAGTATCCAAAGTGGTTTAGAAAACCCAACTGGTATAAGAATGGTTGAATTTCCAATATATAATGCTTTGCATACCACTTTTTTCAATACTTTTGGAATTTTTACAATTGAAAAATGGGGTAGATTAACAACTATATTTATTACCCTTTTAACTTCAGTATTTTTATATCTTTTGGGAAAGAAGCATTATTCAACTAAAATTGGATTATTAACTTCTTTTTTCTTCTTGTTTTTGCCTTTTAATGTCTATTTCTCTCGTGTAATACTTCCTGATCCATTGGGTGTTTTGTTTTCAGTGTCTGCACTGTACTTCTTTGGTTTGAATAATATTATCTCAGCAATTCTTTTTGGTTTAGCCTTATTACAAAAACCTTTTTTTGGTGTTTATTTGTTACCTTTATTGCCTCAATTCTTAAGAAGAGAGAATATAAGGCAGAACTTGTTGTTTGCTATGTTAGCATTTACTCCTTTTGTAATTTGGAGATTTTGGACTGGTCAACACCCTGAGGGTATACCTTTTTATGAATGGGCTTTTAACGGAGATAGGATTAGGTTCCATCCATCATATTTTAGGTGGTTATTTGGGGAGAGAATAGGAATATTAATTCTTGGTACTTGGGGTCTTGTTCCATTTGCCTTCGGATTAATTAGAAAATTAAAGAATAAATTTAATTTTTATTTTGTTCTAGGTGCACTTTCATATTTAGTAATTGTTGCAACAGCGAATGTCAGGCATGATTATTATCAAATCTTAATTATCCCTCCAATTGCAATGACTTTAGCATTAGGTTCTTCTTATCTATGGAGAAGATCAAAAATAATTCTATTGTTAAGTTTAGTAACGATGTTTCTAATTAGTTGGGATAGAATTAAGCCTTTCTACCAAGTAAATCATCCAGAGCTAATGGAAGTTGGAAAAATCGTTGACGAGATGCTGCCAAAGGATGCTCAAATAGTAATTCCGTATAATGGTGATACTGCATTTTTATACCAGACAAAAAGAAAAGGTTGGCCTGCAGTTGATGACTCAATCGACAATATAATTGAGCGTGGGGCAGATTTTTATGTCTCGATTGACTTAGGAGGACTCGATACAGTAAACTTTTCAAAAAGATTTAAGTCCGTTGTTAAAACGGATCAGTATATAATTCTTGATCTACACAAAGAAAAATGAAAATACTCATGCTTCTACCATTCTTACCAATTGATCAAATGTCTGGTGGTCAAACTCGTTGGTATCATCTGATCAAATTTTTATCCAAGAAGCATAAAATAACTGTTGTATCACTAATTAGGGGTGATAAGGAAAGAGAGCTTTCTTATCTTCCACAAATTGAAAAGTATTGTGAAAAAATAATGGTTTTTGATAGGCCAAAGTCACCTTGGACAATTCGCAATTTGTTTTTAACTTTAGTTACTTTTAACCCATTAGTAGTTATGCGAAATTTTTCTCTTGAGGAACGAAGGGCGATTAAAAAAGAACTACAAGAAAATGATTATGACATGATCCATGCTGAAACATTTTACGTTATGCCACATATTCCAAAGACTTCTGTCCCAATTGTTTTGGTTGATCCTACAATCGAATTTTCAGTCTATCAACATTATGTAGACAATGAAGTCCCTTTTATTTTTAAGTTTATATATCTTTTTGATGTAATAAAACTTAAATGGTGGGAAAAATATTATTGGAG
>CAZGHY010000049.1:0-6241 GCA_964526015.1 uncultured Gammaproteobacteria bacterium
TCTTCTTTAAACTGCGTAAGTATTGGTCCTGCGTCTAATTTGTCGATCATTCTAATTATTGTTACTCCTGTAGGGTTAATTCCACTAATTAACGTCGCTTGAATAGGGGAACTGCCTCTAAATTGTGGTAATAATGATGGATGAATATTTAAAATTCCATGCTTAAATTTATCCAATACAGCTTGTGGAATAATCATTCCAAATGATGCACAAACACCCATATCAGCATCAGGAAGATCGTTGTAATCAAAGTTTCGAGGAATATTTTTTTTGAATGCCCATGAATCAACCGCAGAATAAGTTAATTTTTTCTCTCTACCAACAGGTTTAGGTGATTGTGTAACCACAGCTACAATTTCATAACGTTCACGTTGAGGTTCGTGATATCTGTGTAATTTATCCAAAACCGGAATTACATAGTCAGGTGTACCAAAAAATATTATTCGCATATTTATGATCGACTTACGTCGTTACAGTTCTACTTCCTCCCATGTATCGTCTGCATCCAACTTGTAAAGTTTCTTTTTTTGTTCCAATAGTCTATCTATAAACAAAAATCCGTTTAAGTGGTCAATTTCATGGAGAACGATTTGCGCGTTAAAATCTCTAAATTCTTCGATTATTTCTTTTCCGTTTTCATCGAGATACTTAATTTTTATATAGTCTTCTCTTTTTAGGGGTCCGTAGTAGTGAGGAAGTGAAAGACATCCTTCAAGTATTTCAGGCTTTGATCTTTTTACCTTCCCATGAAGAGGTAAGCTTTGCCTATTAATTTTTTTTGTATCGCTTACACTAATTATTTCAGGATTTATAACTATCCTTTTTAAATTTTTGAAATCTATCGCAAAAGCACGTAAGTTTATTCCTATTTGAGGGGCTGCAAGGCCAACCCCTTCTGGATCTTTTTGAACTGCTAGTGTATCTCTTAAATCTTGAATAAGAGCTTTAATTTTTTTGTCTATTCTTAAGATTGGTTTACTAACTTCTCTTAACTTTTTTTCACCAGATTGGATAATTCTTTTTACCATAATGACTATTATATCATTTTGAAGCTATTTTAACTCTTCTAGTTGATTTTTTGTTAGCTCGTCATACGGATCGATGTTGTTAAGTATGTATTCGAACTCTTGTCTAGCTAAATCATTTTCATTTATTTCTTTAAACAAAGATCCAAGTGCAAACCTGACTTCTTTATAGTTTGGCTTAAGTTCAACTGCTTTTTGTAGATTTTTAATACCTTCTACGTTTTTGCCGAATTTAAGTTGCAAGATTCCTATTTGGTAATATAATCTGGGATCGTTTGGTGAAATTTTTATACCCTCTAGTAGTATTTCTTCTGCTCGATATAGATTTGATTGATTGGCTGATGTATTTTTAACAAGATTACTTATATATATTCTTCTGATGTTTTGGTTGTAGAGAGACATTTTGTAGGCATTAAATGAATCTTCAGTGCTTCCTGTTAATAAAGACCTGTGTGCCAAGAAAATTGGTTCTTTTGGTGTTAGTGAAATTGCCTTGTTTATTTGATTGATGTCTTGTTTCTTCTTGGATGAATTGTAATAAATGTCTGATCTCCAATAGTTAAATATTTTAGTTAATATTGTAATTGTAATGATAGTTATTGTTAATAAATATAACTTTTCTTTAAGTGATTGTCGCGTATTATTTCTATGTATTTTATCTACATCTAGTGTTACTGATATTGCAGGTATTAAGTAAAATAATAACGAAATAATTACAACAGAAAAACCAAAAAAGTTTGTAACTAGAATTGAAACAAAACTAGATAGTAGAGCTATGTTGTAATAATTAGGGTCTGCGTTTTTATTTTTTAAAATTAAGATACTAATTGTTGATATCACGATTAGTATGTAGGCTGTAAAACCTACGATCCCAGTATTTGACAAAATATTTAGAAATTCATTGTGTGCTTTGTTATATATAAAATCCCATTCTGATGTTAAATTATGCTCCGTTGGTTTTTGAGTTGGGAAAGAAAAAGCAAATGTTTCAGGGCCAGTACCTAGAAGAGGGTTTTTTAAAAAAATATTTAAAGCTCCAATCCATACATATTTACGTATTGAACCTGATTCTGTCCCTCCCGTTTCTAGTGCTGGACCACCTGAATTTGGCATGGTAATGGTTGAGTTGTTTGATTTTGTTAGGAAAAAAAATGTCAAAAGTGAAAATGAAAGAGTGATAAATATAAATTCTTTTATATATTTCATTTTTTCTTTCCAAAAAAGATATCCCCATAATATTAAAAATTCAACTCCGAATGCCAAAAATCCCGATCTTGATTTGGTGAAAATTAAAGTCGTAAAAAATATAATAGAAACTAACATATAAAATTTATTTTTTAAGGAGTAAATCAAAGAAATCGGTAGTAATGCAACCAGAAGGGCTGCTAACCAGTTTGGTTGGCCGAGAGTTGAAAAAACTCTTGTTTGTACATCTTGTACCCAACAGTTATTTTTAAATAAGTAATTAAATTTTTCTGTATTGTTTAATAAATTAAACTTTTCTAGTGTTTGAACGTTTTCAGGTCTATGCAAGTCTGTATAGCTTATAGATGCACATGTGGTAAAAAAACCAAAATGTTCTCCAATTGCCAATAAACTTGATAACCCTGTTGAAATTATTAATGCCGTGATGCAATTTAAGGCGTTTTTGGCGTTTAGATTACTTACAAACGCCCAATATAATAAGCTGTAACAAATCTGTGAAAATAAGCCACCATTAAACCTTGAATAATATCCAAACCAAGATGTTCTAGGATCAATTGATATGAGTGAGCTTATTAGTAAAATTACTAAGTATACAATTATTGGTATATCAAGCTGGGTCTTTTTAAAAATTATTTTTCTCTGTCTAATTGACTCAATAGCCCAGACTGATACAATCAAGGTTGTAAACAAATATAGTATGACTATTTTGTTGAACTCAAATAGTTCAGAAGTGTTCTTGAGAAAAATTAAGGGAATCGTAAAAAATAATATGTTATATAAAAATGCAATCATAGGATTACTTAAAAGTATACCAAATCCAATTAACCATTTACTTGGTATTTTTTCATCAGATCTTGGTATCGATTTAGGAACTGCAAATACGCTTGTGTTTATAAAAAATAAAGGTGTTGCTATTCGAGAACCGTCAGCGGTTGCTAGAAATAAAAAGACTAAAGAGGTTTTAGCTATTGGTCAGTCTGCAAAAAAGATGATAGGTAGAGCACCTTCTACGATTGAGGTTATAAGGCCACTTCGAGATGGAGTGATAGCAGATTTTGACGCTGCATCATCAATTCTTACATATTATATTAAAAAAATTCATGAAACTGGTGGCAACATACCACGCATACCTAGACCTCATGTGGTCGTAGGGATACCATCAGGTGTTACAGAAGTAGAAAGAAGGGCTGTTGCGGATGCAGCTATAGATGCTGGAGCAAGAAGAGTTGATTTGATCGAAGAACCAATGGCAGCAGCTATAGGAGCCGGATTAGACGTTGAATCACCAGAAGGTAATTTTATTGTTGATATAGGAGGGGGAACGTCTGAAATAGCTGTAATATCGCTTGGGGGAATAGTAATTGGAAGATCCCTTAGGGTTGCAGGTGACGAAATGGATGAGGCAATCATTAACTATGTAAAATTAAAATATTCACTTCTTTTAGGCCAACCGTCTGCAGAGGCGATAAAAATTTCAATTGGTTCAGCAACAGCTTTTGAAACCGAAGGTCGTGTACCTAAACCTAAAAGCCAAATTGTAAGAGGAAGAGACTTAGAAAATGGTTTACCTAGATCAGTAAAGTTAACAGACGGTGAAATTAGGGAGGCCTTGGGGCCTATAATTCATGAAATAATAACTGGCATTTCAGATACACTGGAAGAAACACCTCCAGAACTTATTTCAGATATTATGGAAAGAGGAATATATTTGGCAGGTGGAGGGTCTTTGATTCACGGTATCGATAAGGCGATTACTGAGGCTACAAAGATGCCAGTACATATAGCGGATGAACCTTTAACATGTGTCGCTAGAGGTTGTGGTAATTTGTTAAATAACTTTTCACTTTTAAACAAAATAAGAATTGTAAGAGGATTAAAGTAGTTTCATATTTAGTGTCGTTTCGTGCTTTTGTTTGTGATAATCTACTTCTATATGCAAACCTTATCGAATTCGAATAGAGAGCAGTCTTGGCTTTCTTGGTTTTTAAGGGGAATATTGTTACTTGGATTTTTGGTATTAGTAGGTAGATTAATTGAGCTTCAATTAATTCAAGGTAGTTATTATAGAAAACTATCCGAAGGAAACAGAATTGAAAGGGTTAAAATTATTGCACAAAGGGGGAAAATATTATCGCGTGGGGGTGAGGTCTTGTCTGGGCCGGATTTTTCTCATCTAACCGGATATGTTTCTGAGACAAATGAATATGAAGTGGGAAAAGTTGATCCGAAATGCATTGAAAAAGGTCCATATAAATTAGGACAAATTGTCGGACGAGGTGGGTTGCAAGAATATTACAATTGCACACTAACTGGAATTGACGGAGAAGAATTAATTGAAGTGGATAGTAGGGGTAATAAGATACGGTCTATGGGTATTAGAAAACCAATTTCAGGAGAGGATATTAAAACAAACATTGATTTTAATTTACAAGTAGAGATTGCGAAAAACTTTATAGGCAAGACTGGTTCAGCTGTCGCGACCGATAGAAACGGTGCTGTTTTGGCACTTTTTTCGTCTCCCTCTTTCGATCCAAAAGATATCACTAAAAGTCTATCGGATCCAGATCTGCCACTTTTTAATCGAGCAATTGGCGGGTTGTATCACCCAGGATCGATATTTAAACCTCTAGTACTAATCGCAGCTTTAGAGGAAGGTAAAATTGATAAAAATTTTAGATATAACGATAACGGTGTCGTAACAGTAGAGAGCCAATATGGCAATTATTCATACTCAAATTGGTATTTTACCCAATATGGAGGTAAAGAAGGCGAGATTGATTTAACTAAAGCACTTGCTCGTTCAACAGATACTTTTTTTTATGAAATTGGGGAAGCAGTTGGTATAAATAATCTTGTCGAATGGACAAAAAAATTTGGCTTAACTAAGCTTACTAATATTGATATTGGTGGTGAAATACAATCATTAGTTCCTTCACCTGATTGGAAAGAAAACGTAAAAAAAGAAAAGTGGTTTTTAGGTAATACTTATCATTTTGCCATAGGGCAAGGAGATTTGGCACTAACTGCGGTAGGTATACACAGGGCAGATTTGGCAATTGCAAATGGAGGTAAGCTTTGCGATCTAAAAATTGTAGGAGAGGCAGATTGTACTAACTTAACGGCGAAACCGGGTGTCTTGATTAAAAAAGAAAATATAAATTTAGTTAAAGAAGGGATGAGAAAAGCGTGTAGTACAGGTGGTACTGCATTTACTTTTTTTGATTTTGCAGAGAAACACAACAACTTAGAAGTTGCATGTAAAACTGGAACTGCAGAAACAAACGAAGATGATAAAACTCATGCTTGGTTTTTTAGTTTTGCACCGATTGAAAATCCAGAAATCGTCTTAACTGTCATGGTTGAAAAGTCAGGAGAAGGAAGTAAGGTTGCAGGACCGATTGCAAGAAAAGTTTTTGATAAATATTTTGAAATAGAAACCATGAAAGAAAATGAATAATTTAAGTGACGTATATGCATTGGGTGAATTAAAAGAATTAGATAAAAGAGCTGTGGCTGTTGTGGGGTCAAGGGAAATGAGTGAGAGAGGAAGAAAAATAACAGAGGTTTTTGTAAAGGAACTTGTTAAAAATAAAGTAACAATTATTTCAGGACTCGCAAGAGGGATAGATACAATTGCTCATGAAACTGCGTTAAAATATGGAGGTAGGACAGTTGCAGTAATTGGCTCAGGTCTAGATATTATTTACCCAGCTGAAAATAAGGACTTAGCAGAAAGAATCTCCCAAAATGGTGCAGTTGTGTCAGGTTTTGAGTATGGTACAAAACCATTACCTCAAAACTTTTTAGCAAGGAATCAATTAATTGTAAAATTATCAAAAGCAGTTTTGGTCATTGAAGGAAAAAGAAGGTCTGGTACAATCTCCACCGCTAACCATGCTGCAAATGAGGGGGTAGAAGTATTTGCAATAGAAGGCTCTGAAGCAACAGATTATCTAATTGAAAATGGAGCTACTGCTGTACAAAGTCCTAATGAGATAGTAGATTATTTA
>CAZGHY010000050.1:0-6131 GCA_964526015.1 uncultured Gammaproteobacteria bacterium
GATTGCAACAAACCTGAAAACTTCTTCAATGTTTTAATATCGATTGATGTGTATGCAAATCTATTCTTTTTATCTATCCTTATTCGTTTTAAAGCTTCACCCCAAAACTTTAATTGATCAACGCTATTATTTCTATAAATGATTTCACTTGCTTTTTCGTAACTTGCACCCAAGTCGACACACATACTAACCGTCCTAAATACTCTCGAGTCACCAGCGTAACTAAAGGCGTCAGTATCGGTAACTATACCCATCAATACTAAATCAGCTTCATCTTTACTTAAACTGTAATTCACATCTTCTAGAAAATAAAAAAGCATCTCAGAAGTTGATGAGTAAGAGGAGTCATTAATTTTCAAACCAGAAAATGTATTTTCAGTACCATGATGATCGATATTAATTAGAGACCTGAACTTAATATCGTTAGAGAATCCACACCTTATGGGTTCATTCACATCCAATGATATAAATAGGTCAAATTCATTTATATCAAAACTTTCAACCGATAGATTATCAACAACTACATCTTCAGTTTTATAGGTTGTTTTGAATTTGTCTGGGATATTATCAAAACAAACTATTTTGTATTTTTTTCCAAGTCTATCAAGGTACTTTGACATGAGTAAATTTGAAACAATTGAATCTGGATCGGGACTTTGATGTAAGCAAAGTAATATATTGTCGGAACTAATAATTAATTGACTTATTTCTTTAGAGTTTAAAAAATTCATTTTGCGTGGATTAGTTTGTATATTATAACTCCATCAACTTCAAAGTCACTATCTATTTTGCTCCAACCAAAGTTTGCAACTTCTGCCTTTGGTGAATGTGTTGGATCACATTTTTCTTTTGGTTTCTCACAAATAACTATCAAATTATCAGCAATTGTTTTTTGGTCCCATCTATCTGCATGCATTACTTGAGCATTTGCAACTTCCATAAAATAACGGTATCCATCTTCATAATTTCTTTCTGCTAAAACTGCCAAGTTAAACGGTTTGCCTTCTGAAATTTCTAATACCTTGCTTGATACATTCTTGGCTCGTTGCATCTGATTATTTGGATGATACATAAATGGATTGCTTTTTAAGTTTAAAGAGACTAAATAGACAACTATCAAATAAACAAGACTATTCATCAACCCACTCTTTAACCTAAGCCTGTCTGCAAAAAAACCACCCAGTAACAAAAACGGTACGGGGAACAAAAACCCAAAGTAGTGATCATATACATTTTGTTTGTACAAGCCAAAGCCTATTAATCCAAATACAAACCACAAAACCAGTATTATGTATTTTTTCTTTGTAACAACATCTTTTCCAGTGTATACAAACACTAAGTAGGCAATAATAATTATTGATACAATTCTTGCTGTTTGTTGATGCTTTGCAGTTAACATACTTCCATTTACTTGTTCAAAAATTGGATATGCTTTTGGTATTGCTGTCCATGGTGTTATAGCAACAGTTTCATCCCTAACAGTTAAAAACTTATACAACGCTCTTGAGTTCATCCAGTCATGTCTAATATCAAAAGCTAAAAGTGGAGACATTAAGAATAAATATACAAAAATAGAGATTAGTGAATATTTTTTGGGTACGCGAGACAAAAACCAAAAAACAAATAGAACAGGAGCAATTAAAACACCCAAGTAATGCGACTGACAAACAAAGGCAAAAGAAATTGCAGTAATTATTAACCAATAGTATTGTCTCCTTTTCCAAACTTTCCAAACAGAATATATAGAAAGTAATGCAAAAAATGGCATAATGTTTGGGTTCCACGATGAATGTGAGTATGTAATTACTGTTGGTGAAATTGCAAATAACAATGCAGATATGATCCCAGCATTTCCTCCAAACCAGTCTCTTCCAACGACGTAAACCAAATAAATTGTAGCAACACCTAAAATTGCAACCCCCACAGCTGGTCCAACTGGCGAAAAATTTGCTAGAAGTAAAAAAGGAGCCATGAAATAATAATAAAGCGGACCTAAATACATTCCCCCTACTGAAGTACCAGGGCCTATTAATATCGGATCAGCCTTAGTTAATAAATTTCTAACAATTATGGCGTCTCTTCCTTCATCGCCCAAGAAAGTCATATACCCATCAATGTTGTACAACCTAAAAAACGCACCTAGAAGTATTATTAAAATTAAAATCCAGTTTTGTTTGATGTAAGCCAATATTTTGCTCATCATACCCTAGCTTAATTTTCGCCAAAGTTTAAATAAATCTATAAAGCTTTGAATAATTACTTTAATATCTCTTCCAGTTCCTTTACCTGCAACACGAGGGTAGTGTGTTACTGGTATCTCCACTATTTTAAATCCTGCTCTTCGTGCTTTTATTAAAAATTCTGAAGATATAAAGGCACCACGTTCACTTTCAAGTTTTGGAATTTTTTCAACGACTTTTTTAGAAATCAACTTAAATCCACAATCAATATCTCTGACGTGCAGACCGAATAGTATAAACACAGCTAGTTCCCACATCTTAGAAGTAATGATTTTTAATTTACTTACCTGTCTTTTTTTATAATATCCAATTACCAAGTCTGCATTTGTTTCCTTTTGTTTTGCAACGAATTTGTCAATTTCTGAAAAATCAAACTGGCCATCTGAATCTATGAACGAGATCCATTTATATTTTGATCCATAGAGTCCAGTTTTTAGGCTTCCACCATAGCCTTTATTTACCTTGTGAGTTATGACTTTGATTCTAGAGTCAGATTTATGAAGCTCATCAGCAATCTTTTCTGTACTATCTTTTGAGCCATCGTTAACCACGATTATTTCCCATTTTTTTGCATTCTGTAGCATTACTTTTTTGGAGTTTAATACTGTCTTTTTGATATTATCCTCTTCGTTATATGTAGGTAAAAACAAAGTAAGCTCGTCTATTTTGTAACCCATACAGACTATGATATCATCAAATTATGCAGAATGCTTTAAAGAATTTGTTTGTAATTGCGTTAATGGCAATTATACCAACAATTTTAATTTGGTTACCCTTCTTTGCAAAACTGGATAAATTTTGGAACATTCCTCTTTCTCCTCAGGGTATGGCAACAATTGTCTCAAACTTTGACGGACCACTATATATAGTTGCAGCCAAAACGCTATACAGCCCAGAACTTATAGCCAAAAGTTATCAATTCCCCTTAACCAATGAATATTATTCAGCCCACTTTCCAATGTTTCCACTATTAATTAAAACTTTTGCACCAATTTTTGGCCACCCTTATTCAATGCTTTTAGTAACCATAGCAAGCTCAATTCTTGCACTATACTTTTTCAATCTGCACGCCAGACAGTACTTAGACAAAAACAATGCACTCTGGCTAACATTTGTCTTTGCAATTTTTCCAGCTAGATGGTTAATCGTTAGGTCTGTTGGTTCACCAGAACCGATATTTCTTGCCTCAATTCTTGCCTCAACTTATTTTTTTGGAAAACAAAAATATTTACTTGCAGGTTTGTGGGGATTACTAGCCCAAACAACTAAATCTCCAGCAATATTATTATTTGTAGCATACGCTTTACAAATTTTTGTTGGAAATATTAAAAATATAAAAGGTCTATTTAATCTAAAATATCTATCATTGTTCCTAATTCCATTAGGTGTAGTTTTAGTTTTCTCACTTTATCTAGTTCAAACCGGAGATTTCTGGGTTTACTTTAAATCAGGTGATAACATGCATCTATTCTTTCCCCCATTTCAAATATTTAATTCTAGTGAGCCATGGGTAGGGACTTTCTGGCTTGAGGAAGTAATATTTATATACCTAATTGGTATTTTAGGAATATACAAACTTTATCAAGAAAAATTAACCAACTACTTTTATTTTGCATTAGTATTTATTGTTCCTCTGTTTTTTGTTGCTCACAGAGATTTACTTAGATATTCGTTACCTGTGGTACCATTTTTAATACTTGGGTTTAGAGAGTATTTACTTAAAAAAGAATTTAAGGTTGCACTTTTTATATTGATTGTTCCAATCTATCTTTATTCACTAACCTTCATTTCTCAAAACACTCTGCCAATATCAAATTGGGCGCCATTCCTATAATTAATACGTGGGGAAAGAACAACTTCAGAGACTAATTATTTGCAATGGGGCATGAAATAATACAAAGAATGTTCAGGAATAAAACAATGTGGTTAAGAACAATGGTGCAACATAATCCTGTTTTGGCCAACGGCTCTGTAAAGAAAGCAGTCGAAGCAAACAGCGATAAACAAATTATGGAATTGGAAGTCATTAGGGAAAAGATTTTAAACTATGAAAGAAATGGGTGTGTCGCAGAAAAATTGACAGATACTATTTAATTCTTTTTCTTCCTCCAAATTACCAAGTTATACATAGTGAAGTTGTATGGAAGAACCAAAAATAAAACGATGAAGGCTAATACTAAAGCATCGTATTGAACGCCTACAAGCTTTACACCAATTGGACCCGCAATTGACTGAATCAAGAGTGCACCGGCAGAGGTTAAATTAAATTGTAAAAACTTAACTATAGTTTGTTTTAAGCCTTTAATTTCTTGATCTTTAAATGTCCAAGCATTATTGAAAACATAATTGTTTATTATTGCTAGCTCTGTTGAAAGTATCCAAGAAAAAGTTTCACTTAACCCGTAGTTTCTTAAAAGTCTTAGGGCAACATAATTAACCACAAATCCAGTTCCTCCAACTATACCAAACTTAATTATTTTCATTTTATCTTTAATTCCTAAAATAATGGCGACCTTAAATGTAGAAATCATTTCTTTAGGGTTAAACTTTGACTTCTCCATAGTTCTGGGTGCAAATTCTAACGGAACCTCAACAGTTTTCTTTGAATTTTTAAGACATTGATACAACAGATCCACTTTGTATGCAAATCTATTTAACTCCATTAAATTATCTAAATCTATTTTGTCCAAGACTCCTTTAACCTTTGACAATCTAAACCCTGTTGTTAAATCGTGAATAGACGGTTTGAGTAATACCAACCTAATGAATAAGTTTCCAAAATAACTTACTGCCCTTCTTGATAATGCCCACTCTTTTGGAATTGATCCACCTTTTACATATCTACTGCCGATACAATATTCTGCTCCAGCCAGAAATGCATCAACCATTGGCTTAACAAAACGAGTCGGATGCTGAAAGTCTCCATCCATTTCAAGTACAGCATCAGCTTTTAAGTTATTAATTGCATGTTTAAACCCAGATACATATGCCCAACCAAGTCCACTATTTTGCTGTTGAATGATTGAGACATTTTTAAATTTTTTTGAAGTAGTTTTGACAATCTCTTCTGTTTTATCTTTTGAATGATTATCAACAACCAATAAATGCATGTCTGCATTAATCGTTGGAAATTCAACTTCGAGAAGTTGTTTGACCATCTTTTTGATGTTTTCTGCCTCGTTCCAAACAGGCATAACAATTACAACTTTTTGTCTTTGCATGAACGTCGAATTCTTCATAATATTTAAACTTTACACCTGATACATGGTAAAATACAACTGATAAAATGTTAAAAATCGACATCGTCACACTTTTTCCTAAAATGTTTGTAGGTCCATTGACCGAATCTATTATGTGGCGTGCTCAAGACAAGAACTTTTTAGAATTAAATATTGTAGATTTAAAAGAATTTGGAATCGATGAAAGAAGAACAGTAGATGATAAACCGTATGGCGGTGGAGCTGGTATGATTTTAAGGGTTGATGTTATTGATAAAGCTCTAAAGTCAATTAATGTAGTAAAAGGAAGAGAAGGAACAAAAATTATTGTTCTTGATGCAGGTGGAGAAAAATTTACACAAGAGAAAGCCTACGAATATTCAAAAATTGAAAGACTTGTTTTAATTTGTGGAAGATATGAAGGAATTGATCATAGAGTTCATGAAAATTTAGTAGATGATATTGTATCAATTGGAGATTATGTTCTAACAGGCGGTGAAATTCCTGCAATGGTAATCGCAGATGCTGTTACAAGACTAATACCTGATGTAATTAAACCAGAATCGCTACAAGAAGAATCACACACAGGTTTTGATTCAGAATACCCACAATACACAAGACCAGAAATTTATAACGATTGGAAAGTTCCTCCAGTCCTTCTAACCGGCAACCA
>CAZGHY010000051.1:0-3667 GCA_964526015.1 uncultured Gammaproteobacteria bacterium
ACTCCAGCTATTTTACCTGACGATAAATCCTTGTTGACTCTATCTTTAACTTCTTTAGAATCACGATCTTTTTTGAATTGATCAATATTAAGTCCAATTTGTTTTGCATAGTCTTCAAAAATAGTTGGGTCTGCTGATTCCTTTCCACCCCAATCCTTTTGATTAACAAATAAAATGTCATACATTTCCCAATATTTATCCTGCTTACTTGAAGCTTCAACAGCATAGGCTGACAAAAAACCATTCTTGTGACCCATTAATGGAAAATATCTCGTTACAAACCTAACATTACTTTTATATTCTTCCGACAATGTTTTAACAAGTGGATAATAGGCACCACAAGCAGGACATTCAAAATCTAAATATTCAACTATGGTAACTGAGGCGTCTTTGTTTCCCTTAATATAATCATCACTTGCAACTTCTAGAATACTTTTACTGCTCTCTGCAGTTTTTGTATCTTTCTTAGATATGAAAACTGCTCCACCAACAAAAAGGATAATTGTTGTAATTATTATTCCAATAACAAATTTATCACGAATCATATTCTTATTTTACGTTAATTACAAAATCCTCATTTTGGATACTTCCATCAGCCATTTTTGCAATTATTGAAATTCTCCAAGGCCCTCGCATTGACATATTTCCAACTGCGTTATATTTTCCATTACCTTCTGACTTGGCAACTCCTTTTTGTATGCCCATATTCATTGTCGTCATGTTTATATCAAAAGAAACAGTAGCATCGTTTACTAATTTGCCTGCTTTATCCTTAACGGTTATTATAAATGTAGCAGGACCAATTGTTAGTGGATTTGGACTAGTAGAAATAGTAATGCCACCGCCAGTAGAACTTGAAGCGGAATTAATTTTATAACCCAAAATTGCAATCATCCCAACTAAAATTGATATTGATATTATTAATATTCTATTCATTTATTTTTTAACTATTTCACATTCATTTTTATTGTTGGCTTTAATTAAGTGATAAAGTGAAAACAAAAGTAATATTACTGCTAAGTATGACAGTTCCATACCTCTAAATGGCAGATAGGCAATACTTCCACTTAAACCTAAAAGTGCAAGTATAGGTAAACCACAAGAGGCACATCCACTTCCCACAATTCCAATTAAAGTACTTCCTCCAACGACTAATTTTAAATTACCTTGTTTTTTAAGATTTTTTAACTTCTTTCCTAAAAGTGATAAATTTATTCCTGTCAAAATGGCAGTAACAATGAGTAATGCAAAACCTGTTCCCGACATCGAACTCCACATTCCCAAAAATAGCGATGCAAATATTTTAAATTTATAATCTATATCATAATTACCCACTAAGGTAGTTATTAGTAAATTACTATTCATTAAAAATGTGATAATAACTAAGTAGGCAGTTGCAATTAAAGTACTTGCAATTATCATTTATTTTAAAAGTTCATCTATTATAGTCTTAAAAACACTAAATGGTTGTGCACCTGATGTAAGTGGTGCTTCAATAGTTCCATCATCTGTTGATTTACCAATAAAAAATGCAGGAGTGCCACTTGCTCCAACTGAAGAAGCGTCACTTAAATCTTTTTGAACTTCCTCTTTTTGTTTTGGATCATCAATACAAGTTTTAAGTTTTGTAGTATTTAATTTTAAATCATCTGAAATTTTATACAAATCAGTCAAGGCTAACCCATTACCATTTGATTTTGTCCTTTTAAATATCTCGTGGTGGTATTTAAAATAAGTACTATCATCTCCCTGTTCTCTTGCACAATTTGCAGCAATAGCCTCAGTTGTTGCCATCGGATCGTGGAATGAAAGAGGGAGATCACGAAAAACTATTTTTACTAAACCTTTGTCGACATATTCCTTAACTAATTGAGGAAATGTCTCATCAAAATGTCTTTTACAAAATGGACATTCATAATCTGAAAATTCGATTATAGTAACTTTTGCATTTTTATCTCCTAAAATTGGGTCATCATCAATTGATACCTTAACAGGGCCACTTGGAGCAGGAGCTTGTTGTTGTTGCTGTGCAACTGCTTGAGTTTTTGTTGAACCACTTTCAAGATATTGTACCTTTGTCCAAAATGAACCAAGAAAGAAAACTGCAACGATTAATAAAATTGTTAAAAGTGGGGTAAGAATATTATTTTTCATATATTTATACTAAATATTAAGTATATCCAATCAAACATGAAGATTTCATGAAGATTTTGATTTAAATTATTTTCCCATACTGTTTGAACTAAAGCGTGCAAATTCAAAGAATAGGGCAGTAAATAGTACCATCATTATATAAGGGGCATACATTGATAAATAATTTTTTTTGTTTGTCTCATATTTTTTTAATAATAAGGAATTGCTGACAACTGATACAGAACTTAAGGCCATAGCAAGACCTGCTAACTCTGGCTTAAGAATGAGTCCCATAAATGCAAAGGCGCGGGCAGCTACAGGAATACCAATTACATTATAGAAAAGAGCGAAAAACATATTCTGACGAATTTTTTGTACAGTAGTTTTTGATAAATCCAATGCATTAACGACATCTCGAAGATCATTTTTAATAATAACTATTCCTCCTGTTTCCATGGCAACATCAGTACCACTTCCCATGGCAATACCTAAATCAGCTTGGGCAAGCGCTGGAGCATCATTAATGCCATCACCTACCATTGCAACTTTTTTACCCATTGCTTGTAATTTCTTAACTTCTTCCGCTTTATTTTGTGGTAAAACTTCAGCCAAGATGTTTGTTATGCCAACCTGCATACCAATAGCATTTGCAGTCCTTTGGTTATCACCTGTAATCATCCAAACTTCAATCCCTTTCTTTTTTAACATCTCAACTGCTTCTCTTGAGGTCTCTTTTACTGTATCTGCTACAGCTATAATTCCCAAGACTTCCTTTTTATTTGCAAGAATCATTGCTGTTTTACCTTGATCCTCGAGTCTCTCTAACTTTCTTTCAAATTTATCGATACTTAATTTAAGTGTTTCAACTATTAATTTACGATTTCCTAAATAATATGTAGTTTTCCCTATATTACCTTTTACCC
The DNA here is from genome assembly GCA_964526015.1 of uncultured Gammaproteobacteria bacterium. Taxonomy (GTDB): domain Bacteria; phylum Patescibacteriota; class Microgenomatia; order UBA8517; family UBA8517; genus JAUYMM01. The sequence goes on from CAZGHY010000051.1 coordinate 3,057, forward strand.
CATACCCAACTATTGCTTCAAAATTTATAATTTCTTTTAGTTTTAATTTCTCACTTTCTGCGTAATTTACTATTGCTTCAGCTAGTGGATGCTCTGATTGTTTCTCAAGGCTTGCTGCAATAACTGTTACTTCTTCCTCATCAATACTGCCCAAGTCCTCCACATCTGTAACTTCTGGTTTTCCTTTTGTAATTGTTCCTGTTTTGTCAAAGACAATAGTATTAATAGTACTAGCACTCTCTAATGGTTCTCCGCCTTTAATTAAAATTCCATGTTCGGCTGCAACACCAGTTCCTACCATAATGGCCGTAGGAGTAGCAAGGCCCAAGGCACAAGGACAGGCAATAACGATAACTGCAGTAAAGGCCATTAAGGCAAATGACAAAGTAGATCCCAAAACAAAAAACCAAATTACAAAAGTTAAAAGTGCAACACCAATAACTGCTGGGACAAACCAAGCAGAAATCCTATCTGCCACAGCTTGAATTGGAGCTTTTGAGCCTTGTGCATCTTCTACAAGTCTTATAATTTGTGATAATGTAGTATCTGATCCTATTCTTGTAGCACAAAATTCAAAACTTCCAAGTTTATTAATAGTTCCTCCAATTACA
>CAZGHY010000051.1:3767-5942 GCA_964526015.1 uncultured Gammaproteobacteria bacterium
TCTAAGAATTTACCAAGTAAAACAAATGTAATTAAAAAAGCTGCAGTTTCAAAGTATAAATCAGGAATCTTCTCTCCCATTACACCGATAAAAGAATTTTTAATAGCATAATACATTACAAAATTAACAATGCTGTAAAAGTAAGCCACAGAAGTCCCAATAGCAATTAAACTATCCATATTAAATGTCTTCATTTTAAGAGCAGAAATCATTCCTTTATAAAAACTAGAGCCAATATAGAATTGAACTGGTGTTGCCAAAATAAATGAAATTATCCCGATATATGGAAATATAAAATTGCCAAATGGTAGAAATTTAAAAAAGTCCAAAAACATAAAATAGATCATTGGGGCAGAAAGAATAAAGCTAACTAGAAACTTATTCCATTGTTTTTTAATTTCTGCTTCTTGCCTTTCTCCTTGATTCTTGGATAGTTCTTCTGTTTCAATTTCAGCAGTGTACCCTGCTTTCTCAACAGCTTCTAAAAGCGATGGTGTTTTGACAAGATCAGAATTATATACAATTGATGCTTTTTCTGATGCAAAATTAACATGTGCTTCAGTTACGCCACTTACTTTTTTGAGTTGTTTTTCAATCAAACCAGCACAAGAAGTACAATGCATGCCTGTAATTAATAAATTCGTTCTACCATCTCCATTACCGATACTATTTTCAATAATTGGTGTAATTTCTTTTTCTTTTCCTAGCATCAATTTACCAGAAATTCTAAATTCTCCATCTTCATCTTTTGATATCTTTGCATCAAAACTAATTTCAGGTGGAAATATAAAGTTACTAGTTTTAACTATTTCACTAGGATTTAAGATAATGGAGTCATATCCTGCGTTTTTAACAGCAGTTAAAATTTTGTCTTCACTTACGACACTATCAATATCAAATGTGGCTTCATTTGTTTTAAAGCTAATTTTTATATTTTTTGCCCCAATATCTTTGAGCTCATCACTAATTAGCATTTCGCAGGATTTACAATGCATCCCTGTTACTTTAAGTTCAATCTTTTTGTGCATAATCTGTCCCTTCTAATACATTTTTAATTTCTGCTTTTGTAATTTCTTTATCTCCTGTTATTTTAGTTTCACCAGAAGTAAAATTTACATCTACACTATCTACTCCCGCAATTGACATAATTCTTTTTTCAATCAACTTTTTGCATGCTGGGCAATGTGTTCCTGTTATATTTATAATTTGTGTTTGCATAATTAGTTAACTACATTAAACGAACCTGTATACATTCCCATACTGCAAGTAAATCTAATTGTACCCATTTTGTCAGCTGTAAACTCAAATATATTTTCACCTAATTTTAAACTACTTCTTATTCCTAATGTTTGTGAAATAATGCTACTTGCACATGAATATTGACTTTCTGAAGTTATAATCCACTTAACAGGGATGCCTTTTTTGATTGTAAATTTATTAGGAAAATAACCATCAGCTTTCTGTGTCATTTTTACAATCTGAACTCCGTCAACTATTTTTACATTTTTGTCTTGTGACACGACATCTTTTTTTGCAAAAACGTCCTTAACTCCAATTAAATTTAGACCGTTTGAAATATTAAAAAAGGCAAGAACTAAAACAATTACACCTGCTGTTTTGAAAAATAGTTTTGAAGATTGACCCTTAATAACTGATGTTAAACCACCAACACCTAAAAGTCCTGGTGTTGTGCCAAGAGCAAAGACTCCCATTGTCAAGGCACCCTGTAACGGGCTACCTGTACTAATTGCATAGAGTTGCATTGCTTGAGTAAAACCACATGGCAAAAAGAAAGTTGATGCACCTAATAAACTTGAATTGGTATTGCTATATTTTTCTTCAGTTCTCTCCTTAATTCCTAATAATTTATGAAGCCCTTTAGGAAGGGTAAACGAAACAGTTTTTAAAAATGGAAATATATCAATTAATTGACTACCCAAAAGTAGCATTACAAATCCAACTGCAACAATTAATAATCCTAGAACTGATGTTGAAATTTTGAAAAATGATCCTGCAAAACCAATTGCACCACCGAGGACAAAATAGGAAGCAATTCTGCCTAAATTAAAATAAATATGTGGAACAAACTTTTGCAAACCAGTACTTTCTGGATTCTGTCTAGCATACGTAGATGACATTCCAAGGACTAACCCACCTACAAGAGCCATACAAGTT
>CAZGHY010000052.1:0-5761 GCA_964526015.1 uncultured Gammaproteobacteria bacterium
TTGTGTTACAATATCTTCATAGCGCAAGAATTGCGATATATAAAATACCATTTTCTATTATGTTGCAGTCACAATTATTTCCAAAAACTAAAAAAGAAGCGCCTAAAGATGCCGAAAGCATAAATCATAAACTTCTTGTGCGTGCAGGATTCATGGATCAACTTATGGCCGGAAGTTGGACTCTTCTTCCTATGGGCTGGCGTGTAGTTAATAAAATTAATCAAATTATAAGGGAAGAAATAAATGCAGTTGGTGGACAAGAAATGCTAATGCCTCTACTTCATCCAAAATCAATCTGGGGTGAAACTGGCAGATGGGATAAGGCAAATGAAATCATGTACAAACTAAAAGATATGCATGATAAAGAATTTGTATTGTCATTTACTCATGAGGAAATAGTAATGGACTTACTTCGAAAAACTATAAATAGTTATAAGGATTTACCTGTTTCTGTTTATCATTTCTCAACCAAATTTAGAAATGAACTTCGAGCGAAGAATGGAATTCTACGTGGCCGAGAATTTATGATGAAGGACCTGTATTCTGCACACACGACTGAGGAAAGTTTGATGGAATATTATGAGAAAGTAAAAGGGGCATATTCAAAAATTTTCACAAGACTTGGATTTAATTTTAAGATTGCGAAAGCTTCAGGAGGTGTTTTCACTGATAAGTTTACTCACGAATTTCAAGTTTTGTCCGAAGCAGGTGAGGATACTATTTATTGGAAAGAAGGAGATGTAGAAGCCGTAAATGAGGAAGTTTTAGATGGTAAAAAAGAGGATTTTATATCCGCAAAATCTATTGAAGTTGGAAATATTTTTCCTCTTGGAACTTGGTATGCAGAGAAAATGGGAATGACATTTACTGATTCTGACGGCAAAAGAAAACCAGTTTGGTTTGGAAGCTATGGAATTGGTCCGACTCGCGTAATGGGGACATGGGTTGAGGTCTCACACGACGAGAAAGGAATAATTTGGAGTAAAGAAATTGCACCATTTGCAGTTCATTTAATTGGTTTAAATGGAAAAGGCAAAGATTTGTACGAAAAACTACTTGCAAGTGGCATCGATGTATTGTTTGATGATAGAGAAATAGGTGCTGGGGAAAAGTTTAGTGATTCTGATTTGATAGGAATTCCAGTAAGACTTGTAGTGTCTGATAAAACTGGAGATAAGATAGAATTTAAAGAAAGAATTTCAGAAGAATCAAAGCTGATTAGCTTCGATGAATTTATCAATATTTTAAGAATCTAAATCAGGATTTTCGTCGGCATTTTCAATTTCTACATATCTGATAGTTTTTCCTCCTTGTGGGGTAACAAAGTTTACTATACCTTTCTCGATCATTTTCTTGACTTCTCTTTTGGTGCACCATCGTACGTCATTTGTGTCGTTAAAGGTTACTAAGACATTCCTCGGTCTTTTGTCATGGGGATATCTGATATGCCTTCGAAACCAACCAAAGATCTCTACCATTAATTGAATAGTATAACTAAAATAGGAAAAAGCAACGAGGTATCAGTTTCTACATGACTCTGGTAAACTTGCCAAAGCAATTGTACAATTACTCTAGTATGAAAGATGAAACTTGTGTTTTTTGTAAAATTATAAATAAAGAAATACCAGTAACTCCTGTGTTTGAAGATGAAGACATAATTGTAATAAAAGATATAAAACCTCAAGCCCCCGTTCATCTATTAATTATGCCAAAAAAACATGTTGCCAATTTGGACGATGTTAGTGTAGAAACTTCTGAAATATTACCAAAAATTTTAATGAGAGCAAAAAAAGTTGCAAAAGAATATAATACTCAAGGAAAGTATAAAATAGTGACAAATGTTGGAGAACTTGCAGGTCAGACAGTTTTCCACATGCATTTTCACCTGCTAGGCGGTTGGGAAAGCAAAGTGCAAGTTGAGTCACAATTAAAACAAATATGATATCTCAAAATATATTAAAAATGATTGGGGATGCAATGAAAGCACGTGATGCTGTCAGAGTATCTACACTTCGTGGTCTTTCAGCTGAACTTAAAAATGCAAAGATAAATAAACATGATCCAAACGCTGAGGTTCAAGCAGAACTAACAGAAGCAGAAGAAATTGCAGTAATTAGAAAAGAAGCAAAGAAGAGAAAAGAAGCAATTGAAATGTATACAAAGGCTAATGCTTTAGAACAAGCTGAAAACGAAAAAGCAGAACTTACAATACTCTCTGAATTTCTACCGGCAGATGTTACAGAAGAAGAGGTAGACAAATTAATTAATGAATCAATTGCAACTTTTGGAGCAACATCGGTTTCTGATATGGGTAAAGTTATAGCTGATGTTAAATCAAAAAATTCTGGAGTTGATGGGGCAATGGTTGCAAACTTAGTTCGTGCTAAACTTAGCAATGGTCAAAATTAATGTCTCTAAACAATCTAATTATCCAATAAGTGGAGTAGCTGTACGTAAATTTCTTCAAGATTTTTTTAAAGACAATGGAATCGTTTCAGATGCAGAGTGCCATGTTTCTTTTGTCAGCGAAGCAAAGATGAAAGAAATTGGTAAGAAATATTATCGAAAAGATAACCGAATTCACAATGTCTTTTCGTTTGTAGAATCTGAGGTTTCAGGCTGGAAACATCTAAAAAATACAATGTACTTAGGAGAGATAGTTGTTTGTTTCCCCGTCGTACTAAAAGAGGCAAAAACTGAAGGAAAACTGATTGAAGAAAAAGTACTAGAACTTGTAGGTCATTCTGCATTACACTTACTAGGAATTCACCACGAGGAATGACTACTTTATATTTAAAATATAGACCACAAAAGATCGATGAAATAGATATTACTACTGTTCGTGAGTCGCTGGCTAATATTTTAAAATCTGGAAATATTCCACATGCATTTTTATTTAGCGGTCCTCGTGGTACAGGTAAAACTTCGTTAGCTAGGATTCTGGCAAAAGCTATCAATTGTCTAGCAAAGCCAGATTCTGCTTTGCAGGATGACCTGCCTTGTAATAAATGTGATAGTTGTATTTCCATTACAACCGGATCGAATATTGATGTAATTGAAATGGATGCTGCAAGTAATCGGGGCATTGACGATATTAGAAATCTTAGAGACCAAGTAAAACTTGCTCCAAGTAGTTCTAAGGCTAAAATTTACATAATCGATGAGTGCCACATGTTAACAACAGAAGCTTCGAATGCGCTCTTGAAGACACTTGAAGAACCTCCAAGCCATGTCTATTTTATACTTGCAACTACTAACCCAGAGAAGCTTATTGATACGATAACAAGTAGAGTAACCATAATTCAATTTAAAAAAGCAGATACGGATGAAATATTAAGATGCTTAAAGCGAGTTGTGAAAGGTGAAAATGCAAAAGTTACAGATGATGAGCTAATTAAAATCGCGAAATTATCAAAAGGATCATTTAGAGATGCTGTAAAGATATTAGAGCAACATTTTTCAGATGATAGCTTTTTAAATTTAGGTAGTGATGATGCTGACAGCTTGGTTGAGTTTGTACTTAAAAAAGACTTGGAAAAAAGTCTAGAAATAATTAAAAGATCAAATAGTATTGATCATTTAACAGATCAGATTATTGAAATTATCCATCAAAAAATGATTAAAGAGAAAACAAAGGAACTAATTCCACTCATTGAATTTATTTTGACATCAAAAGAGATGGTAAAGTATAGTCCGATAGAGGAATTACCACTTGAGATGGCTATCATCAAGTGGTGTAAACTTTAAGTATGGATGAAATGTCGTGGAAGAGAATTCTTGAGGGTGTAAAGCCTATCAGTTTATCAATTGCAGGACTTTTAAATTCTGCAAAACCAATAAGTTTAGATGAAAATAGTTTAAAACTAAGTGTTTACTATAAATTTCACAAGGATAAGCTAGAGGAAGCGAAAACAAAAAAGATGCTTGAGGACATTGCCTTGAATGTATTGGGTAAAGATATTAGGATTGAGTGCTGTCTTGCAGAGGCTCCAGTAAGACAAGAGTTGACGGATGTTAAAAATGAAAATATAATCAGTGTTGCAGAACAAATGTTTAGTTGAGATTCAGCTCAGCTATAGAAAAGAAATATGTTTGATAAATTTAAACAACTAGGTGAGTTAAATAAAATGAGACAACAGGCTTCTGCTTTGCAGAAAGAGCTTGAAAAGATAATTGAAACTTTGGAAAAAAATGGTTGGTCTGTTTCTGTTACTGGAGATCAAAAAATTAGATACATAAAACATGGTGATGAAGACATGAAGTTTTTGGTCGACCTTATTAATGAAGCAATGAAAAAAGTTCAAAAAGAAGCTGCTAAAAAGATGATGGAAATGGGTGGTGGATTATCCGGACTTCTAGGTGGGCTTGGAAAATAACTATTTTTTTGTAACACAAGTTCTGAATTCAGTCCATGTAAATTCCTCGCCAGTTTTAGGAGCTTTTGGGTGCTTACAAATATGTTTAGATTTATCCCTTATTAATTTTCTGGCCTTACATTTTTCCGGATCGATATCGCAACTAATTAGAGAAATTGTACCCAAGGTATCAAAGACAGGCTTTTTATTTTCAGCTGACATTGTGGCGATATTGTACTGGTAAATATTATTTATTTCAAATAGAATTGAATATTATGAAAATTGCCAAGGCCATATCATCACTTACAGAATCTTTTGAAAAACTTCCTGGAATTGGGCCGAAGTCGGCACAAAGGTTAACTTACTATTTACTTCGTGTTCCACAAACTCAGCTTGATGAGTTTAGTAATAATTTATCTAGGCTTAAAAAAGATACAGTCCTTTGTTCAGTTTGCAAGAATATTGCAGAAAGTGATCCTTGTGTAATCTGTGTTGATCAATCGCGTGACCATTCGGTTTGCTTGGTTGTAGAAAACCCACTTGATGTAATTGCGTTTGAAAGAAGTGGTAGATATAAAGGTTTGTATCATGTCTTACATGGTGCAATTAATCCATTAGAAAATATCGGACCTGATGAAATATACACTTCTGATTTGTTTAAAAGATTGGGAGATACTTCAAAAATCTTAGAATTAATTGTTGCCACAAACCCAACCATGGAAGGTGAAGCTACTGCGATGTATCTTAAAAAACAAATTGCAATTTCTAATACTAAAGTTAAAATAACTCGATTAGGTATGGGAATACCAACTGGTGCTGATTTGGAATATGCAGATGATACAACTTTGACTCAAGCATTAGACGGAAGAAGAGTGCTATGATTATTAGGTAATGAATACAACTGCCGGAGGTATTAAACAAGCAATAAAAAAATCAGCTCAACAGATGGCACAGGAGCCATTGGAACTTCTTAAGTCTGCTGCAAAACAAATTACAGGCGTCGAAAATCTCCCAAATCCAAATCCAAAAGAGCAACAAGAAAAACAAAAAGAATCAGGTGATGGCGTTCCACAGGATGAACAGAATTATAAGAAAAAAGTTGCAGAGCAAGATGGAAGACATTTAGAAGCTTTAGAATCGGAACTAAAAGATATTCGAAGACAAAAGTTGTTTAATGAATTAATGAGTCGAATACAAAGTGGTGAAGATATTCCACTTGAAGAGTTTAGTGAACTTAGTTTTGAACAAAAAGATGTACTTAAAGCTCAAATGGAGGTAGTTAAAAAACAAAGAGAAATGCAAGCAAACCAGAGTAGTGGTATTCCCATGCCTGAATCAAAACGAGGAAGAAAAATGGGTGGAGGACAAAAAGGAGCTGCTAAAAAAGAAGAAACAAGGGTAGAAAA
>CAZGHY010000053.1:0-5655 GCA_964526015.1 uncultured Gammaproteobacteria bacterium
TTTGCTCGGTATGTAACATCAAAATCAGTTAAAAACTCACCTGCAGCTTGAGCAGTAGTACCAAGAGACTGCAATGCTCCGCAAGCAAAGTACATAGTACATAGTAAGAACAAGAAAATAAAAAACTTTTTGAATAGACTCATTAAATCATTGTAATTGAAGCTATTAGACTTGACAAAACCTATAGTCAACAACTGTCTACAAATACCTACCTGTTACTGAATTTTTATTTTGTTTTATATCTTTTGGAGTTCCAATTGCTACAATCTCTCCACCACCATCACCACCATTTGGTCCTAAATCAATTATCCAATCTGAGTTTTTAATAATATCTAAATTATGTTCAATGACACAAACAGTATTACCTTTTGAAACAAGTAATTTCAAAACTTGTAGTAATTTTTCAACATCTGCAAAGTGAAGTCCTGTTGTGGGTTCATCTAAAGTATAGAAAGTTTTTCCTGTACCTCTTTTTGATAGTTCTGTTGCAAGTTTTACTCTCTGTGCTTCACCACCAGATAGTTGTGTTGCAGGTTGACCGAGGTGCATATATCCCAAACCGACATCCTGTAAGGTTTCTAGTTTTTCATATATCTTTGGATGAGATTTGAAAAACTCTAAGGCTTCTGTAATTGTTAAGTTTAAACAGTCTGAAATTGATTTACCTTTATACAATACTTCTAACGTTTGAGAGTTATATCTTTTTCCATGACAGACTTCGCAATTAACCCAAATATCAGGCATAAACTGCATTTCAATTTTTGTTTGTCCTTGTCCTTCGCAAGCTTCACACCTTCCACCTTTTAAGTTAAATGAAAATTGTCCCTTTTTATACCCTTGTGCTTTTGCCTCTCTTGTTAAGGCAAAGACATCTCTAATAGGGTCAAACAGGCCTGTATAAGTTGCTGGGTTACTTCTTGGTGTTCTTCCAATTGGTGATTGGTCAATTAAGATTGCTTTATCCACGTAGTGGACGCCATCGATTCCACGAATTCCCTCTATCTTTTCAAACTTTCCTATTTCTCCTTTAAAGAATGGGTTGAACTCTCTTTGTAATGCAGGATATACAGTTTCAACAAGAAGTGTTGATTTTCCAGACCCAGAAACTCCAGTAATACAAACTAATTTTCCTAATGGGATAGTAATATCGACGTTTTTAAGGTTAAACTGGCTTGCACCAAATAGTTTTAGCTCACCATGATTTATAACTGTTGCAGGGTTAAAGAACTCACCTTTTGGTATTGGATTTGTAGTTATTTTTTTCTTTCCAGATAAATATTTTCCGGTCAGAGACCGTGGATTTTTCATTATCTCACTAGGTGTTCCACTGGCGACTAGTTCTCCCCCAAGTCTTCCAGCCTGTGGTCCAAAGTCTGCCATAAAATCTGCCTGTCTCATCATTTCTTCATCATGTTCAACAACTACGACTGTGTTACCTAAGTTTTTTAGGGATTGAAGAGTATCAATTAATTTTTGATTGTCTTTTTGGTGTAATCCAATTGTAGGTTCATCTAAAACATATAAAACTCCAGTTAAACCAGAACCAATTTGACTTGCAAGTCTAATTCTTTGTGCTTCTCCACCAGATAGTGTTCCAGCAACTCTATCAAGCGTTAAATATTCAAGACCTACTGATACCAAAAAATTAAGTCTTCCTTTAATTTCAGCAAGAATTAATTTTCCTATCTGCTTTTCTCTTGAATTTAAAAGGTTGTGAAGTTTACTTTCCCAGTCAACTAAGTTTTTAACAGATTTTGTCGTGACATCTGAGATAGATTCATTGTTAATAGTAACTGCTAGTATTTCCTTTTTAAGTCTTGCTCCATTACAAGTTTCACAAAGCCTTTCTCTCATATATTTTTCGAACTCACCTTTTATATAATCAGAATCTGTTTCTTTATATCTTCTTTCAATCCCATTAACTACACCTTCATACTTTTGCCAAATTTTAGTTTCTTTTCCAAATTTGTTTGTTCCTGCTACTTCATAAATATCGTTTTTTGTCCCGTAGAGTAGAATGTTCCTATTTTCATTGGACAATTGGCTTATTGGCTTATGGGTATTTATTTGGTATTTGTCGCAGACAGCGACTATTGTCTTTGCATACCATGTTTCATGATCAAACATTGATGAAAATGGAAGTATTCCACCTTCCATTATCGATAGTTCTTCTGAAAATACCAAACTTGGATCAACTTTTAATAGTTTTCCAAGTCCTGTACAAGTTGGACAAGCTCCATGTGGGGAATTAAATGAAAAACTACGAGGTTCAACTTCAGGTAGTGAAATGTTGTCTTTTGGGCAAGAAAACTTTTCAGAATATAAATGATCAACGTAATCTCTTGGATTATCAGGGATTACAAAACTAGCATCATTAATTTCAGAAAGAATCACATAACCGTCTGCAAGTTTTAAAGCCTGAGAAACTGAATCAAATAGTCTTGATTTGTTAAGTTCAACTTTGCCATCATTTGAGAACTTGTCGACCACAACGTCAATTGTATGTTTATTTGTCTTAATTAATGAAAAATCATCATGCAAATCTTTATAATGCCCATCAATTCTAACTCTGGAATAACCTTTAGAAATTAAGTTATCAAGAAGTGCAGTAAACTCACCTTTTCTATCTTTAACAACAGGTGCCAAAAGGTAAAACTTTCCTTTTTTACTCATAATTTTATTAACAATTTCTTCTAAAGTTTGCATTGATATTTCAGCACCGCAAATTGGACAATGTGGGTGACCGACTCTGGCAAATAGAAGTCTTAGATAGTCATATATTTCAGTAACAGTTCCAACGGTTGAACGTGGATTTCTAGAGGTTGTTTTTTGATCAATTGAAATTGCAGGAGATAAACCAGTTATAGAATCTACATCTGGTTTTTCCATGATGCCTAAGAATTGACGTGCGTAGGTGGATAGACTTTCTACATATCTTCTTTGCCCTTCTGCATACAAAGTATCAAAGGCAAATGAAGATTTACCACTTCCAGATACTCCAGTTAAAACTGTCAATTTGTTTTTTGGGATATCAAGATCAACACCTTTTAAGTTGTGTTGTCTAGCTCCTTTTACAGAAATGTAATCGTTTATACTCATACAAAATACCCGCTGGATTACCAGTGGTAGAGGTAATTATACCATCAATAGACTGGATTATTTAGTTTTGTGTTCAATTTTAAATGTAAGATGAGGAACTGAGATAGAAAAAAAGTTTACTTGAGCAGGGAGAGTACCCACAGATTTCGAAGCAATTTCAAAATTCCAGATTAATATTTTAAACTTAAACAAAACTATATTTACATTTTCCTTCATTTTGACGTATTATATAATACGATGAGCATAGTTCATACACTAATTCTTTCAATAGTTGAGGGGATTACAGAATTTTTACCAATTTCTTCAACTGGCCATTTGATTCTAGCAAGCAAACTTCTAAATATTCCTCAAACTGAATTTGTAAAATCTTTTGAGATCGTGATCCAGCTAGGAGCCATCCTAGCTGTTATTATTATTTACTTTGATAAACTAATTTTGAGTTTGAATTGGAATTTATACAAAAAGATATTAATTGCATTTCTCCCAACAATATTTTTTGGCTTATTTCTTTATGACTACATAAAACAATATCTAATTGGAAATTCAATGGTAGTTGTCTGGAGCTTACTGATTGGTGGAATTATTATGTTACTGTTTGAGCATTTTTTTAGACCTTCAACTAAACCCTATAACCTATTCTCTATTCACTACCTTGTCATAGGTTTATTTCAGGTACTTTCTATGATCCCTGGAGTTTCCCGTGCCTTTGCAACAATATTTGGAGGCATGGTTGTTGGGATGAACAGAAAAGAAGCTACAGAGTTTTCATTCTTTTTGGCAATTCCTACAATGCTTGGTGCAAGTGCCCTAGATTTATATAAAACTGATATATCTGTCTGGAGTACAAACGACCGTCAATTACTTGCTATTGGATTTATAGGAAGCTTCATTACAGCCTTTGTAGTTATTAAATGGCTAATTAGGTTTGTTCAAAATAATAACTTTGTAGTCTTCGGCTGGTACAGAATTATTTTAGCCTTAATTTTACTCTTCCTTTTTGTCTAACCTTCGGTTAAAATAGCACATGGCAGTTGAATTAGTTAATGGATATCCCACTAAAACCTCTAATAATGTAAAACCAAATGTCCTGTTGCTAAATTAATTGTTTAATTCTGTCCCTTATTTCAGCAGCCAATTCAAAGTTTAATTCATGTGCTGCCAAAACCATTTCTTTTTGAAGGTTTTTGATGAGTCTCTTTTTATCCATTGGAGTAAGTCCTGCAACATCAATATCAGGTAAATGTGCAAAGGTTGTTGCACCATAGCCCAATGCTTTTTCTGTTTGTGTATCTTCATCCTTTTCTATTAGTTTATCTCTTAATGGTTTAGAAATTGATTTTGGTGTGATCCCATACTTTTTGTTCATTTCAAGTTGATATTCTCTTCTTCTTTTAACTTCACCCAACGCCTTTTCCATTGATTTGGTTATCTTGTCTGCATACATGATTACACGTCCTTCAACATGTCTTGCAGCCCTTCCCATTGTTTGAATAAGGGCAGAATGACTTCTTAAGAATCCTTCTTTGTCAGCATCTAATATTGCAACCAAACCAACTTCAGGAAGATCAAGTCCTTCACGTAATAAGTTAATACCTACAAGGACATCATATTTTCCACTTCTTAGGTTGTCTAAGATGTCAGTTCTATCTAGTGTTTTTACATCAGAATGCAAATAGGCAACTTTCATACCTTGTTCTTCTAAATAGCTTGATAGGTCTTCTGCTGTCTTTTTGGTTAACGTGGTAACCAATACACGCTTTTTTTCCTTTGTTTCTTTTTTAATTTCCTCAATAACATCAGATATCTGATTCTTAGTAGGTTTAACTTCAACTTCTGGATCTGGAATACCTGTTGGGCGAAGAAGTTGTTCAACAATATGACCTTCTGAAAGAGACAATTCCCACTCATCAGGTGTAGCAGATAGTGCAATAAATCTTGGAACTCTTCTCATGAACTCATCAAATTTTAGTGGTCTGTTATCTAGTGCGGATGGTAATCTGAAACCATAATCAATTAAAGTAGTCTTTCTTGAAAAGTCACCAGCAAACATCCCTCTGACTTGTGGAAATGTAATGTGTGATTCATCAGCAACAACTAGCCAGTCATCATTATGCTTACGTCTTGCAGCATTCGCTGAAAAATAGTCCAGAAGTGAAAATGGGGCATCTCCTGCGGATCTTCCGTCAAAGTATCTAGAATAATTTTCAATTCCTTTTACATATCCAATTTCTTTAATCATTTCGATATCGTAGGTAACACGTTGACTTAGTCTTTGAGCTTCTAGTAATTTTCCTTGATTTCTTAAGTGTTCAACTTGGATATCTAAATCTTTTTTAATGTTTGTAAATGCTGACTCGTGTGTTTTTGGATCTGTTATAAAATGCTTGGCTGGGTAAAGAGTAAATGGTGTTGAATGCACAACCATGAACTTGCCAGTAACTGAGTGAATTGTTGATACACTTTTAATTTTGTCTGTTTCTAATTCAATTCTTACAGCATCGTCAGTATATGCAGGATAGACATCAACGATTTCTCCTCTTACCCTAAAGGTTCCAC
>CAZGHY010000054.1:0-5594 GCA_964526015.1 uncultured Gammaproteobacteria bacterium
CGGAAAAATTATATGTGCTATGCTAAAAAACAGCTGGGATCGCGAGGAGTTGTCCTATTTGAATGAGTGTTCCTTCCGGAGAAGGTATCGCTCGTTCCCATTCAAAGGTTCGAAAGCTGTCCCGCCAGGCGAGCAGAGAATTGGTCTTAGGCAATTTAGAGAGCAAAATGATCCCCGTAAAGGGGATTTTTGCTTCAAACAGGAGCTTTTCTCCTTGTAAGGAAAAGTTCTGAAGTACAAATTTTATCAATTGGGTTTTTTCCTCAGGTTCAGCAACTTCCAGTATTTGCCAGGCTCGTTGGGAAAGATCAATGATAGAGCTCGCAGTAATGTAAAAACCTTGATTGGCTTTGCTATGATCGGCTAAAAGGCTCATAATTTCTTCCTCCTGGGTCTTATATTCCTCAAATCGGGTACTATACTCATCTGTTGAAATGAGGCCGTCTAAGCGGTCATCATACATAACTTTATAGCGGTTTCTTACCTTCTCAAGCTTTAGGTTTAGGGTTCGCTTATTCTGCTCAAAGAAGGCCTGTTCGGACTCGTGTATTTTACGAAGTTCGGTCTTTAATACATCAGCCTGGTCATCGGTTAATGCCATAGCTTTGAACTGGTCTTTTACCTGATTTAAGAGCTTTTCTTCACGAATCCAAGTAACATTCTGACAATTTCCGTGATAATTAGTGCAGTGGTAGTGGACATACTTACCCTTCTTAATCTCTGGAGATATAGAACAGCCACAGTCAGCACACTGCACCAAGCCCCTAAATATATAGGGCTTATTAGTTCGCTTATAATTCTGCTTTTTATAGCCAGTAATAACTGCCTGAACTCGGTCAAAGAGATCCTTTGTAATTAGGGGAGTATAGCGGTGTTTGTAGATTTTTCCTCCGTATAACATCTCTCCATAGTAAAAAGGATTTTTAATAATCTTGTGCATTTGGCTTGGAGAAAGATACTTACCACTAGGGTGATTCTTTAAGCCTAACTTCTTCATTTCTTTAGCCAGAGTTTTCGCTGAATATTTTCCAGTAGCGTAAAGCTCAAAAGCTTTTATAATAAGGTGGCTCCTTTCAATATCAGGAATAATATCTTTTCGACCGTCATCTAAGGTGATATTTTTATAGCCAACGTGAGCTCTTCCTGGCAACTCTCCATTTGAAACTTTCTCTTTTAAGCTTCGTTTTACATTGTCGCCGAGTTGAAGAACATAGCTACGAGCAAACATCACTCCCATATCCCAACGTAGGAGATCGGCACTATTGGAATCTTTATTTAAAATTAGGTTTTCTCTCAAAAAATGAAGATCAAGCTTTTCTTGTTTACGAAAGTCATCTAGGACTACGGACTCTCTAAAACTTCTTTGAAGACGGTCAATAGTATCGGTAACAAGAGCAATAGGCTCTTTTGACTTACTAATGATTTCAATGACATTAGAAAACTCTTTTCGGGAATCTTTGGTAGAAGATTCCGTAATCTCAAATTCTTGGTATACGGAGAGATTTTTATGACTGCAATACTCCCGCACTCTTCTTACTTGGGAGGGGAGAGATGATCCCTCTTCCATTTGCTCACGTGTAGACACACGAGCTAAAATTATGGCTTTCATAAGTTTGTGTTATTTTTACATACTAAAAGGACGGTCTGGCTTATCCAACTTGCTACAGCAATTTGGCAGACCGCCCTTTTAGTAAGGCAATGGTATGCTGTAGCGGAATCAAATTGGATAAGCACTTACATTTTACCTTAGAGTTTCACTTTAGCCTAGACAGAGAATCACGTATTATACGACCGAGATCTTCATCGGAAATATCCAAAGATAGCCCCTTTTCTTTTTGATTTCGCATCTCCCGTACTCGCTTTACCGCATCGGCAGGAGAGATATGACCGTAGCCGTAAGAGCCAAAGGTGGTTCCTACGTGCTCGTGCCCTAAAACAAGGCTCACAGCTCGTTTATCGGCCTCTGTAAGGCCTCTTTCACTCATAAACGCCACAGCAGAATGTCGAAAAGAATGGGGGTTATAATAACTTATTCCTGCTTCCTTACAGCGTTCTCGGATCATCTCTCTTACAGGTCCGGATGTTTGCCAAAATTTATCAGATACAGATTTTAAGGAGAGGCTTTTTGAAGCTGGAAAAATGGGTTTCTGTGGGCCGAAACCTTTGCTATTTTTTAAGTGGTTATACCAATTTAAGAAAATGCTTTCCCCCTCTTCCCAAAAGATTGGTAAGAAAGTCGAGAGTATCTTCTTAGAGTTTTTTGTTTTAACCCCTAACCCAGGATCTTGAGTGATTAAAATCTTGAAGGGATCAAAGGCTTGTATAGGCAGACTAACCACAGCACTAATTCGCATTCCTGTAAGAATTAGGAAGGCGATAAGGGCTCTATCACGCATATCTACTTCAGTATTTGGTTGGATTCTATGTACAATATCCTGAATCTCTTTCAGGCTAGGAGTATCCTTATCTTTCTTTTCCAAAGCAATTCGAGTCTCGCTCTTTGAAAGTCGAAGGTAGGAAATATCGGTTTTTCGGATATGCTCGTAGCCTTTTTGCTCAGTTATCCAGAGAAAAAATCTTTTCAGGTGACGTAAAATATCATACTGGTTGGAGAGCGAGGTGTTATTTTTTTCAGCTTCTTGTTTTAGAAACTTTTTAAACTCATCACATTGCACCTTACTAATCTCAGAGAAATCGGCTTCTTTGAAACAAGTTTGCCATTTAAAAATGCACTGAGCATACTTGTTAATGGTACTCTCAGAAAGCCCCTCGGCTCCTCTGCAATAAGCAAAATAATTATTCTTTACAATCTCATTTTTTAAGGCAGTTTGTGGCATATAGTTATTGGTTGAAGAATTAAGCTAACTGGACATATAAGAGTAACTACGCAGAACATAGTAGTGCTGGAAATAAAATAGTAATGGGTAAGCAATCAAGTCTTGGTCCAATTGATCCTCAATTTAATGGACTGTCTGCTCAAGGTATTTTAGAGGAATTTGAACAGGCTTACGAAGAGATAAAAAAAGATAATAGTAAAATGGCAGTGTGGCAACCTATTATCGCTAAATATAATCCAACCTTGATTGGAGAGTGTCAAAAGGCTGTAAAATGGTCAAAGGTTATTGCTAAAAATGCTTTAGAAAAACGGATGCTTAGGAATGACCCAAATAAGGAGGAAATAGTTTCAAGAATTCTTGAAGAATTAACCAGTCATTCTATTACACTATCTCACAGCCGTCATCTTTCTGATGAAAAATGCAAGGAACTTGGTTTGGTAGTCGAATCACTTGAGGACAGTCAAAATTTTCAAGAAGCGGTTCTAACAGTGCACCATGCCTTTATGCATACTTTAACCGCGACGCCGGCATTTAAAATTATTGAGAACCATAAAGGGGTGGCATATGTTCAGTCAATGCAATCGTTAATCGTTCAAGTTCCGAACAATTAAAGAGTTTTTGATGAGTCATCCTATAGGAATTTCTGAATCATTGTTATGTCCCAATACTACACCCCACAACGAGTCAAAGCTTTATATGATCCGGCATCGTCCGAGCCGTTCAAGTTGTCTCGATCGAAGATTGATCTCTTCTTGAACTGTCCGCGGTGTTTCTATTTTGACCGTCGGCTCGGTGTGGGACGACCGCCCGGGTTTCCATTCGCGCTCAATTCGGCGGTTGATCATCTTCTGAAACTCGAGTTTGATATTTATCGTGCGAAAGGTGCGAAACATCCCTTGATCGAAAAATATGGTGTAGATGCGCGACCGGTGCCGCATGACGATCTGGACAAGTGGCGACACAATTTTACCGGTATCCAATATTTGCATAAGTCGACAAACTTTCTTGTATTCGGAGCGATTGATGATTTGTGGCAAAACTCCAAAGGCGAGTATATCGTCGTGGACTACAAAGCAACATCCAAAAGCGAGGACATAACCGAGCTCAATAAAGACTGGCAGATCGGCTACAAACGCCAAATGGAAATCTATCAGTGGTTACTTCGGCAGAATGGCTACGTGGTTTCTGACACCGGCTATTTCGTGTATTGCAATGGTCGAACGGATCGGAAGGCTTTTGATGGGAAGTTGGAATTTTCCGTTACCCTGATCCCGTATGCGGGCAATGCTTCATGGATTGAGAAAACGATCACTGATGCTCACGCCTGTCTGAATGGGGATGTCATTCCGGAAGCGAGCAAAGAGTGTGACTACTGCGCGTATCGTGACGCTATCCAAAACGCAGAAACGCGAGTTGTCGAATGGCAGGACGAAAAACTCTACGAGGAAATCAAGAAATATGCGCAGTCCATGGATCGAATCTCTACAGCATTCATACAGCGGCAATTTGGTGTCGGGTATTCTCGTGCCGCGATGATGGTAGATAAACTGGAACAAGAAGGGTTGATCCAATACGATACGAAACGAAAAAAATGGGAATGGATCGGAACGAGGGAAGATGCCGATTGAAAGCCATTATTCTTGACAAAAATCTCCTCATAAACTACATTCAAACATACGCCTATGAATCAGAAAGCCCTCATTCTCTCGATCCCGATGATCCTGCTCGTCGCCCTCTTTGGAGGGTGGCTTCTGTTTCGTGGTCAAGGCGACGTTCAAAATGTGCCAAAACAGCCGATAGTCTCGGAAAATCCGGCTCAACCAGGGGAGATTCAAGCTCCTGATACTGTCGATACCTCGAGCTGGAAGACCTATCGGAATGAAGAGTATGGCTTTGAATTTAAGTATTCGGGAAATTGTACAATTGTTCTGCAACCAGGAAACAGTAAGACATTGGGAATGCTCTTTGTTGTGAATAACGAGGAATATAGCAATCTTCAAAAAGATGGTGCTTTTGAAAAAAATCCAATGATCGCGTTCTCTAAGGATGAACCGGTGAAAAGTTTTGAGATTAAATGGAACGGCAATACATGGGTTGCAGACACCTTCGAGGCACGAAGTTCTTCAGAAGCCCTGCAAAAAATCATCTTGGGAAATAGTCCATATGCGACGTATTCGGGAAAGGAATATAAGCTGTCATTGCCCACTTTTCAACTAGTGGCTAATGCGAGTGGAAAGCAAATATACGAGTACAAATTTTTAGGTGAAAATGTTAAGAATGCCAATGATACATATGGATACGAAGGGTTTGTCTGGGAAGAGAAGGGAAAATTTATTCAAATACAGTCAATAACCACACTTGATGCTGATTTAAAAAAATCTGCTTTTCAGTCAGCTCTGTCGTTTAAGACATTTTCAGGAGATACCTCTAATTGGAAGACTTATCGGAATGAAGAGTATGGCTTTGATGTGAAGTATCCGGAAGGGTGGATTGTTACTGTGCCAAATAAGAATGAATATGGCGAAGTAGTTTCTTTAACTTCGGACGATACCGATCCGAAACTGATTGGGTCTCAAAATCAGGATGGGGACAATGTTGTCATTCACTTTCTTTCAAATATTAACGAGGAAATTCATTTGAAAAATCTTGGAAAGAAAGTTAAAAACATGGAAGAATTCTTGAGTCTTGGTGTCAATCAAACCGAAATGGCATTGATAGAAAAAATTGAGTTTCATAATCGCCCCGCTTATGTTGTTG
>CAZGHY010000055.1:0-5580 GCA_964526015.1 uncultured Gammaproteobacteria bacterium
TGATTGAATGTACTAAATTATAGAAGTTGAGAATAGTACAGTTATACTCTAATATTAATGTACTATAAATGGTTTATATTATTTGTATTTCCAAATAAATAATATGAATTTATATTGCTATATTTGTAATACTATTATATAATTCCATTTGGATACTATTAAGGTTTTATATATGCTAAATTTTGAATGGGATGAAAATAAAAATAAAACTAATAAAGAAAAACATAAAATAAGCTTTGAAACCGCGCAATATGTTTTTTTAGATCCTAATGCTAAACATAAATTTTCACGTGATGTTGGTTCAGAAAAGAGAATGCAGATTGTTGGCAAGATATTGAATGTAGTTATTGTACTAGTTGTATATACTGAAAGAAACGACAATATTAGAATAATTTCAGCAAGACCTGCAAGTAAGAAAGAAAGGATATTTTACAATGAATACAGATAAAAAAATGCTTGAAGAGCTTAAAACATTAGCAACTTTAAAAGATGAAGATATAGATTTCTCTGATATTCCAGAGATTAATGATTTTACAGGATGGGAGCAAAATCCATTTTTCAAACCAATAAAAGCACCAATTAGTGCTAAGCTTGATAAAGATGTTATTGCTTGGTTAAAAATGCATGGGTCAATCTCAAAATTTCTAAATCAAATTTGTAGAGAAAAGATGCAAGAGGAAAAGCAGTCTATAATACAAGCTTTATAAATATACATGTAATCCAAAACATTTTAATCTGTCATATTGTCAATAAAATATACACGATACAACAGCAATAATATGTAGAAATTTAGACTTCATCTGACACACACCATTTAACTGACAGTTTTTACTGAGATTGTAGGCTCATTGTAATGGTTCAATAAAACTGTAATATAATTGTACTAACAATCGCTGCGCCAGCTCGGTGTATAAAAACTACACCATTTAGGTGCAATGTGTTAACATTCTATACTTTTAATTTTAATTCCAATAACAGAGAACATCATGCTAAAAAGATTTAGTGTTCAAAATTTCAAAAATTTCGAAAAGAAAATCACAATAGATTTTACCGCTTCAAACTATGAATATAATAAATTCTGCATTGCTGATGATATAAGTAAGATTATTAAGACTGCCATTATTGTCGGAAAAAACGCTAGTGGCAAAAGTAATTTAATCATCGCTATTTTTGATCTTATTTCAAATATCACAGAGTTTGAAAGTGGATTACACCACTATTCTCAATTTATAAATTTAAATACTGATATTAATTTTGCAGAATTTGAATATGAATTTATTTTTGATAATGACACGATTACGTATCATTATGGAAAAACAGATAAGTCAAATATTATATTTGAGAGCCTCAAAATTAATGATAGACAAGTAGCTCATATAGATAGAAGAGAAAATAATATCGCAAGCTTTAATTTTGATGCTGATGTTGATACCGTAGAGGTTACAGATAATATATTTTTGTGTAAATATTTGGAAAATAGACTTAACAATGAAAATAACCAATTAATTAAATGCTATTTTAAATTTATTAATTTCGTAAAGAGTATGTTGTGCTTTACTTCTTTAGAACGTAATAGCTATATTGGCCTGATACCATCTAATAATGGAGATATATTTGAATTAATTGCAAAGATTGAAAAAAATGACTTAACCAAGTTTCAATCCTTTTTGTCTGATCTAGGGATTAACTATAATCTAGAGATAATTAAATTGGGTAATAATCCAACAGTTGGTGTACGATTTAAACAAGGTCTGGTTATGTTATCCAATATTGCATCAACAGGGACAAAAACACTTTCGCTCTTTTATCACTGGTTTACACAACTCAATAAAGTAAAGTTTCTAGCCATTGATGAATTTGATGCATTTTATCATTTTGAGCTTTCATATTCCATTGTAAAAAAACTTCGTGAGTTACATGATATTCAAGTTATTTTAACAACTCATAATACCTCATTAATAAGCAATGACCTATTGCGTCCAGACTGTTACTATACATTAGATATTATCCAAAACGAATTATTTAAATTTAGCGATGCCACTGATAAAAAGCTAAGGGAAATTCATAGCTTAGAAAAAATGTATAGAGCAGGCAAATTTGATCACAAATATACTATTGAAGTTGAGCAAAATGTTACAAATGGATAATATCCTATTTATCGTTGAAGGTGAAAAGGAAGAGCCATTAATTATAAAAACATTGATTAGTAAGTTTCTGGGCAAAAGAATTAACGCTATAATCAGTTATAATTCTAATATACACCAGCTATATGAAGAACTATACAACGATGATGATATTGATATAATTAGGTTATTAAAATCTCAGGGTAAGCTTGACGGATTAAAAATTAGACCTGATCAAATTAGTGAAAAATACTTATTTTTTGATTTGGATCCACATGATGAAGCTTTCAAAAAATCTGGATTTAATAATGTCAAGAATCTAATGGAGTACTTCAATAATGAAACAGAAAATGGCAAGTTATATATAAATTACCCGTTTAGCGAAGCATTATATGAGCCACCCACTCAAGATTTTTTACAAAAAACTGTTATTCCTAGTAGATGTAAGATTTATAAACGAGGATTAAAGTCAGACTTTATAAACCATCCAAATGTTAAATCAACATATCAAAATTGTGTTAGTAAATTTTTCCCAAGATTACAGCGCGATGGTATAGCGTCTGAGCAAAGAACTCCAAACAAATGGAAATACCTGTGGTACTACAGAATATCATTACATGAATGGAGACAAGTCATACATCAGCATATTAAGAAATCATTAGCAATGACAAACTCTACAGATAATGAAGATTTGAATATTGACATCCACCCCGCCCTAAAGGGCGAGGATTCCTACGTCGCTAACCCTAAAGCTAGCTAATTCGGTGGGTTCCTGCTTCATCGTAGCGTTTTGAATGCTAGGCATTCCATCTACTCCACAGGCTAACACGGCAAGTCCTGCCGCTTTTATATTTAGGCTCGCATTAAGATCAGCATTCATTGATAGTCCACATTTCACACATCTAAAACTAGCTTGGTTTTTGCGATTATCTGCATGTATGTGTCCACAACCTGAACATTTCTGTGAGGTGTATTGTGGATTGACTTCAATTAACTCTGTCCCGTAATTGTATTTGAGCTTGTACGCAAGGAATTGCCTAAACATTCCCCAGCCTTGATCTAAAATTGACTTATTCAGTCCTGATTTTTGTTTTACCATTTTGCCATGTTTATCGGCTGTGCCTTTAGCTGATTTGCTCATGTTTTTTACTTTGAGTGCTTCAACTACCACGTAAGCATAGCTTTTACTTATCGCAGTAGTTACTTTGTGAACAAAGTCATTTCGGATATTGGCTATTTTGCTATGCAACTTGCTAATCTTAGCCTTTTGCTTGTTCCAGTTACGGCTAAATTTAGTTTTACGTGCTAAGTCTTTTTGTAGCTTGGCTAACTTAGTTTGGTGTTCTCGCAGCGGATTGATACTCTCAAGTTGATTACTAGATATTTGTTTCCCTTGATACTCAAAGCTAATAGCATCACTTGCGCTAACTGCTTTTGCTATCCCAACATCAATACCTATTGCACGATTGGCATTTACCCATTCTGGGTTTACTTGACTTAATTGGCGTTCAGTTTGTAACGATACGTACCAATAGCCCGCTTGGTTGCTGATGGTTACGTTTTTTACCACACCAAGAACATCACGGCTTTTGGTGTAACCTAGCCACATGCCTATTTTAGGAATGAATATACGACCATTCTCCACATCATGCTTGATTGTACCATTCCAGCTAAAACTATCTTTTACTCCACGTTTTTTAAACACTGGGTAACGCTTCGGATTGGTTTTACTTTTCGCTTCGGCTACTGCTTGTCCAAGTTCCTCAAGTACAATTTGCAAAGATTTAGAGTAAGATTCTTTGAGAAATTCAGTTTCTGGTTGTTGTTTCCATTCGGTAAGCAATGCAGATAGTTGATTGTATGGGTTAAACTTAAAGAATCTAGCTATACCTGTATCATCGCCACTATTCATTTTAGACATTTGCACCATTGTACGGTAATCTTCATCATCTTGTTTTACCAAAGCAAGAGCTTTATTCCAGACAAAGCGACATGAGCCAACTATTTTTGTTAATTGACGTTCAATATCGCTATTGGGTACAATCAGTCTAAACTTGTATCCTTTGCGTTCTTTATCTTGTTTTACTTTGCTTGATTTAATCATGATACCTGTATTATACTATTGGTCTATGAAAAATACAACTACAAAAACAAGCGATTTACACAAAAGAAGACAGGAGATTAGAACAGGTAGACATTGCGTGTTCAACCTTCATGTGCATTTGGTATTTGTTACCAAATACCGTCAAAAAATCTTTACTAAAGAGCATCTGGATTTTATGCGAAAGGTCTTTTCGGATATATGTGTAGATTATCAAGCTCAATTAGTTGAATTTGATGGTGAAGTTGAGCATGTGCATTTGTTAATCAATTACCCGCCACAGGCGCAAGTATCAAAAATGATCAACAGTCTTAAAGGTGTATCTAGTAGATTACTTAAAAAGCAATTCCCAAGTATCACAAAATGGTATTACAACAACAAATCACTTTGGTCGCCCAGTTATTTCGCTGCATCGTGCGGTGGTGCTCCAATTGGTATTATCCGTCAATATATTGAGCAACAGAAAACACCAGAATAGCTGCGCTAGCTTAACGCCTTATATCCTCCCCCTGAAGGTAGAGGTTTTACGGCGTATTGGATAACATTTATATTATCTCTATATATGGTATCTTCCTCTACGAATACTTTGATAACCCAAGCAATGTTTTCTGAATGATGCATAGCTGTAAAAATAACTAAGATGATAAACAGCTGCTCATAATTCTAAACCCATATTTAATCCCAAATTGAAGGCTTTTGCTTCTTAATCAGTAAATAATCCTTAATATATTTACAGCGTCTAGTATAGTATTTAGAAAATATTTCATTCAATGATAGACGGGAAGAATAGATAGCTCTTTTCGTATAAAATGGTAACTCTTTAATATCTGAGGGTAGTTTATTGATATGATCTTCAAATGTATCAACAAATTGCGTGGCAATATCAGTTATAATGCTTCTTGCTACATCTTCTTGAATTTCAGTTACACCCGCTAACCATAGTAGATCATTTAAAGTAATCTCTTTCTTTTTGCCATTGATAGATAATCCAATATCATTATTATCCACATCGAAATAAATAGATGATGTAGAAATATCATATAACGGTGCGAGTTCCATTTTTGTCTCGCCAGAATTATTACTATAGCACATTAACGATATGTTTTTTGCATGTAAATCGCCATGCCCGATAATGATTGAAAATACAATAAATCTAAATAATTGAATTAAATCTTCATCAGTCAGATATTCTTTACAAGTCTCAATTATCTCTTTGCAACTGATGGAATATTTATCTGTAGATTGTTTCCCAAGCAATGACAATATTTCATAATGATCAATCTTCATATCCTGAAATCTATCATAACGTTTTATTATGTAATGGAAATGTTCTTCATGTTTAATAATGCCATTATA
>CAZGHY010000056.1:0-5534 GCA_964526015.1 uncultured Gammaproteobacteria bacterium
AATTGATCATTATCTTGATGAATTTCAAAACCAATATCTTCGTTTGGTTTCAAAGCCATAACTACTAGCTGAAAGTTTTTTGAAGTATGCAACACCTGTCTAAAAAAAGTGTTGTTTAAAGTTAATTCTTCGATGTTGCTATTAAATCCGTGCATTAAATTCATTATACTCTTTATTGCAACATTTGTTTTCCTACCCTAACTGAGCTCAACTTACGTTCGAGAACATCCTCCAAAACAATATCTGCATCAATCATCTTTTTATTTTCTGGCCAATAACCCATTTCAATTAAAAGATCGTATATAAACTTAAGTCTATGTTTTTTGAGTTCTGTAGTTTGCTCCAGTTGTTCAAGTGCCAGAGACAATAATATAAAAACTGCTGATGGATTTCCGTCCTCGTGTGTAATTTTATTTACAACCTCACAAAAATAATAGGCCAAAGTTATTTTATTTAAATTGATTCTTACTCCTGAAAAGTCATTTATCGTTTCTGCTTCAGTAATAATATCCATACCTCGCCCAGATACTGCAGAGAATTTAATTTTTGAAAATATTTCTAAATGCCCTCTTTTTTTAGATTTTATTTTTCTAATTCCCTTTGCAAGAAGAGACAACTTACCAAATTTTTTTGAAAAAACTACAAGTATTCTATCTGACTCACCATAGTTTCTACGTGATAACACTATACCTTCAGTTGAATAATTTAATATATTGTTCATGATAACAAAACCACAGTCTTTTAAATAAAAGGGGGGCAATTTTAAAAAATAATTTAAATTTTGATAGTAATTTCTTTATCGGTATTTAATAGAAATTCTTCTTCTGATTTTGAAGTAATTACACTATATAAAGGAGAATCAACACCTGCCTGTTTTTGAATCATCATTCTATAATCTCCAGATCCTTTTTTAAACGGAAGAACATACTTAAATGTTACCTTTGAAACTCCTTCTGGTCTCAACTTAAAGTAACCTGAAAACACTGTTTTACCAAGATCAGTACTTGTCTCATATTGCTTCTCTAAACCCTCCACATCTACCAAGGTAGACCCCTGCGGAACATATAACCTTACCCAATTAGGAAGAACTGAATTTAACCAACCATCAAATTTTTGAGAATTTTTATAGGTTATGGTTACACTTTTTTCTAATTGGCCATTTGAATTAATAGATATTTCTTGTTCCACCTCCTGTTTTACATACAAATTAGACTTTCTTCCACCTAAATTCGAATCGCTAATATGCAGATAGTCTCCCGGATAATCTTCAATCCTGCCGGCGATACCAAACTTTTCTACTGCAATTTGAGCTTTATCATCAAACATGTAAAAAAGTACATGTTTTTCGATAACAGATTCAAAGATTGAATTAATTAATTGCGGCATTTTTTCCTTTGGTTGGGCCATAGCATTAGCAAGAATTGAATTCATCAAAGGACCAATTATTTTTTTGCGATTATCTGAATTTTTTGGTCTTAATATAATTTTTCCTGTAAGAGGGTCCCATATAATTGGACCTTCAACATCAGCAAAACTTTCTAACTCATATACCACCTGAGGACAGTCACACTTTGGTTCTTTTTTGGTTGAAAAATTTCCAAAACCAGGAACACCAATCTCACCCAAAGAATCAAGCAAATTAACTAATAAATGTGTATCAACCGCAATTATGCCATCTATATCTGTCATCCCTACTTTTTCTGCTTCAGTTGAGAACATATCCATTGACACTTTAAAATCAGGACTATAATTCATATCTCTAAGTCTTACATTCTTAGAAAGAATATACGGACCTTTAATCAAATCTACAATTGCTTCTGGAGCCTCAAAAATAGGTTTATATTTAGAATCAAGATTATAAATATCATCAGAGGAAACAGGTTCAAATTTAGCTTTTGAAACTTTCATGACAGAATAAGCAGTCAAAAAACCACCCGTAGGTCTTAGTTCTTTATCATTTTGAAATAAAACCAAATACTTTCTCTCTTCATCCACACCCAATAAGTAAGGTAATTGTTCTAAAAGAGGCTTACTCTCTGTAACGTAATCTGTTATTGTTTTAAACAAATCTAACCCTTTTTTTAATTTCTCTCTAATATTTATACCTCTAAAATTCTCAGGGTAATTATTTGGATCTATTTTTGATAATTCAACTTCAGCTTCGTAAAATTTTGATGATATCTCATCTACCTTAGGTATAATCTCAGGAATTGAGTTAACCACAAAATCGATCCTCTCTTGTGCAGATTTTTCTGAACTATCACTACCATTATCTTGAAAGCCAAGTTCTGATAGCAATGGATCAAAAGACACTAATGCTGTTTCTCCAGCATCGATTAATTTTAATGAAGCATCAATACCGTGTCCTATATCAGAAACATACTTTCCTACTACAGGGAAAAATTTCATCCAAGACACAAATGTGTACGAGCTTTTCAACGAGCTAACAGAATCTTTAACTATGACCATATCAGACTTAATTTTATTAAGGTCTTCAAAGCTTTGTGAGCTTACGATTGGAAGCAAATTGGAATAAGCCTTCTGGACAGATTTATAAAAAATAAAAGAAGTAACTAAAACTGAAACAAAAAAAATGAAAATTACAGATATGATAATTAAGTAAATCGGTTTAATTCGACTTCTTTTTTTAAAAACAACAGGATCTTCCTTATCAGGTTCTATTTTAGGAATCAATACGGCAGAATTTTGCTCCATACAAAAAATTATACAGCACCTTTTCCGCTTATCATAGCCCAAGGAGTTTTTAGAAGTATGAGTATATCAAAGACAACAGATTTCTTTTTCGCATAATAAGCATCCATTTCTACCCTTTTATCAAAATCTACATTACTTCTTCCATTAACCTGCCAATATCCAGTAATTCCCGGTTTAACTTTTAACGCCTCTTTTATGTATTTTTCAGATTGTGGATATTTTTTCTTTTGTTCTTCCAATTCCTCTGAAAAACATGGACGAGGGCCAACCAAACTCATCTCACCCTTCAAAACATTCAAAAATTGTGGAGTTTCATCTATGGAATACTTCCTGATAAACTTTCCAACTTTAGTAACTCTTGGATCTTTATTTAATTTAAAATTTGATCTTTTATATTCCTCATACAATTTTTTATACTTGGGATCGTTTTTAATTGCATCATATCCATTAGAAATCATACTTCTAAATTTGTAATGATAGAAAATCTTTCCATTTTTGCCAACGCGTTGCGCTGTTTTATTATCCTTTTCAACCAAAACAGTCCCTGGAGATGTCAATTTGATCGCAATCGCTGTGATAAGCATAATTGGAGAAAAAATAATCAAAAGAATTATTGAAGCAGTTATGTCTATTATTCTTTTTGTAATTTCAAAAAACATATGTGAATTAATCTACGTATTTAGGTTTTTCCTTTTCCAAAACACCAAATAAATCCTTAACTTTATGAGTAGAATCCAAATCTACAATAAGCAAAGCATCATCTGTATCAATTACAGCTAAATTTTTTACCCCAATTGTGGCAATTATCTTTTTTTTATTTGAACTAACAATTAAATTTCTAAACGAATCTATTTGATATATATCATTTTCACCATCAACTACAGTATCTCCACCTTTATCAAGTAAGGCATCGTAATAAAGGTACCACGTACCAGCATCTTTCCATCCGACAGACATTGGAATGTTTAGCCTTAGACCATCTGGCAACTTTTCATACAAACCAACCTCGACAGAAACCTTTTCAAATTTTGGATATTCTAACTTTAAAACATGATCAAAGTTATTTGTGCCGTAAGCTTCTGCGATTTTTATTAACCCTTTATACTCATTTGGCCTGAATTCCCTATAATATTCAATCATTTTATCTGCTCTCCAAGCGGCATAGCCAGTATGGATATAAAAATGCCTGTTCTTTAAATACTTTTTTGCTGTCTCTAATTTAGGTTTTTCTATAAATCTGACTATGTTATGAAGTGGATATCCTCCAACTGACCCAACCTTTTTACCTTGTTCAATCCATCCGTTATGAACTGATGGGAACGTAGGCTCTTCATTCACCGAAACAGGAATTGATGTCTCTTCAGTATGTTTTAATGCTGCCTTTACTATTCTTAAAAAATCATGCTCTTTTGAAATAAAATGATCAGACCAAGAAAAAAACATAACCTCATTTCCAAACCTCTTGTTTATTATCGCCGATACTAAACCAATCGCACCAAGCGAGTCGCGCCTTTCAGGTTCAACAATAATATTTTCAATTGGTAAATCAGGTGCTTGCTCACGGATAAAATGTTGGTATTTTTTTTCAGTTGAAACAAAAATATCTTCAGGTTTAAAACCTTTTTTAAACCTATCATATGAAATTTGAAAAAAAGATCGACCTCTAACAACAGGAAAAAACTGCTTAGGAAAGCTTTTTCTGCCCACAGGCCACATTCTGGTTCCGTACCCTCCACAAAATATTACAACTTTCATAATTTATTTTTAATATATTCTACAATATTCCTCTTAAAGATAGTTACGTTAAATTTATTTGCGTTAGCAATTAAGTATCCACTATTAAACCTCATCGTGTCAAATTTTGCAATCGCGTCCTTGAGGCTAGAAACAGATTGATTATCAAAAAAAACTCCTGTTTTTCCATCAATAACAGTATCAAGCGCACCTCCTCGCTTATAAGCAATAACAGGTACGCCAAAACTTTGCGCTTCAACTGCAGTTATACCAAAATCTTCATCTTGTGGCATTAAAAAAGCTTTTGCGTTTGAATATAATTCGGCCAGCTCATCATCTGTCGGTTTTCTAATAAATTTGATATTTTGATAATGCATTTTTGAATATTTATCAAATTCTGAGCCACTTCCTGAAACAACCAAGGGGGATTTGTTTTGCCTAAAGACATCAATCACTAAATCTAATCTTTTATATGGCTCAAAACGACCATGTATAAAGAAATATTGAGAATTCTTAGGATGAGAACTATTATTGTTTGAAATTAATTTAGGAACTGGGGGGTAAATTATTTCAGAGTCCCGATCATAATACTTTTTGATTCTCCTTTGCACTTCTGTAGATATTGCAATATATTTATCTGGTCTTTGTGATGCGACTTTATCCCACCATTTTGCATAGGTCAAAAAAGGCCAAGAAACTATCTTATAAAACGGAAACATTTTAAATATTTTTGGAGGATTCTCCAAATAAAACTTTTCTCCACTCCAAAGATATCTTGTCGGGGTTAAACAATAACAAACATGTAGAGTCTTAGTGCCTGTAATTATTCCTTTTGCAGCCTCTGAAGTAACACTGACCACTAAGTCATATTTATCAAAATTAAATTGCTCAAAGGCCATTGGCATTAACCAGCCTAAAAGTTCATGGTGGTTTTTTAGAATTGGAATATTCTGGAGAAAAGATGTATAGACTTTTGGAAAAACGTCAGCCCATTTTGCATTTTCTTTGTTATACAAAGACGTATAGAGAGGAGCATCTGGAAACATTTCGTGGAGTGCCAAAAGAACCCTCTCTGCTCCACCAAA
>CAZGHY010000057.1:0-5396 GCA_964526015.1 uncultured Gammaproteobacteria bacterium
CTTCTTAATGCTTTAAATAATCAAACATTAAAACCTGATGAAATTATAGTTATTGATGCCAAAGATTATAATAATTGCTCAAGATCTGAAGGTCGTAACATCGCAATTAAAAAAGCAAAGAATGAAATTATTGCTATTACAGATGCGGGATGTATTCCCCACAAAGATTGGCTTAAAAAGTTAACCGATCCATTTAAAAACGAGAATGTTGATGTTGTTAGTGGTTTTTACAAAATGGTTGCCAGGAATAACTTTGAGAAAGCAGAAGCAGTTTTTTTAGGTGTTTCTGAAAAAAATATTGATTCTGATTTTCTGCCATCTGCTAGATCAATGGCATTTACAAAGACCATATGGAAAAAAGCAGGAGGATTTCCGGAAAGTTTAAATGATACTGCAGAGGATACTATTTTTAATCTGAATCTTATTAATGTCGGAGCTAAGTTTGTTGTTGCCAAAAATGCAATTGTTGATTGGTATATGCCAGAGAACATTTTTCTCTTTATGAAAAAAATAAAAAATTATGCAAAAGGTGATGCGCAATCAGGAATTTGGTGGCACCCTGTTAAAAAATGGCAAACACATAATATTAAAGTATTAACAATATTTTTAAGATATATATTTGGAGTGGTATTGTTTTTTGTAAACAGTTTTTTGTTTTTTGTGTACGTTACTTTCTATGTAGCATACGCATACAGAAAAGCTGGTCTATGGGGAATCTGCCTGCAGTTCATCTCAGATTTTAGTTGTATAATTGGTTTTAGTCATGGGATACTTTCAAACTGCTTTAAAAGGAATTAGCTGGATGGGAGGTTTGCGTGTATTCACACGACTCCTAGCTCTAATAAAAATTGCAATCCTTGCACGTATTTTAATACCTGCACAATTTGGAATTTATGGCATTGCCACTCTTGTCTTGGGATTTCTGGAGATGTTAACTGAGACAGGAATTAATGTTTTTTTAGTACAACAAAGAGAAAAAATTGATGAATATATTAATTCTGCTTGGGTAGTTTCAATTATTAGAGGTTTTATAATCGGTATCTTAATTTTTGTATTTGCGCCATTTATCGCAAGTTATTTTAAAAATCAAAATGCTGATTATATTTTATACTTAGTTTCTGTAGTTCCAATTATTCGTGGCTTTATAAACCCTTCGTGTATTAAGTATCAAAAGAATTTGGAGTTTAACAAACAATTTAAGTATGATTCTGTAATATTTTTTGTCGATGCAATTTTTGCAATTGGACTAGGTGTTATTACAAAATCAGAAAACAGTTTTGTATGGGCCATGCTGGCCTCAACAATTCTGGAAGTCATACTTTCATTTGTTTACTTTAAGCCAACTCCTAAGTTTATATTTGAAAAAGAAAAAACTATGGAAGTTATTAATCGTGGTAAATGGATTACTGGAGCTGGTATCGCTAATTATTTATTTCAAAACATTGATGATATTGTGGTTGGTAGGGTAATGGGAACTGCAAGTCTTGGAATTTATCAGCAAGCATATAAAATATCAACTCTTCCTGTTTCTGAAGTTGGCGAAGTATTTAATAAGGTAACTTTTCCAATTTATGTAAATTTAAAGAATGATAGATTTCGGCTTAGAAATGCATTTCTAAAAACCCTAATAATTATTTGTATGCTAGTAATACCCTTTGGATATATCGTATTTAAATTCCCAGTAGAAATAATTAGGTTTGTACTTGGGGAAACATGGATTTCTGCTGCTCCGGTTTTGCAAATTTTAGCTATTTATGGAATGTTAAAAGCAATTTCAAATTCTTTTTTCTCACTTTTCTTGGGAATTGATAAACAAGAAGTTGTTACTTACATTACTTTGTTTTCGACAGTTTGCTTAGTTGCAATTTTGTATCCTCTAGTTAAAATATTTGGAATATTAGGAGCAGGGTATGCAACAATAATTGCAACGTTACTAACTATTCCAATACTCGTACTATATTATGTTAAATATTTTAGATTTCATTTAGATTCATGATGATATTCTTTGATATCCTTAAATCATTTCTTGAAAATCAAATTATCTTTGACGGTGAAGTGGCTCTAAATTATATAGAAATAAAAAACTACATTTTATCAAATACAATTCCACTAATAGGTCCTCCAACTGGTCATGCTTGGATCGATTTAGGTCCACTTTTTTACTGGATAATGATACTTGTTTTTAAAATATTTGGGTTTAGCCCACTTGTTGTGCATTTTATGTTTATAGTGCTTCAAATTGTGACAGCAATTTTATGCTTTATCGTAGTTAGAGAAATTGTTGATAGAAGAACAGCAATTATCTCAACGTTTTTAATTTTGTTTTCACCTTTTTGGTTAACATTGTTTCGTTACTCTCGTTTTTATTTATTTGCAGTTCCATTAAGCTTTTTGTTTATTCATTTTTTTGCTAAAGGGATAAAGAAAAGTGATACTCAATTTTATATTAGCTTTTTCATTCTAGGCATTATTTTTAATTTTCATTTGTCCGTTTTGGTTTTAATTTTTGCAAGTCTTGCTACTGTTTTTATTTTTAATAGATACGGGTTATTACCT
Source organism: uncultured Gammaproteobacteria bacterium (assembly GCA_964526015.1). Taxonomy (GTDB): domain Bacteria; phylum Patescibacteriota; class Microgenomatia; order UBA8517; family UBA8517; genus JAUYMM01. Next base: position 2,557 of record CAZGHY010000057.1, read on the forward strand.
AAGGAAAGAAAGTTAATTACAATTAAAAATTGTTTTTATTCTTTGCTATTTTTTTTGATTCCGAATATTCCATTTTTAATTATTAATGTCCAAAATAAATTTGATCCGATTATAAAACTTATGATGTGGATTCCTTATAGATTTATAAAATTAATATGGTTTTAATTATTTTATTATTTATATTTAGTTATTTAGGATTGTTGGTACACGGAAATGTCCCAGTGCATTATTATGTTACTGTCGCGCCTATTATCACAATTATTATTGCGTACATATTAAGTAAGTTTAAGGTTAACTTGTTTTTACTATTAATACTCCTAATTATATTTAATTTACCATTTTACCTTTCTGATAAATGGTTTTATAAAAAAGGTAATTATTATAGACAGGTAGAGATATCAAAAGAAATTTTGAAAGATGCAAATGGACGCCAATTTAATCTAAAGAGAGTAGGAGATTTTGACTATTATGATGATGATTATGCTCAAAATTATATATATTTAATGTGGATGTATGGAAATGAACCAGTCAAAACCGACCAAATGTTAAAATATACAATATATGAGGAGTCTAACAATATTAATTTTAAAAAAGAGTAATATTACTGACTTTGCAAAAGAACGTAACGAACTTTTAAGAAAAGCTAAAACTGATTGGGTTTTGTTTTTAGATTCAGACGAAAAATTATCAGCGCCACTTCCACATTTGTCTGATAGATATGACGGCTACATTTTAAAACGCAAAAATTATTTTTTGGGACAATATATAGGTTATGACAATATCGTTAGATTAGGAAAGAAAAAGTTTGTAACATGGAAAAGACCTGTCCATGAAATTTGGGATATTAAAAATGTTGGTAGATTAGATAATTATATTATTCATAACACAGCCGTAAACCTATCTGATTACGTAAAAAAAATTAATTATTATTCAGATATTCATGCTAAGGCTAATTTGGATGAAGGCAAAAAGTCTTCAATATTTAAGATAATATTGTTTCCAGTTGCAAAGTTTTTTGTAACATTATTTAAGTCTAAAAACATTGTATTTAGTATAATGCAGTCATTACACTCATATCTTGCATGGTCAAAATTATATTTTTTGCAATACTAGTTATATTTCCGTTTGGACAATTGTTTAAAATTGGATTTGTAAATCTGTTTGACGTTGCTGTTCTTTTGCTTGCGATGGTTACTTTGTGGATTCGTCCAAAATATCCAGAATGGTATAAGTATTTTATTTATTTTCTATTGTCTTGCGTTTTTGGTTTAATTCTTAACTATTCACTATTCTCTATTCACTCTGCACTTTATTTACTCCGTCTCTGGTCCTACTCCATGGTTGCAATTTACATTTCAAATTTTAGTTCAGATCTAAAAGCTAATAGTCAAAGACTGGTTACTGTAGCTGTAGCTAGTGCTATCTTCGGTTGGCTTCAATATTTAATCTGGTCTGATTTAACAGCTTTAAAATACTTAGGTTGGGACGATCATCTCTTAAGAATGGTTGGAACATTTCTAGATCCTACCTATTTGGGATTAATTTTTGTTCTTGGAGCTATCCTTGCATTTAGGCATAATCTTAAAATAATTATTTATTTCTTATTATTTAGTTTGGCCTTTACCTACTCTCGATCATCATATCTAATTGCAGTTTTGTTTCTACTTTTTAAAAAGAAATATTATGCAATATTATTTTTCGCATTAGTAATTTTATTTCTTCCTAAGAACATTGGAGAAGGTACAAACCTTGCAAGGACTGTAAGTGGAAATAATAAATTAACTAATTATGTAGAGACCGTAGAAATAATTAAAAATTCTCCAGTACTTGGTGTAGGATTTAACAATATCTGTAAAGCCAGACAAGTATATCTGGGGGATACTAATACAGATTCACATGGCTGTAATGGTTCTGACTCATCTATTTTATTTTTAATAGCAACAACTGGTGTAGTTGGATTAATTATGTTTGTAAGTTTTATTGTTAAAATTCCAAAGAGTTATACTTTAATAATTAGTTTTGTTGTTGTGTTAATTCATAGTCTGTTTGCAAACAGTTTATTCTACCCACACATTATGTTTTGGTTGTTTGCCTTACTTGGGTTAGAGACTAAAGGTGACAGTCAAAGAAGTTGAGGATTCATTACCTGCAGGGTCTGTTGCTTTGATTTCAAATTTGTTTTCGCCCTCAGAAAGTGTAGTTGCAAAAGTAAAACTAAAATCATCTTTTAATGATACAAATCTGTCATTAATTCTAAGATCTACATTTTCATCAACTGCTCCTTTAATGGTTAGTTGTCTTTGTCCACTTCCAAAAAAAGACGATCCATCACTTGGGCTTTCAATTGTCAATTCTGGGTCCTGATTATCATAATATATTCTATAAGTTTGTGTTTGAGTGCTTTGATTTCCACCTAAATCTGTGGCAGTTGCATCAATTGTGTTTTCTCCTTTGTCCAAGTTGAATGTAAAACTAAACTGACCATCACTATTGGCAACAACTTCACTGTTATTATTGTTGGCTCTAATTTTAATCGTTGCTGCGTTTTCTGACTGGCCTGTAATTTGCAGTGTCTCGACATTTGTATTTTCTGGTAGATCATCAAATTGTGGTGGTGCAGGTGGCGTAATATCATTTAGTTCAACTGGTTTGTCTGATTTTGCAATATCTCCTATAAACCCTGCAAAACGAACAAGTGTTGGTATTCCTAAGAAGATAAGTAAAACTAAGGCAATAATTGACCAGACTACATATTTATATGCATTTTTGACATTTCTTTTTTCTTCAACTGAGGCTAATCTGGAATATCGCTTTGTACTCATTGTATAATGCAATATTAC
>CAZGHY010000058.1:0-3751 GCA_964526015.1 uncultured Gammaproteobacteria bacterium
CTTGGCTTTGTCTTGCCGATACTACTAGTGGTAAACCAATCTTTTTAACTGCAATTGAACTTAGTAAACCTGAAATTGTAGCCACAACTAAAAACACTGCGAATTTATCCATATTACTTGTTTTCTGAACTGTAACAACTGCTTTCTTGGATTCTTTTACACCCAGCAATTTTCTCATGTATAAAGTCATGAACACAAAAGCTGTTGCTATTGCCAAAACAACGCCCCAAACAGCGATTGCTTGCGACCCTCCAACGAATCCTAAGATAGAGCCTGAATTACTTGCCTGACTCACCATATCTTTTAGCTTTTCAATCTTTTCTTTTGCAGATAGGATTTCTAAAATCGCTTCTCTGTACGATTTAATTTTTGCTTCTGGTGTAATCCCATCCTTTAATAAATCTTTCGCTTTAACAAGATTTACATCTATATCACTTTTGAGCGTAATTCCCTGTGCATAATATGATGTTTTTTCTAAAGGTTTAATTAATTCCTCTGCTTGTTTTGCCAAGCTTGTAATTTCTGACTCTGAAATTACCCAAACGTCTTCAACCCTAACTTTAATTGTTTTCGTTTCTCCCGCTTTTAATTTAAAATCTCCAGCCACATACAACTGATCCTTTTCAGTATCATAATCAACAGTTACGCCAGCATCCGCATCAATAATATGCTCTTTTTTAAGTTCTTTTGGAAGATAATATTTAAGTGGTACATCTTGAGAAATCAATGTAGATGGATTTGTAATTAAAGTCTTAATAACAATACTTCCCTCTTCCATCCAATTTGCAGAAAATGCTAATTTTTGACCACCGATCAACATCTTTTTATTCGCAAAAAGTAAAGCACGAAGGCCTAATACTTTATTTTTATTTTTTTTCTCACCACTGATATCAGAATAGACAGAATCAATTACGCTTTGACCTTTTGGAACTTTATTAATTGTTATTACATTTTTATATAGAGAATCAACTGTCGATTTAATATCGTTATACGAATTTGTAGTCCAAGACCCCAAAATTCTATCAACGTCAGCCAAATTACTATCGATAACTTTTGATAGGCTTTCAACTTCTGTTATTTTTTTATTAATTTGAGCTAATACTTTTTCAGATACTTTTAGATATGCACTGATACTACTAACTTCTTTTTGCAAATTTTTACTCTTTCCATAGCTAGCAATTCCAGTTAACACATAATCTGTACTATTCTTAATTGCTTTTATCTCTTCATACAGGTCGTCACTCTCTTTAATACCCCAAGTGCTTCTTAAGAAATTTACTCTTCCAAACAAAGAATCGTCACTTGAAGAATCACTGTCACCACCTATTAAATTTGAAACGTCAGTTAAATTGTCTAAAATTTGTCTATCGGTTAATGAATTCCATTCTTTATTTGTCTTGTTAATAGTAGTATCAACAAACAAAAGATTCATATACGTTTCATTTGTTACCTTTTTGCTACGTTCTATCCTTTCACTCAAGTCAATATCTTGGACTTCTTCCAAACTATTTTCAATAATTGGCTTATTAACTAATTCTTCGACTAACAACCTTGTTTCGCTCGCAGTCTTTTTTATAGATTCAAGCTCAGATGAAGAAACAGTTGCGTTGATATTAACACCACTACTCAAAGTCCGCGTACCATATGACCAGATATCAGAAATGAGACTATTAAAGCTGGTCAAAGTTCTTCCTGAATAACCCCAAACACTCGATGCTATATCAGATGTTGTCAAGTTAGTACCAGCACTTTCAGCCTTTACCTCAAAGCTTTTATCTATACACATATGATCAGCGCCAACATCACAACAAATTTCGCTTCGGTAATAACCCTCTGTTGTATTTGTAGTAAAAGTATGACCATACCATCCATCAGCAGTAGCAGTTAATCCTTGAGAAGTTATATAACTTGTACCATCAGGATTTTTAGAATTCAATTCACATACACCTGACAAATCTGGTGCATAGCTATCATCGTACAGATACTCACCCACTGTACAACTAGAAGATGTACCACAACTTTGCATAGATACTGCGCGTGCATCTTCTATAGACATTAACAAGACAACCACTCCCAAAACAAGAGCGGTTGTCTTTTTATGTATTTTATTCTGGGCAGAAAACATATTTTTTTATTAATTGAAAGTAAAATAAATTTTAACTTTATTTATCTTTCATTGCGTTTTTAAACTCCTTGATCGAATCACCGATTCCTTTTGCAAGTTCTGGTAATTTCTTACCCCCAAAGAACACCAAAAGTAAAACTGCGACTACTATAATTTCAGTTGCTCCAATATTTCTTAGCATTTAATAAAGCTCACCTCCAATTATTAACATAATATCAGTATGTTCCTAGCAAAAACTCTTGTCAATAGGTATTTTCAATACCTAATTATCTATTCATAATCACATCTTATTTTACTAATTCAGCCTCAAAATAATATAAATTTGACTATTGACACCAATGACACGATATTGATACGATTAATCATTCTTAAGAGAATATGGTAAACCTTTCATACAATTTATCTGACAAAATAAAGGCAAATATAAATAAAATAGATGCCTTATTAAAAGAGGTACTATTGACACCTGTTAATCCAAAAAACGAAATCAGACATAGATGGAATGCAAATATTAACAAGACTTATTGGGGATTAACCTTAGCAGGTAACCCTTTAAGCAAAGCTCAAATGTCTAAGTTAATTACCAAACCTCTACCTAAAAAACTAAAGGAGTCAGAAAAAGAAGTTGTTTCTTATTACAAAACCCTTAACGAAATCTACCAGAATTGGTCAGCATCAAAAAAATTACTAACAACAAAGGATGTTTTAAATATTTATGATTTTTCTTGCAAAAGCACGTTTGGTTCAACTTCAACATATTACAAATCAAAAGAAGATTTAGTAGGAAAAATATTAAATTTTGTAGAACTTGGCAACGAACACCCAATAATCCAATCTGGCCTACTTCAAATAGAGATAATTAAGCTATCACCATTTGAAAATGGAACTGGTAGAGTTGCTAGATTACTTTCTCATTTGATACTCGCAAAGCATGGATACAATCTAAGAGGCCTATTAGTTCTAGAGGATTATTATAGAAACGATCTCATATCTTTAAAAGAAGCAACAAAGTCAATTGAAAAAAACAAAAATGCGACAAAATGGCTTGAGTATTACACAGATGGTTTAAAGTTGAGCATGGAAAAAGTACTTGAGATTCTGCAAAAACCAGACAATCAACCAAACAATGGATGGAAGCTAACCGATAGACAGAAACAGATAGTAGAATACCTGTATAACCCAGATGCAAAAATAACAAATAGAGATGTATGCAAAATGTATAACGTTAGTCAGATTACAGCCTCCAGAGATCTTTCTAAAATTGTAAACCTTGGAATGATCTTAGTTCACGGTAAGGGAAGATCTGTTTACTACACTTCTTAATTGATAAATTAATCTCTTGATTGGATACCAAGAAGCCAAAGAATTGCTTCTTTTTTGTACCTTCTATCCCCTCTTGAATTAATACGAATTGCTGGCAGTTTTCCTCTTTTACCCCATCTTTTTATTGTAAGTGGTGAAACGCGAAGAACTTCACTTACTTCCCTAACTGTTAATAAATCAGGTAAATCTTCAAGTTTTACTTTTTTCTTTGGTTTAGTTTCATCCATATTATTATATCTTTTGCCTACCTTAACTATCCACACTATAATTAAGTGGTACATTAGTGTCAACAGGCAAAAAATT
>CAZGHY010000058.1:3851-5266 GCA_964526015.1 uncultured Gammaproteobacteria bacterium
TTTTTATATTTTTGTTGAAGATGTTTTATATTTACAGATGGATCATAATCCATGTTATTTTTCTTTAATAAATCTTCTAATGTATAGGTGCTTCCAAACTGATGAATATTTTTTTCAAGCCATTTTTTTGGATTACCTGTTATTTTTTCTTCCCACTGTGCACCCAAAAATGTGCCTAAACTGTATGTAGGAAAATAACCAACGCTTCCATGCGCCCAGTGAATATCCTGAAGAACGCCTTCAGAATCTTTAGTTGGAGTGATTCCTAAATACTCCGTCATTTTTTGATTCCATATTTCTTTTAAATCTTTTACCTTTAATTTTCCTTCAATTATCCCCTTTTCAATTTCAAACCTTAGCATTATATGAAAATGATAAGTTAACTCATCTGATTCAACTCGTAATAAATTTGGGCTAACTTTATTAAAATAAAGATACAAATCATTTGTATCTAAATCGCAACCCACAGCATGTTCCATATCTTTTTTAAACTTTTTTATAAACTCCATACTACGACCAATATGGTTCTCCCAGAAACGAGATTGAGATTCATGGATGACTAAACTACCACCTCCTGCAATTGGTGTCATTTCTAAAGCATCTGACGACTGCAAATCATATAGTGCATGGCCAAATTCGTGAATAGTTGCAAAAAGTGACCTTGCAAAATCTTTTTGATGGTATCTTGTTGTTATTCTTGTATCATTTTTATTAAATGAAATTGTAAAAGGATGACTGCTGGTATCAATTCTTAATCTTTCTGAATCACCCCAAAAACTTTTTAATATTTTGTCATTTAATTTTGACAACTCATTTTTGTCATACTTTTGATCTTCAAGCCAATGTGATTTTTGGTATTTTTTCGAGGTAATAATATTTTTTAATAGATCTTGCAGAGGATTTTTAATTTCACTGAAAAAATTACTGACAGTTTTACTTGTTAAACCTTCTTCATAAAGATCAAGAAGTGCATCATATGGTGAATCTTCATAACCTAAATAGTCTGCAAGCTGCCGATTCATATCAAATATCTTTTCAAGATCACCAGCAAACATGGTGTAGTCATTCTTTTCCTTTGCTTCTGCCCAAACTACAGTTGATTTGCTTGTAAGTTTTTCAAATTCTTCCAAAAAACTACTTGGAACTTTTTGATATAGCTTTAATGATTGATTTAAAACTCTAACTACCCCTTTTTCCTGATCAGTTAAATTATTTTCATCATTTGCTTTATTTATTAAACCAACAAATTCTTTATCTAAAAATAATTTTTGTCTAATTGTAGAGACTCTTGCCATAGCCTCACCTCTATAACTTGATGCCTTTTTAGGCATATATGTTTCCAAATCCCAACTTGCAAGACCAGATAGATACGAAATACTCCACAAATCTTTGTAGTAGTCTAAAATTTTTAAAAT
>CAZGHY010000059.1:0-1092 GCA_964526015.1 uncultured Gammaproteobacteria bacterium
GCTGACTTGTTGGAAGGCGGCACAATTCTGCAATTCGCCCGCGCCAACGAATATCTCGACGTCATCACGCAACAAGGTTTTGACGTTGAATTCGAGGGGGTGAAGTTTCTAGCGTGCAACTCGCACGAATGCGACATCCGGTCACAGCTTTTTGAGGCGGGCATCAAACCACACCATGAGGCGTTGCTGGGCTTCACGTTCACCGGCCATGATTGGCGCGTTTCGATGTATCGGATTGACGGGAAAGAGACGGACATTCTTTCCATTGCCAAGAAATACGGGGGTGGAGGTCATCCGGGAGCAAACGGAATGCAAATGAAAACCCTTCCATTCTTACCATGAGCCCAAAAGAACTACGCCAGCGCCGCCGCTTTCTTCACGAGGAAAACAAGCGTTGGCCCAAGGTGATGATGGAAGTTCCGCGCTCCCAATGGCCACCGTGTTCCGTTGCGCACATTCCGCACAAAGTCTGGCGTTCCCGGGAATTTCTCTGTCAGGAATTCCATAATGACGACGGCACGATCCGGCTTTCGTTTTGCCGCACCGAACTGGACGATTCCGGAGGCTGGAAAGAGGGCTTCGACTGGGAAACCCTGCAACGGCTCAAGCGCGAATGCGGCTATGGCGAGCGCGATGCGGTGGAGATATTCCCCGCCGACAAATACATCGTGAACGTGGCGAACATGCGCCATTTGTGGATCGTCCCGGAAATCCCTTTCAAATGGAAGGACAAGCGAAAATGAAGAAGCCAAAGCGAACCATCACAACGCCGTCTCAGATATTCGTCGGCACTTTCCCGCTGGGGTGCATCGCTGTTGACCTCTATGCGCTGACGCACGAATGCGGCGGCTGTTTCTTCACCAATCCGGACGACAAAGCGCCGCCGCGCATCAAGGTCAGCATTGAGTACGATCGGTGGGACAGCGTTGTCGAAGTGTTGTTGCACGAAGCGTTGGAGCTTGCGATGTCGTTGAAAAGCTTGCGGTATGAGCGCAGCGGCGTGGCAGGAGACGCTTCGTCCTACACGTTTCTCTTTGACCACACCCAGTTTGTGGACCTGTGCGATTGCGCCGCATCGTTCATCACGCCGGC
>CAZGHY010000059.1:1192-5212 GCA_964526015.1 uncultured Gammaproteobacteria bacterium
CAGACACCGACAACTGAACAACAGACAACAACGAAAGCAAACCATGAAAGTACTGACCCCCGGCCATAAATACGAACTGGAGAATCACGAGCCAAACCCCCCGTCAAACGATGTTAGCAAAGGGCTGCGAAAAGAAGCCTACGAACTGTGCCTCGCGATTGAGGCTTGCGGATGCTCTGAGCAAGTCACAAAGGCCGTAACGCTGGCTTCGGAGCTTGGTCGCAAAATCGGAATCATCGAAACCGGAAACCAGACGCTTCAGTTCATCGAAAAGCAGCGCGAGCACGAAGAGAGCACGAAGTTCATCACCGTCAACAACGGCACGACAAACGAGGAAGTCCTCGCCATGCTCATTGACCGGCTGAAAAACCTGTACGCCAAGCTGCCCAGTCAGGAGACGGCGGACGCCATCGTGAATTGTGAGAAGGCGTTGAACTCGCTCAATGCGCGAACCAAGGACCGCTTGGCGCGCGGCGTGGAGAATACCCCGCTGTCATGATTGACACCGATCAAATCATCGCTGAAGTCAGGGCCAACACCCGGAGGCTCGGCGCCTGCCCACTGCCGCATGATTTCAGCGATGATGCCACCCCGGACAAGCCGCTGTTCAAACGCTGGCGCTGTTCCAAATGCGGTGGAATCGTGGATAGCCACGCCAAATACTGGTACAACAACGGATTGAAAGACTCGAAAACAGCGGCAATTACCGGATGACGAACTGACATGCGCTGCATCTTTTCACCCTGCCGAAAGTATCGGTACGTGCTGACCCGGCTGTTGCCGGTGGAGTTTTCCTTTGCCGAAAGGCCCTTCACCGGCAACACCATCATGTTCATCGGCCTGAACCCGAGCACGGCGGATGAAACGATCAACGATCCAACCATCCGCCGGCTCATTGACTTCTCCAAGCAATGGGGATTCACACGCATGTTGATGACCAACCTGTTTGCGTACCGGGCCACCGACCCCAATGAGATGAAGGCGCAGGCCGAACCGGTGGGGGTGGAAAACGACAAGCACCTGCTGGACTGTGCCGGGCAGTCGCAACTGATTGTCGCGTGCTGGGGCAATCACGGCGCGCATCAGAACCGCTCCCGGCATGTGCGCCAACTGCTGGCCGAACACCGCTTGATGCACTTCAAGCTCACTCAAACCAACGAACCCATTCACCCGCTTTATCTGCCCGCCAACTCACTACCAACACCACTGCCATGAATCCAACCATTGTTAAATTCGCCAGAGAAACCATCAAGCAAGGACTGAAAACTTTAACCGATGACCAACGCATGATGTTCAAGCGGATTTACGCGCCGCAACACCTAGACCGGCCCATTGATGTCACCGTTGATGTCATGCCCGAGTACCATCTTGATACGGCGCTGAGTCAGGTTGAAGCCACCCAGCGGAAGAACTTGAAACAGCAACTCGCCGCAGAACAAAAACCACATGAACACTCATGAATCACTGGCAAGCGCCATCGTAGGCCATCTCGTTGGCGATTACCTCCTGCAAAATGACTGGATGGCCTTGAACAAGAAGCGGGATATAGGTCCCTGCCTCGTTCATTGCATACTCTGGACGCTTTCGGTCTGCCTGTTCGCCGGATGGCCAGTCCAAGGCACCATTCCAGCCATTCTCATTGCAACGCACATCATTCAAGATCACACCGACGTCATCACGCACTGGATGGAGCTCATCGGGCAAACCAAATTCGCCACCGGGCCTTGCGCGCCGTGGAGCGTCATTGTGGTGGACAACGTGTGGCACATCCTGACCATCTGGATCGTCTGGAGATTCGTCGCGTGAAACAAAAGAGAAAGTGAACCGCTATGAGCAATGAGGAATTCAAAGAGCGATTTGCCCGGATTGAAATTGCCCGGAAAGCCATTCTTGAGGACTTAAAACTGCGGGCCAAGAGTGGTGATGTAAACGTGAAGCCGCTTGATCCTGAGTGTGAGCATCGCTGGCACAAGCCGCAGGACAATTACTATTCTGGAGCGGGTGAAATGGATTGCCCAGTTTGCAAGACTGGAAAGCTCAGATACGCTCGCTCCCCCTACAACGGCCATGTCCACGCCCGTTGCATGACCGATGGCTGCGTGGCGTGGATGGAGTAAAGCCTTATGCCAACAATTCATAACATACCGAGTCGGAGAGAGCAGCGCTGCTCACCCTGCCCGCATCTGAAATCCAACGGTGGAATGCGCGGCGGGCCGGGCAACGTGTGGGACTGGTGGGTGTGTATGCACCCCGAGGCCAACAACGTCAGCCCACTTTCTGATGACCCAAAAATCAGGGACAAGCAGATTGATCTTCGGGCGCGCATGGCCGAACACGGTCGCTCCATCAGCAAGAGCCTGTTCGCCAAACAGCCCGAGTGGTGTCCATTGAGAAAGGAAGAACAACCATGAACGAACCACCACAGCCAAACCAAGCCCTCTTGCTTCCCCTCGACCTCGCGTTAATCCGCTGGTCCGTCGTCTGCAAAAGCTGGGGTGAACTCTCCAGCGGCCATGCCCCGCTCCTGCCCGCGTTCCTCGCCGGCTGGTGCTGCCGTTGCATAGGCGCGGACATGCCGGTTAATCTCGGCCAGTTCAAAGACTCCTTCCGCGTTGGCTGGCGCGAGGCCGATGACCAGATCGTCATCGCCAGCAGGGAGAAAAAATGATGGGTTTACCTCACGTTCACAACCTGCCGCGATCCATCAGCAATTCGTAATTGGCCTGCTGTTCGGGTGACAGTCCGTGCTTGGCCGGACGTGGCGTCACCGGCCTTTCTGGCATCCTCCGCATCCGATTCGAGCACTCCAGTGTAAGCAGCCGGCCAGCACGCCGTACCTCGCTCGCATCCACAATCTTCGACGCCGCCGTCTTGGCCAGAAAACTGCGATCTTCATCATTGACCTCACGCCCGGCCAGAATCATTTCCCCAATGGCATTCAAGCGCGGCGTAAGGTGAATATCGTGCGCCCGCTCATGGCAATCCCGGCAAAGGCATTCCAAATCTTCCAGCCGCGTGTCAAACCAGTTCTCACGGTAAACACGATGATGTGACTGAAGCCCAGCCGCAGACCCACAACGCACACACCGGTTGCGAGACGCCAGCTTGTTTCTCCTTGCCAGATCAGTCCAAAAGTCAGACTGGAGAAACATCCCATAAAGTTCACTGGTGCTAAGGTAAATCATTGTCCTCAAGTTCAACCCTCTGACGCACCATCTCCTTGATGCTTATCCCCTTCACCGCCTCCTTGCTGCGCCTCCGATACTCCTTCTGCTTGATCCGAAAATACTCGCGCCGTGACTCCAGACTCAACATCTCCGCATACTTGCCGTGATTGAGTATCAACCACCCGCCATCACACGGCTCAATCCTACGCCCATCAAACTCCTTCGACCTCGAATAAGGGTCCTTCTCCATCAACCGCTTGATAGCCGCCTCACAGTCCTTAACCGTCACATTCGCCGCCCTCGCCAACCCCGGCAACGCCGCCTCCACAACCCCATCCCGATTCGATAACGCCAACATCGTGATCCACACCAGCCGAGTCTTGTCATCCTCACTCCAGATACTCGACGTTACCAGCGTGCTAAACAGCTTCACATACCCTTTAGTCATTGCCACTAAGCATTATACAAACAGTGAAACCATGTCAAATACAACTGTTGACGAATTCACAAAGTCACACACAGAGACAGAGACTGATGTACTGACTTCGTAGCCCGACGCTCCCAAGCTACCAAAACCCCACCCAGTCGGCCCTCCTACTTCCCTAATCGCAGATAGCCAGCATCAGTTTTCCACCATGTTTTGACAGTTTTATGAACTCCAAGCTACTTCCCTAAGGACGCCAATTATCTTCACCTAAGGAATCACCATAATTCTCCCTATTTAAACTTCCACACCGACATTCAGCAGCGTTTACGGTACGTGATGGAGTAATTCAGCGATCAAGAGGCAGGTAACATGCAGGCTTCACGCTGTCGGATAATCAACATTTCCGTCAGAATTGGCGTCGGAACG
>CAZGHY010000060.1:0-3969 GCA_964526015.1 uncultured Gammaproteobacteria bacterium
TGAGGTAACAACAAAATTGTTGCAAGAATTATTGAAGAGCCTAAAATTAATGGGAGGATTGATTTAAACTTGTTCTTATTATCACTCTCAATTTTTGGCAAGAAGTCACTAGCTCCAAGATATAAAAATACACCAGCAGAAATAGCCATTAATGTTCCATTCAGAGTTTCACTATGGCTGAAAAAGTAAACTGTAAAGGCACCCACAACAGTCATGAGCGAAGAAATAATATTAACAACTAGTATTTTTGTTTTTTTCCATCCTGCTTTTAGTAAAATACCAAAATCCCCTATCTCGTGAGGAACCTCGTGTAAAAATGTTGAAAAAGCCACGACTAAACCAATTGTTGGATCAATCAAAAATCCTGCTCCAATTGCTACACCGTCAATAAAATTATGAATTGTGTCTCCAAAAACAACTAAACCAGTTGATGATTCTTTAATTTTATGCCTATGACCGTCTTCTTCCCCATGATGATGAATATCAAAAAACAATCTTTCAAATATATAAACACCAAGAAATGAAGCTAAAACTATCCAGTAAACAGATTCTCCTATTTCGTGTTCTGCCTCTGGAATTAATCCAACCAATGAGACTGTAACCAAAACACCGGCAGCAAAAGGAACAGCGTGTTTTTCAAGAAAACTTGATAAATTCCTGTTGTACAAAAAAACTACACCTCCTAAAAGTGCAATTACACTTCCAAGCAATGCCAATAACAACAAATTTAGTATTTCCATGTTTAGATACATTTTACACAATAACCAAAAAACTCTAGACTATGATCTTCTACTTTAAAATTACTTTTTCTAGAAACTTCTTTTAGAATTAAATGTTCATCTAATTCTATGTCCTCTAGACTACCACACTTTTTACAAACTAGGTGGTGGTGATGATCTAAACTTTTGAGTTCATAGCGCTTTTTACCATCGCCCAACTCTACTTCAATTATTACATTTTCAGTTAACAATTTTTCAATTTGTCTATAAACGGTTGTTTTGTTTACTCCAATTTTAGAAACAAATGAAGATACTTCTACGGGTTTATTTGTTCTACTTAGAATCTTGATGATCTTTGATCCACAGTCTTCATTTAAGGCCTTCATGTGAGTAGTTTATGCAACTTTGTTGCTAGAGTCAAGAGTATTATTGAAGTTGCCCAATTTTCATACTACCAAGAAGTTTAACTGCTATTTGAGAATGAACCCTACCCATTGGAGATTTACCTGTAAACAAATCTGTTCCATCAATACCACAAACTGCTAATATTTTATCTCCACCTTTGTGTTTTGAAATAAAATCTGTTAAATCATAAACACTACCATCAATTACAGTCCAACAACTTTCTTTTGTGTTATTTGTTGAAATGTCAGAAAGTTTGTATGTTTTCTCTATATCACTATTTGACTTGCCACTAGACATATAAAAATAAGCACCTACTCCTAAAAGGAGGGCTACAACAATTCCAATAACTACTGATACTGAAACTTTTTTATTTTCTTGTCTGACTTCAATGTTTTGATTTGGTGCGTTATTTTCCATTTTTAATTAAAATTATTTTTAAAATTGTATACTATTTGACAATGTGGAGCAACAAACGGACTTGAACAAAAATCAAAAAACTATTCGTGGGGCCTGTTTAAAACCCCACGAATATTCTAGAACACTTATCGATCCATCATTCTCATACCTCTACCTTCCCCATTACCCTTGCCTTCTGGTCTTAAATATTCACGAAGCTTTGTTTCGTCAATACCTTGATCCTTGTACCAGTTTTGCATCTCTTCTCTGTTTTCCCTTCTTTCGCCAATATGTTCTTCCATCTTGGCAAGAAGCGTTTGCTTCTGAGCTTCTGTAATTACACCATCTCTCACTGCTTGAGATAATTTTTCTGCTCTTTGAGATTTCATCTCTTCTTGTCTTTCATCTCTTACAGCTTCAAAAACAGCCTCTACATCAGATTCTTTAAGGTTAAACTTCTGGGCAATTTTGGTAATTAATGACTCATGCATGGGATTTGTATCCCCTGCCATTACATAACTACTTCCAAAATAGCCAACAGATGCTATTACTCCTAGTGCAAGTACAACTGCTAATGTTTGTTTTTTCATCTTTATATAATCACCTCTTTTCTATATATAGAAGAATACTAAAGTTAACTGAAGATAACCTTAAAAGTAGTACCAAATCCTAATTTACTATCTACTTTAATTCTGGCTCCGTGAATATCTGCTATCTGTTTTGCAATTGATAATCCTAATCCATAACCATCGTGATTACGCGCCTTGTCACCTCTGTAAAATCTATCAAAAATATGAGGTAAATCCTTCTCGGATATCCCAACGCCGTGATCTGTAATTTTTAACGCTTTACTTTTTAAAGTTATATTAATATCTTTACCCTCACCATATTTTATTGCATTATCAACAAGTATCGATATAAGTTCTGAGATTGAATCATCATTTGCTTTAATAACACTTTTGTCTAAATCCAATTTTATATTTTTATCTCTCACAACTTTAGTAATAACTTTTGAGAGCTCAATCTTTTTAAAATCAAGTTTACTATTTTCGATTTGGAATTTATTTAATTTTAATAAATAGTTAGACAAACTAACCATATTATTTACATCTTCAAGATTGCTTTTAAGTATTTCTTTTGCCTCTTTATTTGAAATATTTTTAGATCGTAGTGAAACTTCAATTTGGGATTTTAATACTGCAAGTGGAGTACGGAGTTCATGACTCGCATTACTCACAAAATCCTTTTGCTCATCCATCATCTTTGCAATTGGATCAAGTGTTTTACCTGCTAGGAAATATCCTGAGAGTCCTGATATACAAAGTATAATTGCGTTAAGTGTAAGTAGGGAGAAAAATATTCTAGCTTTTGTTTCAATTATTATATCTGGATCGATAACAAACTGAGGATTTGCCTTCCTCTGTCTTTGCATATTCTCAATTCTATTTAGTTCTGCTGTTGCCCCCCTAAAAATTATGAAGCTAAAAAATATTGAGATAACCATGATAATGGTTAAATAAAATAACGTTAATTTTGTTCTAGCGCTTTGGAATAAATTCATAGTTATTTAACAATATATCCAAAACCTCTTCTTGTTTCTATTAAGTCTTTGCCAAGTTTATTTCTTAAATATTTTACAAAGACCTCTACTGTATTTGGAAGGATATCTGATTCATAATTCCAAACATGGCTTATTATATCTTCTTTGGATAGAGTCTTACCTTTATTTTTTATTAAGTACTCTAGAAGTTGGTATTCTTTTTTAGAAAGATCAATTAATTTATTATCTTTAATGACCTCCTGTTTTTTCATATCAAGAGTAATATTTGAAAAACTTCGTGTCCCTTGAACGTGTAATTTGGAATTTGTAATTTTCTCTGGCCTGCGAGTCAAAGCCTGAACTCTAGCAACTAATTCTTCAAAAGCAAATGGTTTAACTAAATAATCATCTGCTCCAGATTTTAGCCCCAGTACTTTATCATCAATTTCACCCTTTGCAGTTAACATTAAAATTGGAGTATGAATATTTTGTTGTCTCAAACTTTTACTTATACTTATACCATCCATCTTAGGAAGCATCAAATCCAAAACTATACAATCATAGCTTTCAGAAACAGCCAAATCATGCCCATCTTCCCCATCAAATGCCAGATCAACAATCCATTTTTCTTGTTCAAAACCTTTTTTAATCGAAGTTGCAATTTTACGTTCATCTTCTACAATTAAAATCTTCATATAACAAATTATACTCCTGAAGCTTAAAAAGAGCTTAAATCGCCAATGCCAATGATACAAGTATCATCACAACACCAAACCCCGCACCCAACATGGTTGGCCACTCGACACCTGTCACAGGAACTGGAACAGCAGTTGAAGAGCTGGTTGCTTTTGTAGTAGATGTCGCAGTTGCTTTTGTTGTTGCAGTTGCAGTTGCTTTTGTAGTAGATGT
>CAZGHY010000060.1:4069-5161 GCA_964526015.1 uncultured Gammaproteobacteria bacterium
GCAGTTGCTTTTGTTGTTGCAGTTGCAGTTGTTGTTGCAGTTGCTGTTGCGGTTGCAGTAGCAGTTGCTGTTGCAGTCGGGGTTGGGCTTGGACACGCACTCATATCAGCTACCCAAGTAGCTCCATTACAACAATAATTTTTTGTACCACAGAACTCAACCCTTCCTTTAAAACCAGCTGTACAGACACTTTCAATTGGAGAACCGTCGCTTTCCGGAGGATGACAATTCCATAGTAAATCTGGGTGATCGGCCACAGGACATTGCTCTCCCCCTTGCGAACACATAACAACTCCTGCTTTCTCTGCAACATTTTGATCCTGACCTACTAACATTATTCCTGCGATAACTCCAACCGACAAAACGATTATCCCGATAATTGCCCCTATTACTTTCCAATTAGCTTTTCCAGAAGATTTATTGCTTGATAAACCTACAACCTTTATTTCATCATTCATATATACATGATTACACATTTTGTCACTTGAAATCAATAGGTTAAATCAGTTAAATTTATGGCTATGACAAAATACCGAGAATATTTTGAAAGAATGCTAAATAATGAAAAGAGAGCATTTGATGAATTCACTAAGCTTCATATGAGGTACAGTCAAGATCAAGATGGTTTGCAGGAAGAATTCAACAATGAAGGCTCAAAAATAATTGCGATCATAAGGGAATGGGAAAATAAGCTTTGTTCTACAAGTGATAAAGCTGGTTATGGCGGATACACCTCAAATTTATCAGAAAAATTTTGGAGTGAAATAAGAAAAATATATCCATTAATTGATTATGTCGGAGTTGTTGCTAAAAAGAAAAAGGTGGACAATTTTACTATTAGTAAAATTAGCCTCTAAGGTTTAATCCAAAGATATCATCAAAGGTAATTGCCAAATCATATTTATCTTCACTAGGCATATTTGATTTAAGCATTTCAAATAACACAGCCAACGCCTTACTTGTATTTAAATCATCATTAATTGCCAAATTAAACTTCTCTCTAAATTCATTTATTTTTTGATCTTTTTCATCAGATAGCACACTTCTATCTGATGTTTTTAAATTTAAAATTGCGTTTTTTAAATTCTTTAA
>CAZGHY010000061.1:0-5149 GCA_964526015.1 uncultured Gammaproteobacteria bacterium
TTCCTTTTTGCCCGCCTGCTTGGGCTTCGCCCCCAAAACTTTTCGGCGGGACGGCAGGACTACCAAACAATTTGATTCCAATTTGTTTGTTTTACTGCTATTTGCGCTTGACTTATTATCTTGTTTTTTTCGGTGGAAGTCAAAAGATCAGACAGAATATTATTAGAGTTTGCAGGATCAACAATTCTAGCGGAAAGGGGGTTTCCTTGCGTTTTTGATAATTCATTAAGTGCATACCAAACATTATCTCCAAGACTATTTATATCTTTTGATTTATTTAACAATATATTATTAATAAGCAAATATTCCAAATAAATTGATGGAAAATCTATCTGATGTAATTCTCTCCAAATTTTTAAAATTTTGATTTCATTGGTTCTTCCAGATTGTGATATATCGGTAATATGTTTTTGAATATTTGTTTGTGTCCATGTTCCAGACTTTGAAACATACAAATTGTGATAATTTGTATTTCCATTTTGTTTTCTAGCTGGGGTGATATCAATTTCCAGTCCACTCAAATTTATTCGCACAGAAACATTCTGTTTCCGAACATTTGAATACGAATTTTTGAGCTTCGCAAACAAAGAATCATAACAACCTTTAAGACCCCCATTATTATCATTACAGCCACTTGTTAAAGAAACTAAATAATCAACATCGGACGCAAGGGAGATTGCAGTTCCTTTCGCCCTTGAGCCTGAATTTAAAATACCAACATAGCAAGAAGAAGCCCATATTTTTAATGTGTTTCCCAATTGCGACAACGATTCCGAATAGGCGGACAAATCATGCGCGGCATATTTTTGCAATATTTGATATAAATACATGTTAATTTCGGTCATAACTCGTGGTAATTAGTGAGGTCAAAATATCGTTCAAAAGACGACCTCTAAAATTCACGACAACAGTATTTGCTCTATTTGCTATATCACTCATTTTCTCTTGCGGAATGCTCGCAGGTTTTGCGTAGATCACAATTGCCGTTTGATGGTTTTTCCGAGAAGAAAAAATTTGCTCTATTTTATCTCCAGATGTCTCCCAATCAACAAGAAAAATGGTTTCATCTTTTGCTTTATCGATGTTGTCAGATTTTATATGAACGATATTTTTTTCTTTAAAAATTTTCGAATCAAGCAAAGACAATTTTAAACTTTCAAAGACCTCGATTGATCCAAATATTGCAACTCTTCTTTTCCATAGTGCAATCCCTAACCTAATAACTATTGGGGTGATCCCAAAAATCCAACAAATAATTTTATATAGAAACCCAATCACTCCAAGGGTTACAGTCAAGCCACCGACTATTATAAAAAGCGGGTGGTTATAAAAATTTGTGATTTGATTAAGTAAATTATCCATAGAATTTAATTTAACTCATCAGCCATCAATTCGGCTTGTTTTAATATATTTTCAGTTGCTAATAATTGCATATCTGGCGGATAGCCATATTTATTTAAAATTCTTTTTACATCTCTGCGTAGTCTTGCGCGAACACTTTCCTTTAGTGTCCAATCAATCGTTGCATTCCCTCGTACACTTTTGAACACCTCTAACGCGATTGTCGCAAGCTGTTTGTCACCGAGAACATTTTTAGCGCTCTCATTGTTTGCTAATGCGTCATAGAATGCCAATTCATCTTCGCCTAAGTTTAGCTCCTGTCCGCGTTTATCTGATTCGCGTATGTCTTTTGCGATCTTTATTAACTCCTCAATGACTTGTGCAGTTGTAAGTAAATTATTTTGATATTTCTTGATCGCACCCTCTAACATTTCAGAAAGTTTTTTGCTTTGAATTAAATTCTTTCGTGTTCGAGTTCTTATTTCGTCATTGAGAATTTTCTTTAATAACTCAAGAGAGAGATTTTTGCGCTCCATGTGTCGAATTTCTTCTAAAAAGTCGTCGGACAAAATAGAAATATCGGGTCGCTTAATTCCCGCTGCATCAAAAACATCAACAATACCCTCTGACACCACCGCCTTATCAACAATTTGTCTTATTGCAGTTTCTATTTCTGCGTCCGATTTGCCCGAACCAGTAGGCTCAAATTTTACCAATCGGGCTTTTACTGCTTGAAAAAATCCAACCTCATCTTTTATAGACATTGCTTTTTGATGAGGAACAGAAAGGGCAAATGCTTGTGAAAGAAGACCAACCTGTTTCGTAAACCTATTTTTTCCGTCCTCTAATCCTAAAATGTGTTCTTGCGCTTCTAATATCAAAGTGAGTTTTTGATGAGTATTTACTTCAAAAAACTTTTTATAACTAAAGCCATCAAACATTTGTTCAACAATTTCATATTTCTCAAGCATTGTTGCAACAGCTTCCTCTTGATCAAGCGTGGGGGCGCCTTTGCCACCGCTTGCTGTGTATGTTGCAAGTGCAGTTTTTAGGTCAGAGGCAATGCCAATATAATCAACAATTAATCCGCCTGGTTTATCTTTAAAAACACGATTTACACGAGCTATTGCTTGCATTAGATTATGTCCCCGCATTGGCTTGTCCACATACATAGTATGCAAACATGGTGCATCAAAACCTGTTAGCCACATATCACGAACAATCGCCAATTTTAACGGATCATTTGGATCCTTCAGTCTTTCGCCGATATCTTTTCTATTTTGCTTGGAAGTGTTGTGTATTTGCCAGTTTTCAGGATCAGAAGATGAAGATGTCATTACTACTTTTATATTTCCCTTCTTCAAATCAGTATCGTGCCAATGTGGTCGAATTTTAATTATTTCTTCGTACAGTTCAACTGCAATTCTTCGGCTCATACAAACAACCATTCCTTTACCCTCAAAGACATCCTGTCGTTTTTCAAAATGTTCAACAATATCATTTGCAATTACTTTTAATCTGTCTTTATGTCCGACAATAGCTTCTAATTGCGCCCATTTTGCCTTTGCTTTGTCTTTTGCTGTGCTTTCTTCACCTTCAGTAATGGCCTCTACTTCTTCATCAAGTTTTTCTTTTTCATCAGGCCTTAAATGTACTTTTGCAAGGCGAGATTCATAATAAATCCGAACAGTTGCGCCGTCCTCAACGGCCTGCGAAATATCATAAACATCAACATAATTTCCGAAAACAGCAGGTGTTGAAGCGTCCTCTTTTTCAATTGGTGTTCCTGTAAACCCAATAAATGATGCGTTTGGTAAAGCGTCTCTAAGATATTTCGCAAACCCATACCGAGTGACTGCCTCCTCTTCTTTATCGCCATTTTTTAAAATTCGTGTTTTAGCTCCAAAACCGTATTGGCTTCTGTGGGCTTCGTCAGCTATAACAATAATATTTTTTCGTTCAGAAAGGAGATCAAAATTAGGAGAATTATCTTCTGGAAAGAATTTTTGTATTGTTGTAAAAATAATGCCACCACCAGCAACTTTAAGTAAATCTTTTAAACTATTTCGATTTTGTGCTTGAACTGGGTCTTGTCGCAAAAGTTGTTTACAATTTGCAAAAGTATCAAATAATTGATCGTCAAGATCATTTCTATCTGTAATTACAACTATGGTTGGATTATTAAGTCTTAGAACAGATTTTCCAGTATAAAAAACCATGGAAAGAGATTTTCCACTTCCTTGCGTGTGCCAAACAACGCCTGCTTTTCTATCGCCATGTTCGCTAGATGCAACAAAAGTGGTTTCTATTGCTTTATTTACAGCAAAATACTGATGGTATGCACCGATCTTTTTAATTGTAATAATAGAAGTGATGCCAGTTTTTGAATCTTCTTTTTTGCTCTTTTCAAAGACAATAAAATGACGGATTAAATCAAGTAAAACTTCTTTCTTCAACATCCCTGTAATAAGCGTTTCAATTTGTGGTGTTGTAGTTTTATCTTCTTTAAAACCATCTCTTGATTTCCAAGCTAAAAAACGAGAAAAATCAGATGAAATTGTACCTGTTTTTGCATCCAAACCATCAGAAGCAATTAAAATGCTGTTGTAATAAAAAAGTGACGGGATTGCGTTTTTATAATTTTGTAGTTGGGTGAATGCTTTTTGTACTGTTGCATTTTCATCGGCTGGATTTTTTAATTCAATTACAACCAAAGGCAGTCCATTCACGAATAAAACAAGGTCAGGGCGTTTATTTATATTGTTTTCAATAACAGTAAATTGATTACAAACAATAAATTCGTTGTTGTTAATATCTTCATAATCAACAAGCCAAACTTTATCGCCCTTCACCCCATTTTCGCCCATGTATTCAACTTCTATTCCCTCAGTAAGTAATTTGTGGAATTCCTCATTGTTATCGATAACATTTTGGCTTGGAAGATTTAAAACTTGTCGCAATGCTTGATCCTTTGCCTCTTGAGGCACATCGTGATTTATCTTTTCAATTGCATTTTTTAATCTCCCCACAAGCAGAACATCATCAAACCTACTCCTTTCCGGCGATTCACCGTCAGGGGCAATTGTTGGGCCATAAACATACGAAAACCCCGCGCTTTCCAAAAGCTCGATGGCAACTTGTTCAACGGCATCTTCTGTAATTTTATGACTCATAATTATTCTTCATTATTTTTTGAAACTATATCTGCCTCTACCAATTTTAAAGATTCAATCACTTTTAATTTAGCAATTTGGATTAAGGGCTTTAATAGATTTTCAAACTTAGTTAAAGTATCATCATCAGGTATAATAACTGGCATTTTTTCAAGTGACTCAAAAACAGCATAAGGTATAGTACTACCCTCCGAAGTACTGTCTGCATAATCAACTGTATATTTTTGGAAAGTAAGCATTAAAAGGTATTTATGAAAAATATCTTTTTTAGGTTTAATAACAAAAGTAGTAGTTCTCGTAATGCCATTAAATGGAGCAATGCAAATTTTGTGGAAGTACGGTCGCATTGATCCAAACAATATTTCATTTTCCCTAAATTCAATCATGCTACTAGTAACATCATCAACAGAAGAAAATTTATTAATAAATAATCTTTTTCTTGGCATATCTTCCAGCGCAACATATTTATCAAATTTTTCTTTATCCGTCTGATTAACTGACCTATTTATACTTTCCGCGAAATGTGAATATTCACCTGTCTTCCAGTTTTCTGGAATTAAACCCATTTCAGTTTCCTTAAATTTTCCACCATCTATCTTGTATGGTTTATTGTCTGAATTTGGAAAATTAAAATC
>CAZGHY010000062.1:0-2881 GCA_964526015.1 uncultured Gammaproteobacteria bacterium
CCATCAACGTCAAAAACAACAAGTTTTAAATCTTTAATATCTTCCTTGGTGAGGCTTGAAAGAGGTTTCATCTAATTCATTTTAGATGTTTGACTATCATAAGGTCAAGGGATAATGCTAAATCACATTTTCCAAGTTTTGAATTCATGTCTATCTCTGCAAGTTCTGAAATTATATTTGCATTTTTTTCCGATGGGTTTTTAAGATAATTTTGCTTAAATTTCCAAGCCATCATAGCGAGAATATATTCAGGAGCTTGTGTCTCAAGCAATTTATGAAGTCCATCAATAGACATATTGTCCAAAAATTTCCACAATAGTACTGGCAATTCAAACAGTTCTGTTTTGTTGGCATTCAGATTCTTAAGACTGGGTGCAGGAATTTTAGAGGTGCTATAAATAATTAGATTACCTGAGTACTTTTTTAGTTTTTCAACCGCCTTTTTATCTAATAATTTGTAATCGTATAAAACATAAAAGCATTCTTCTCCAAATAAACTTTGGTTTTCAATTTCTTCTAAACTGAAATCGGTAACTTTCCAATTACGTTTTTTGGCTTCATTTATAAAAACTGTTAGCCTTTGATAACTTTTTTGCCTATCATCACCATGTAATACAATTATTTTCATACATTAATCTATCTCACATCCTTTTATTCTCAAAATATCTCTCAATTAGTATGTCTAACTTGTCATGGAAGCTTCCTTTCTTGT
Source organism: uncultured Gammaproteobacteria bacterium (assembly GCA_964526015.1). Classification (GTDB taxonomy): domain Bacteria; phylum Patescibacteriota; class Microgenomatia; order UBA8517; family UBA8517; genus JAUYMM01. The sequence continues at coordinate 713 of CAZGHY010000062.1, forward strand.
GTCTTGTATGTGGAACAAGAGCACCTGAAAAATTATGGGGGATATGCGTCAATTCATGAAGCAATACTTTATCCTGTTCTCTTTCAGAAAGCTTATCAAAATGCTCGGATATAACTTCTACGATATATGCAGGCTCAACTCCTAATGTCCTCTGCCAAAGCTTAGGAAGTCCCCAAGTTCTTGCGTACGCACGAGCCTTAGAGTTAATAGATCTGTAAAAAAATATTCGGCCATAAGAAAGCCACTCAAGATCGAGCGATTTAATAAGCTCAAGGGATCTCCTTTGTATTTCACTATCTATCTCCCAGCTGACTGATTTTGTAGATTTCCGATCCTTTTGGTACTTCATTGATTAAAACTAATGCTACCACATCTTTCGGCTTTGCAAAGGGAATTTTTGTTTGATTAACCCTGATTTCAGTAATTTCTTGTGTTAACAAGCACTCCCCATCTTTATAAATTTTAATTTTATCACCAACAGTTAAAGACCCACTTATTTCAACAATGGTAACACCTATCTTTTGATAACAATTTAAAACTTTTCCTACTCTAAACATTTGATTCTACTAACTTCATAGCATGAGTCATGGCTATTGCTAAAGCATCAGCTGCATTATCAAAATGAGTCTTTTTACCTTTCTCACTTTTTACCTTGTCACCCAAAATTCTTTTAACATGATCTTGAACTTCTTTTTTGTTAGCTCGACCATTGCCTGTAATCATTTTTTTAATAGTACCAGGCGCATATTCTGCAACAAAAGTATTTGATTTTCTAGCAGCAAGAAGCATAACTCCTTGTGCTTGACCAACTGCAATTACAGTTTTTGCGTTATTAGAAAAAAATACTTTTTCAAAAATAAAGGCATGAGGTTTAAACTTCTCTATAAGTTTTAATGTTTTTTCAAATATAATCTCAAGTCTTTCTTCTTTTAATAATTCTTTCTTTGTTTCAATAAGTCCCCATTCAATAACTTGAAGCCCTTTTCCAGTCATAGCACTAACGTCAGAAACCTCAATGCATCCAAATCCAGTCGTAGCAGTACCAGGATCTATACCTAAAATGATCATGAAGACAGTATACTACGGATTTTGTTACTTTTTCTTTGCTGATTTCTTTGGAGCAACAACAGTCTGCTTTGCAGATTCTCTTCTTTTTGCTCTTGAGTAAATTTTATCTATTTCTTTTGTAGATTTAGTTCTAGTGTAATAAAGTTTTGCTCTGTTAACCCCCTTTGTTCCTTTTTTAACTACTTCAATTTTTTCAATTGTTGGAAGATCAACTGGAAATATTCTTTCAATACCAATAACCGCCTCTCCGATTCTCCTGACTGTGAACATTTTTCGACCAACAACTCCACTTATCTTAATAACCATACCTTCAAAGACGGCAACTCTAAATTTCTCACCTTCCTTGATACGTTGAGAAACACGAACTCTATCGCCGATTCCAAAAACAGTTTCTTTATGGGTAATACTAAGTGCCATAAGAGTATTATATATCAAACAAAGCTTTCTGAAAAGTCTTAACTATTTTATGCTTCTACAACAGTATTACCTTTCTTATCAATGCACATTACACAAAACGGCATTTTAATTTAATATACCTCCTATTTCGATCTCCAACCCTCCACTCCATTTTACCTTCTGTTTTGCAAGGATTTTTCTCTGATCCACTTCAAAATAAAGTGAAACCAAATCATCTCCTGCATTTTTATCAAAAAGTTCTTTCAGTTTTAATAATTTTTCTTGCTTTGTACCAGCAGGGATTGTTACTTGATGGCTTGGGTCAAATTTATGTTCGACCATTTTCTCAACTAAAAATGATATTTCATCTTCTCGTTGGTCAACTTTACCAGTCACCACAACAACTTTACCATCAAGCAACAAATTCTTAACATCTTGATATAGCTTTGGAAATATAACCATATCTATCGAACCTGTTGTATCCTCAGCCTTAACAAAAGCCATTTCTGAATTATTCTTTTTAGTTAATATATTTCTTACTTCCCGTATAACAACTGCAATCTTTATCTCCTGACCTTTTTGCTCCTCAGGGTTTAAATCAATAATCTTATAATCTATTTCATCTTCAAGAGGGTCAAGGAGTTCATTAATGGGTTTAGCAGAAATAGAAAAACCTAGCAAATCTCTCTCAAAATTTTCCCTTTC
>CAZGHY010000062.1:2981-5137 GCA_964526015.1 uncultured Gammaproteobacteria bacterium
TGAGCTTTGTTAAATCCGTAAGACTGGAAAGGTTCAAACAGTTTCCATAATGTTTCTGCAAATTCTTCTGTTTGACCATGGGCAATGATCCCGTTAACAAGCTTCTCTTTCTGAGCTGCCATTTCTTCTGGAATCTTTTTACCAACTGCTTTTCTAAATTTATCTGCTTCTTCCCATGTGTAACCAGCAAGATCTAAGGCACAGAATAAAAGATCATCCTGATAGACAATCAAGCCATATGACATATCTAAAAACTTCTCCATTCTAGGATCCAAAAACTTAATTAGTTTAGGATCATTTTTACGAGCTATATACTCAGGAATAACAGCCATAGGGCCAGGACGATACAGGGCAACCATAGCCATAATATCTTCAACTCTTTCAGGCTTTAGTTCTTTCAAGAACTTAGTCATTCCACCACCATTTAATTGGAAAGTTCCCATTGTTTCCCCACGAGAAAGCATTTCAAAAGTTTTCTTTGCCCTTTCATCTTTTGTTCCATCAATAGGTAATTTATGTAAATCAATCTCCTCTCCTCTTGTAGTTTTTACAATTTGAATAGCATTACCTAGAATGGATAAATTTCTAATTCCCAGAACATCAAATTTGATTAAGCCAACATCTTCACAAGCGTGCATTTCATACTGTGTAATTGTTTTTTCTCCCCCAGTTTCTTTTTGAATTGGTGCAAAGTCAGTAATCTCTGTTGGAGCTACAACTACACCAGCAGCATGAACCGAAAGATGTCTTGCGTTACCTTCAATAGCACGGGCCAAATCAATTATTTTTTTAGTATCAGAATCACTTTCATATAAAGTCTTCAAATCAGGAGTTTCATTTAATGCTCTTTCAAAAGTCATTGGATGACCTTGCGCACCTAATGGGACTAATTTTGCTATTTTATCACCTATTGCATATGGGTAACCCAATACTCTTGCAATATCTCTGACTGCTGCTTTTGTTAGCATTCTTCCAAATGTACAAATTTGTGCAGTCTTTTCTGCTCCATATGTGTCTGAAATATATTTTATAACGTCATCCCTCCTGTTATCTGAAATATCAAAATCAATATCAGGCGGTGAAGGTCTGTATGGATTTAAAAAACGTTCAAAAGGAAGATTGTAAATAAGAGGGTTTACAGTTGTAATTCCTAACACAAATGAAACCAATGACCCTGCAGCCGAACCTCTTGTGTTGGTGATAATACCATTCTTTGCTGCCCAATTAACCATATCGCGGACAATTAAAAAATAAGGGGCATATCCTTTAGTGTTAATAATATTTAACTCATATTTTAACCTTTCAATCGTTGCATCAGTTACGTTTTCTACCCTCTCAGGTAAACTAGCCATTGCAAGTTCTTCTAAATAACCTGCATCTGTTTTTCCTTCTGGAAGATTATATTTTGGAAATGACCATGAACCTAACGGTATTTCTACATTACATTTCTCTGCAATTTTGACTGTGTTTTCAATTGCATCTGGTAGATCTGGAAATACTGCCATCATTTCTTCAGGGGACTTTATATAGAAATCTGGATTATCAATATAACGAAGACGTTTGATATCAGATACATTTTTACCTGTAGCGATACAAACTAATGCATCTTGTGCTGGTGCATCTTCTTTTTTAATATAATGAGCATCATTTGTGGCAACTAGTGGTATTCCCATTTCTCTAGAGAGCTTAATGACACCTTCTTCAACTTTTATATTTTCTGTGTGGACACGAGAAAGCGTAGCTTTTAGTTCTGTGTCTGAAACGTTTGGTAGAATTTTGTCATAGCCATGACGTTGTACTTCAATGTAAAAATCATCTTTAAAAGTATCTGCATACCACTGGGTTAATTTCTTTGCCTCTTCATAGTTATTATCTATCAAAAATTGCGGAATCTCAGCTGCTGGACAGCCAGAAAAACAAATTAAACCCTGGCTATGTTCTTTTAAAATTTCTTTTGTAAAACGTGGGCGATAGTAATAACCTTCCATATGGGCAATAGAAGTTAGTTTCATTAAGTTTTTATACCCTTCATAATCTTTAGCAAGTAGTGTTAAATGAAAGTTATCTTTAACTTTTTCAGACATACTACGAGTGACATAGCCTTCAAGTCCTATAATTGGTTTAACTTCCTGTTTTTTACCTTCTTTAAAAAATTC
>CAZGHY010000063.1:0-4988 GCA_964526015.1 uncultured Gammaproteobacteria bacterium
TAAATAATCTGTATGTTCTTTATCCTGTACGTTATTCTAGGGACTGGCAGTATGGAAACAAACAAGTTGTAGAGTATATAGAAGATAACCAGGACAAGTATGACATTATCGTTTTCTCAAGAACATATGGCGAGCCACATATCTTTACATTGTTTAATTTAAAATACGATCCAGCAAAGTTTCAATCAATAAGTAACCTAGAAAGATTTGAAACTTTTGATTGGGTTAGGGTTTTAAGATTTGATAAATATTATTTTCCAGATTTAGGAGATGAAGGAACAAAATACCAAGATATAGTTAAATCTAATCCAAACAAAAAACTATTATTTATTGGTAAAAGTGGAGATTTCCCACCTGAAGCAAAGATGTTAGAAAGGATCAACTTCCTAGATGGTACAGAAGCTTTTGAGATTACTACAAACTAACTTTTTATTAGTAATTATTTTCATAATCTTTTTAGCAAGTAGGTTATATAAAATTGATTCAATACCTGCATCTGTGTATTGGGATGAGGCCTCAATTGGATATAATGCATATTCTGTTTTAACTACAGGTAAAGATGAATGGGGCGAAACACTACCACTTCATTTTAGGGCCTTTGGTGAGTTTAAGCTTCCTGTATATGTATATTCGGTTGTAATCTCTGAGTTCGTCTTTGGTGTAAACACATTTGCCGTTAGATTCCCATCGGTTATATTTGGGACGTTGTCTGTGATTGGATTATATTTCTTAGTATTAGAATTAACAAAGAAGAAATCAGTTGCACTACTTGGTTCGTTTGTCTTTTCTATAACTCCATGGTTTTTTATATTTTCAAGAACGGGTTATGAAGCAGTTAGTGGTCTGGCCTTTTTTATCTGGGCAGTTTACTTTTTACTTAGGTCAATTAATGAGAAAAAGTATTTACTGTTATCAACTTTGTTATTCATTGTTTCTGCATATAGCTACAATAGTTTTAGAATATTAACTCCAATTGTATTAGGGTTAGGTCTTTTGTATAACTCGTACAGAAAGCAGTTTGTAATAGTTCTACTGTCTGGTTTAATGCTTATAGCTAGTGCATTACCACTATATAAGTTGTATAAACAAGATTCTGGTTTATCAAGACTTCAGGCGGTAGGGTCATCTGCTGTTGTTAGTAATTATTTTAAAAACTTTTCTCCGTCTTATTTGTTTATTTCAGGGGATACAAATCCGAGAAGCCAAGTTCCAAACAAGTCACAGTTGTATGTTATTGATTCTATATTTTTAGTTTTGGGAATTATATTTATAGTCAGGTCAAAAGATCCAAAGTTATACTTCCTTTTAAGTCTATTGCTTTTGGCTCCAATTCCAGCTGCTATAACTAAAGAAAATCCCCATGCACTGCGAAGTATTCTGATGTCGCCAATTTTATCCATTATTAGTGCACTAGGAATATTTTACTTTGTAAAAGTTAACAAATATTTAGTGTATGTTGTTGTAGGTGTGTATCTTGTGTTCTTTGTAAATTATTACTATGGATTCATTGATAACTACAATCAACTTTCAAAATCTGCATGGCAATATGAATACAAAGAAATATTTGAAAAACAAAAAGAAGGGTGTATTAGTGATCAATATGCACAGCCATACATCTTTGGTCTTTATTACAATAAGGTAGATCCAAGTTATTTTATTTCAACTCGCGTTTTAAACCCTGTTAATGATTGGGGTTTTTCAACTGTTGCAGGCTTTGGTAATTATACTTTTTCTAAAATATGTGGAGAAAACAATTAATATATTTCGCATTAGCGGTAATAGTAATTTTGGCTGGCTTCTTGAGGTTTTACAAGCTTGATCAAATACCTACTTCTTTAAATTGGGACGAAGTTGCTGCAGGCTATAATGCATATACTATTGCAAATTGGGGTGCTGATGAATATGGTAACAAGTTTCCAATAACATTTACTTCGTTTGGTGACGACAAGCATCCTGTACATATTTATATAACTTCAATTGTTGTAAAGATCTTTGGTTTATCTGATTTTAATACGAGATCGAGCAGTGCATTGGTTGGCACATTATCAGTGTTCGCAATCTTTTTTCTTGCAAGAGAACTATTCAAAAGTAATTTAGCAGGATTATTATCTTCATTATTCCTTGCTGTATCTCCATATCATATTCACTTTTCTAGAGGCTTGTGGGAAAACAATTTTGCACTGTTCTTTTTAATTTCTGGTCTTGCAGTTTTTTATGTCGGATTACGAAATAAAAATTATTTGTTACCTTTCTCATTTTTATTTTTTGGATTATCTTTTTTTTCATACCATTCTGCAAAAGTAGTTGTACCGATAGTTGTTCTTTTAGTCTGCCTAACTAATTTAAAACTTTTATTTAGCAATAAGATTACATTAATCGTTGCTATTTTAATATCAGTGTTCTTTGGGATATTGATTATTAAAGATACAAGAATTTTAGGGTTTGCAAGAATGGGACAGACAAAGTTTTCTGATGAACAGACAACTAAAGCGGGCGGAAAATTGAATCTTATTTTTGACAATTATAAAAAACATTTTACGTACAGTTATTTTTTTGAAAAAGGTGATCAAGGACCAAGAGCATCTGTAAAGGTAATCGGGCAATTTTATAAAATTGATTTGGTACTGTTATTTGTTGGACTGTTAGCACTTGTGTTAAGGAAAAAATGGCAAGCATTGTCAGTCGTCTTGCTGTGGTTGATACTCTCACCAATTCCAAGTTCTGTGTCGTCAATTGATCCAAGTGCAATTAGAGGAATTTTTATGATAGCTCCCGTGTTGTTGCTATCGGCTTCTGGTACAGAAGCTCTGATTGGACTCTTTCAGAACAAACTGCTAAAGATGTTGATATTTGTAATAATACTAACCTTCTTGTCTAAAGAAGCGTTAAATTATTTGAATTATTATTCAAAGGTATATCCCGTTAAAGAAGCGATAGAGTGGCAGTATGGAATGAAAGAAATTGTTGAATATGCAAAAGATGATTCTAACTTTCAAAAAATGTATGTTGATAATATAAGACAACAGCCATATATTTATTTTCTCTATTACCAAAAAGTTGCACTTCCCAAATTACTAAAAACGGTAAAGTATGACCAATCAAATTCAAAGAGTTTTAACACTATTTTATCTTTTGATAGATATCAGTTTGGTAGTTGGAATATCATAGATAGTTATCCAAACGAGGGGATTCTGTATGCCATAACCCCCAGTTATTACACAGGACTTAGGTTTGCACCACAATTTGACGTAGCAAAGCATGTAAAGTATCCGGATGGTAGTGATGCATTCTATATTGTAGAAGGACATGGTCAGTAGTGTAAAATATATAAATATGAAGCTTAGCGTAGTATTAGCCACAAGAAATGAAGAAGAAAACATTGCGAGGTGTTTGAAATCAGTAAAAGACATTGCAGATGAAATAATAGTTTTTGATGAATATTCAACTGACAATACAAAGAAAATTGCAGAAAGTTTTGGAGCTAAAGTATATTTAGAACCACATCATGATATTTTTCATATAACAAAACAAAAAGCTATTGATACAGCTAAAGGAGAATGGATATTACAACTTGATGCGGATGAAGTTGTAACTCCAGAACTGGCAAAAGAATTAATTTTCGTGACTGAAGGTCAGTCGATAATCATCAGTGATAATAAAAAGCAAAACCTTTTTGAAAGACATCAACAACTTCTTGAACAAAGAGACGGTAGGCTGGGTAAAGATACGGGTGAAATCGTTGCTTATTTTGTTCCACGCAGAAATATGTTTCTAGGTAAACCACTTATTCATGCTGGTGTTTATCCTGATGGGGTTATTAGATTCTTTAAAAAAGGAAAGGCATACCTGCCTTGTAAATCGGTTCATGAACAAATGGTTATTGATGGAAAAGTTAGTTGGTTAAATGGAGACTTGTTGCATTACGATTCCCCAACCTTAAAAAGATATTTGATGAGATTGAATAGATACACAGATCTTCATGCAGATGAATTAAAAGCAAAGAGTGTTTCAAGAAGTTTAATTTCATTTGTTCAGTATGTGTTTATAAAACCTAGTTACACTTTTCTTAATTTGTTTTTTAGACATAAAGGTTTTCTGGATGGAGTAAATGGATTTTTGTGGAGTTTCTTTTCTGCTCTTCACTTCCCAATTGCATATTTTAAATATGTAACAGATAATAATGGTTATAAGTAATATGGATTTGAAAAATAAAGTTGTTGTAATCACAGGGTCTTCAAGTGGTATCGGTAAAACCACTGCGATACGATTTGCGAAAGAAGGTGCGAAAGTCGTAATTAACTACAAGACAAATGAAATGGGGGGGGCAGAAGCCCTCTCAGAAATTAAAAAATATTCAGATGGTCATCTCGTTCAAGCTGATGTTTCGAATCCAAAAGATATAACAGAACTATTCAATCAAGTCGTGAAAAAGTTTGGAACTGTAGATATCTTAATAAATAATGCTGCAATACCAAATGATAAAATCCCGTACTTGGAGGCAAGTTATGACGATATTGTAGAACTTGTGAACACAGATTTAATTGGTCCAATGATGTGTTCTAAAGAAGCACTAAAGTATATGCAGAAACAGGGTTATGGAAAAATTATTAACACAAGTTCGATAAGAGGTGCTGAACATGGAGGTAGATCTGTTGTTTATGCTGCATCAAAGTCAGGAATAAACAGTTTCTCGAAAACTTTGGCCAAAATGGTTTCACCAAATATTCAAGTAAATGCAGTTGCTCCGGGATTTGTAAAAACTAGAAATTATGATGGTATGACAAAAGAACAAACAGATTTGTTTATTGCCCAAACTTATTTGAAAAGATGGGTTACAGAGGATGAAATTGCAGACGCCTTTATATTCTTAGCTAAGAATGACGCAATGACCGGCCAAGTAATATATGTAGATGCCGGTTTCACTTTAAAATAAGATATACTCTTCAGGTGGGCACTCAAAAGATTGAAATTAATGAAAAGTTTAAGAC
>CAZGHY010000064.1:0-4784 GCA_964526015.1 uncultured Gammaproteobacteria bacterium
TTAGCACTTCTTCTATAGTGCTATTCTTGAGCAACTCTTAGCACTTCTTCTATAGTGCTATTCTTGAGCAACTCTTAGCACTTCTTCTATCGTAGTTTCTCCGTCTAAAACTTTCAAGTACCCATCTTGTTTTAACGTTACCATTCCTTCCTCTTTTGCCTTCGTTTCGATATCTGAAGCAGACGATCTTTCAAGAATCATCCTTCCAATAGAATCTGTAACAGGTAAGACTTCGAACAATCCAACCCTTCCATAATATCCTGTATTTCCACATTCCTGACACCCTTTACCTTTATACAATTTACCATTATTATCTTTTGGCCAAAGTGGACCTAAAACCTGCTTCATATCTTCAATAATTTTTGGATCTGGAACATAATCTTCTCTACAATCTGTATGAATTTTTCTGGCTACACGCTGTGCAACAATAGCAGTCATTGAAGATGTTAATAAATATGGTTCGGCACCCATATCTAACATACGTGGCAAAGATCCCGCTGCATTATTTGTGTGTAAAGTTGAAAAAACCAAATGACCAGTTAATGAAGCTTGGATGGCAAGATCAGAAGTTTCTCTGTCCCTTATCTCTCCAACCAAAATTATATTAGGATCTTGCCTTAAAAAAGACTTTAGACCTTCAGCAAAAGTTAGTCCAACAGCCGGATTAATTTGAACCTGATTTACACCAACCATCTTATATTCAATAGGGTCTTCAAGGGTAACAATATTAACCTTAGGTGTATTAACTTTTGAAATAATTGAATATAAAGTAGTTGTTTTTCCTGAACCTGTCGGACCACAAATAATTATTATTCCATGAGGTCTTAATATGGCATCTTGTAGATTTTTGAGAGCTTTGCCTCTTAGACCCAAGACGGGTAGATCAGGAACACCCCCTGTCTTTTTAAGTAAACGCATTACAATTTTTTCTCCCCACGCAGTAGGCAGTGAAGACACACGAAGGTCGGTATCTTGGTCGTTACCTTTAAAATTAAACCTTCCATCTTGAGGAATACGTTTTTCATCAATTTTCATACCTGAAAGTATTTTAATTCTAGAGATAAGTGATTCGTGTAATTGTCTTGGGATTGTTAATTTCTCTTGTAATATTCCATCGATTCTATACCTAACTCTAGTTGCGCGTTCTTCTGGCTCAATATGAATATCTGATGATCTTGATTTGACAGCAAATTCCAAAATATGAGATACAATCTCGGATATTTTTTCTTCCCTAATAAATCCAATCTTTAAATTATCTGTTACGTTTGCTTTCTTCTCAGGTGCAACATCTTTTAAAGCCTCAGTAACCTCTTGCGAAAGGGAAGTTGCATACCTGTTAATAATCACATCGTTTATTTTGCTTTCTTCCGCCGCCATTGGTTTGACTCTTAATGAAGTTTTTCTTTCTACGAATTCAATCGCTGTTAAATTCATAGGGTCTGCCATTGCTAAAGTGATTGTCTTTGCAGTTTTGTCAACTGAAACCGGAAAGACCTTAAACTTTGTTGCGACTTCTTGAGATAGTATCGACATCGCTTCTGGAGATGAGGGGAAACTTGCTAAATCTATATAAGGAATATTATAAAGAGAAGCTTTTGCCTTTACTAAATCTGCATCTGAAACTAAGTTTTGTTTACGTATTATATCTTCCTGAGTTGTTCCATATTGAACCTCAGCCATTTTTATTTGATCTGCCCGATCCTTAGTTAATGCACCCAGACTAACCAATATATCGGAAAGATTATTTCCAGTAGGAGAATTTACGGCAGTATTATCATTATTGGGCATTAACTAAATTATGACTTATCAAAAGAGTTTTGACAAGATCACAAGTCTATACACACAATCAATTGATGTATAATTAGCTTTAAGATGCATGCTTTTTTATTAATAAACACTGATCCCTATGAATTTGCAAAAAATAAAGCTCAAAAAATTATTCCTTTTGGTTTACAAAAAATTGAAGATTCAAGGGAGCTCAAAAAATTAATTAGGTTCAGTTTTAGCGAAGAGACTGCAATCATAATTAACAACATAGATAATGCTACCGTTGAAGCTTGCAACGCACTACTTAAGAATATTGAGGAGCCTGTTCCTAATCTTATTTTTATAATAACTGCTAACAACTTACATAATGTATTACCAACGATCATATCTAGATGTAAAATTGTAAAATCTCAAAAAACTATAGGTAAAATACTAAACACCAACCTAAATTACAAAGATGCCCTAAATATTAAGGATAGGGATGAGGCAATAGTTTTTATCCAGAATTTAGTTGAATTAGACTATCAAAAACGAATTTTCACAAACATGGAAATCTATCTCAAAACCATAAAAGATCTTAAAACAAATGGTAATGTCTCTTTACAGATGACAACCTTTGTTGTTAGAATGAACGGCCATGGCAGATAAATATGATGCAAGTCAAATTCAAGTACTAGAAGGTCTTGAACCTGTTAGAAAAAGACCGGGGATGTATATCGGTTCGACCGACTCAAGAGGGCTCCATGAATGTTTAAGAGAAATTGTAGATAATTCTGTTGACGAAAGTTTTGCGGGAACAGCCACTGAAGTGTGGGTCCAAATACATAAAGATGGGTCCGCAACAGTTAAAGATAATGGTCGAGGTATTCCTACAGATATGCATAAGAGTGGGGTGTCAGCATTAGAACTAACAATGACGAAACTCCACGCAGGTGGTAAATTTGGTGGAGGGGCATACAAGGTTTCTGGAGGACTTCATGGTGTTGGAGCTTCAGTTGTTAATGCTTTATCCTCATATTTTAGAGTTTGTGTATTAAGAGACAAAAAGGTTTTTTACCAAGAATATAAAAGGGGTGTTCCACTTAAACCTGTGTCTGAAGCAACTGAAAAACAAATTACAGATTGGAACCTGGATATTAAAGGTCAAAAAACAGGAACTATTACCACTTTCATGCCAGATACAGAAATATTTGGTGATTTAGTTTACGAAAAAAATAAAATTAAAAACTTACTCAGAGATAGGGCATATCTTGTTGCCAAACTTGCATTTAATTTTAACGATGCGAGAGATAACGACATAGCAAGTTACTATTTTGAAGGAGGTATAAAATCTCTTGTTGCACACTCAAATAGAGGGAAATTAGTACTTTCAAATGCAATTTACATCTCAAAATCAGACGAAAATATTAGCTGTGAAGTTGCTATCCAGTACACAGATGGTTTTAATGAAAACGTAAAAGGATATGTAAATGGTATTCACACTACAGATGGTGGAACCCATGTTACAGGGTTTAGAACGGCGTTGACTCGATCGATTACCGATTATGTGAAGAAGAATTCAAGTGGAAAAGATGAAATCATATTAACAGGAGATGATCTTAAAGAAGGCTTAACCGCCGTTGTTTACGTTAAAATGCCATCAGAATCCCTACAGTTTGAAAGTCAAACAAAAGCAAAATTGAACAACCCTGAAATTCAAGGTTTTGTTGCAACTTGTGTCAAAGAAGGTTTAGATACATACTTTGAAGAACACCCACAAGATACCAAGAGAATAATAGACAAAGTTACCCTTGCTGCCAAAGCAAGACTTGCAGCAAGAGCAGCTAAAGATGCAGTTTTGAGAAAAGGTGCATTAGACGGAGCATCATTGCCAGGAAAGCTTGCAGATTGCCAAAGCAAAGATGCTTCAATTTCAGAGCTTTACATTGTAGAGGGAGACTCAGCAGGAGGTTCAGCAAAACAAGGAAGAGATAGAAAATTCCAAGCAATTCTACCCTTAAAAGGAAAGATATTAAATACCGAAAGAGCAAGACTTGATACGATAGTTAAATTTGAGGGGGTCAAAAACTTAATTATCGCACTTGGCGCAGGAATAGGCGAGGCAATAAATTACGATAAATTAAGGTATCACAGAGTCATAATAATGACAGACGCTGACGTTGACGGAGCCCATATCAAAACTTTATTGCTTACATTCTTTTATAGGCATATGCCTGAAATAATTACAAAGGGTCATTTATATATTGCGCTTCCACCTCTTTATAAAATCACTGTAGGCAAAGAGTCAACTTATGTTTTTGATGATGAAGAAAAAGATAGATTAATGAAAAATGTAATCAAAGATAAAAAGTACACAATATCAAGATATAAAGGTCTTGGAGAAATGAATGCAGAACAACTTTGGGAAACCACTATGGATCCTAAAACTAGAACCCTAAAACAAGTCACAATAGACGACATGGAAGCTGCAAGTAATATGTTTACAATGCTAATGGGTGAAGAAGTCCCACCAAGAAAGAAGTTTATTCAAACCCATGCCAAGATGGCAACTCTAGATATTTAGTTGTAAAATACACCTATCGTGCTTTTCCGTGAACGCTAACAGATAAAGGAAGGAGTTTTCATGATTAAGCTCATAATTGCAGTCGGTATAGTTTTGGTCCTGATATATTTATTGTTTTTATCGGACACAAGACTTTCGCCACACGAGCAGAGAGGATACCAACTACTGGTATACTTATTTACTCGAAGAATTGTAGCGCCCGCAGAGGGGGATGAAGGAAAACCTTGGGGTATTTGGGTACTTATAATTGGAGTCCTAATGATTTTGTTCGGGTTATGGCGTCAATTATAAAATATCTCTAGGTAGAAGCTCTGACTTGGTTGAACCACAAACATGCAACCAAGTCAGAGTTATTTTTTTGACAATTGATATCCAAATTAATTATTAATATACTAACACTATGAATTTCGTACACGACATTGCTTTTGGAGAAGAGAATAAAACACTAAATACA
>CAZGHY010000065.1:0-4631 GCA_964526015.1 uncultured Gammaproteobacteria bacterium
AAAGTTTCAATTTTGGCTTCATTAATTTATTCACTTTCACCTTTTGCAGTTTTCTTCGATAGGATGGCGCTTGTTGACTCGATGCTTTCGATGTTTGGAATATGGACCGGCGTATTTGGTGTTTTGACTGCTAAATACAAAAGGCTAGATTTAGCAATGGTAACCGGTTTCATGCTGGGTTTTGTTGCATTAACTAAATCACCTGCAATTTTTATTGCATTATTACTTCCATCGTTTTGGATATTATCTAATCTATCAAGTATCTGGGTTTTATGTATAACATATTTTATTGCTTTTGGAATGTATAATATTTTGAGGTTAGGTCCTAACTTTGACTTATTATCTAGTAGAACCGCAGACTATGTACTTCCAATTAGCCATTTTTGGACTAATACATTTGACCCTCTTATTCCGCACTTAAAGGATTTTATAGTTTGGATGTCATCCATTGGGCCATTGGCAATAATTCCGTTAATTTTACTGGGTATCTATGCTGGGCTTAGTAAATATTTGAAGGAAACAATAATTTTAGTACTTTGGGTTGCTGTTCCTGTTATTGTTCAAGCTGAATTGGGAGTTACCTTTACTGCAAGATATGTTTATTTTGCAATCCCATATCTTTTCATTTTGGTCTCGCTGGTTTTACTAACTCAAATTAGATGGTTAAAGATGGTAGCTTATGGCCTAATAGTTTTATTTGTAATTCAGAGTGGTATCTTTAGTTATCATTTATTAACTAATCCAGAAAAGGCAAATCTCTCACGAGGTGAAAGATCAGGATATCTTGAAGAGTGGACAGCGGGACAAGGTATTAAAGAAATTTCAGAATATCTATTTAATGAAGAATCTAAAAATTCTGGAAAGCAGATTGTTGTTGGTACTGAAGGCTATTTCGGAACACTTCCGGACGGATTACAGATTTATGTGAATAGCAAACCCAACATTGTAGTTATAGGGGTTGGAGTTATTATTACTGAAATTCCATCTAGTCTTAAAAATGCAGTTAAGGCAGGAAATAAAACATATTTAGTTGTAAATAAATCAAGATTTAGAGCGGATCCCGAGGAAATTGGATTAAAACTAATTTCAAAGTATCCTAAAGCTCTTCGTTTGACAGATTCTGACCAATATGCCAAATTTGGTCCACAAGAAGAACTTCTCTTTTTTGAGGTCGCAAAATGATACAATTTAGTCTGTGGAAGAAGAATTAAGTGTAGAAACAATTAAATCAAAGTCTGTTCGTGGAATTGTTGTTTTAACAGGTAGAACTTTTTTACTTCAAATAATTGCCTTAGTTGCTCAACTTCTTTTATTTGCTTACTTAGGAAGCTACGAACTTGGAGTTTTTGCAATTGTTTCTTCAATAATTAACTTTCTGGTTTATTTTTCTGATATTGGTTTGGCTGCAGCCCTAATACAAAAAAAGGAACAACCAAGTGAAACAGATTTAAAAACAACTTTTACTGTTCAGCAACTGTTAGTTTTTGTTCCTATAGCAGTAGTTGTATTGTCAACTCCTTACTTTGTTAAAAATTACTCATTAACAAATGATGGTCGTATACTTTTATATGCACTATGTTTATCAACTATAATGTCTTCGCTCAAAAGTATCCCATCAATTCTTCTAGAGAGAAAGCTGGAGTTTGTAAAGTTGGTATTTCCTCAGATTATTGAACAATTGGTCTACAATGTTGTATTGGTAGTGATGGCTATGAAAGGTTTTGGCGTGACCAGTTTCAGTATAGCTGTAATACTGAGGGGCATGGTTGGGCTGGCACTTATCTATTGGGTTCAACCTTGGAAGCCGGGATTCGCGTTTTCTTTAAGTGCATTAAAAGGATTATTTAAATTTGGTATTCCATATCAGGTAAATACTTTTTTAGCAACGCTAAAGGATGATGGATTAATACTTATATTAGGTGGAATAATAGGTCCAGCTGGAATAGGGGTCTTATCATTTGCCCAAAAAATTGCAAGGTTACCATTAACTTTTTTTATGGACACTGTCACAAAAGTTATGTTCCCTGCATTTTCAAGACTGCAAGATAAGAAGAGTGATTTAGAACGTAGTGTGACAAGATCAATTTTCTTTATCTGTTTTTTTGTTTTTCCAAGTCTAATGGGAATTGTAATTCTAACTCCATTGTTGGTTCGTGTTGTTCCAAGATATGAACAATGGATACCTGCTTTAGTTCCAATTATTTTTATATCAATTAATTTTGCTTTTGCTAGTGCTACAACACAGTTAACAAATCTCTTGAATGCAATTGGAAAAATAAAAATAACATTTTACCTAATGATTATGTGGACTGTTTTGACTTGGGCATTAATTCCGATCTTAGGGCTTAAATTTGGTGTGGTTGGTGCATCTATCGGATATGCTTTAGTTGGGTTATCTTCGATTGTTGCAATAATTATTGCCAAAAGATATGTTAACTTTTCTATTAGCGATTCAATAATTAAACCTTTAATTGGAACTGTTGTGATGGGTGCAGTTCTGCTTTTGGTTAGAAATTTCTTAGATGTCAGTGCAACTTCGATGTTTATACTTGGTTTTGTTGGAGTGTTGGTATATGGTTCATCAATGGTTTCAATGATGGGCGCTTCTTTAATTGACGATGCTAAAAAAAGTTACAAACATATTTTTTCAAAATAAAAACAAATATTTAGTAAATAATTCTGCCTTAATATTAATACTGTTAGGATCGTTGTCATGGTCACTAACGATGGTTAAAAGTGGGTTAAAGTTTGATTATGGATTTGGGTTCTGGGGTGCAAATGGATATGATGGGGTTTGGCATATTGCATTGATTAATAATCTAACAAGATTTAGTTTTGAAAATCCAGTACTTTCAGGAGAGATTATTAAAAATTATCATATAGGTTTTGATTTATTGATTGCAGTGTTACATAAAATAACTACAATTCCTGTTAGTGTAATTTATTTCCAAATATTTCCTCCAATTGCATCAGTTTTAATTGGTTGGTTAACTTACGTTTTTGTAAAAAATTGGACAAAAAGTATAAGATCGGCAATTTTGGCTACTTTCTTTGTTTATTTTGGAGGATCTGCAGCATGGATAATAGGAATGGGCGAATCCACTTTTTGGTCACATCAGTCAATGTCTACACTTATTAATCCACCATTTGCGTTGTCATTAGTTTTAATTCTGTCTGGTTTAATATTTTTGCAAAAATATATTATTAAACCAAATACTTTACACTTTGTGTTGACTGTTTTGTGTTTTGGTCCTCTAATTCAAATTAAAGCATATGCTGCGATTTTAATTTTGGGTGGTTTGTTCGTTGCAAGTGTATACAATTTTTTCAAAAATCATACTTTCAGTTTTTTAAAAATATTTATAGGTACATTAATTGTTAATCTGTTACTATTTAAGTTAGTTAAAAATGATAGTTTATCTGTATTTACCTTTTACCCATTCTGGTTTTTAGAAACCCTTTTTGCCGCAAGAGACAGATTAAGCTGGCCAAAAATGGCAGAAGCTATGCTTTCATATAAAACTCAATCTGTGGTTACAAAATATCTACTTACCTACGGGTTTGCAGGTATCATTTTTGTGATTGGTAACTTCTGGACAAGATTAATCTTCTTAAAAGACATTTTCAAAAAGATTGATGCTTATAAGTTGATGTTTTTATCAATGATTGGCTTTGGGTTGTTTATGCCCACTTTCTTTGTACAGATTGGAACACCTTGGAATACAATTCAATTTCTATATTATTCGTTGTTTTTCTCTGGAATATTAGCAGGTATTGCAATATCGAATATCAAAAATATTTTTATCATTGTTGTGGTTTTGTTAACGCTACCAACATCATTAATAGGAATTAAAAATACCTTTGTTACAGACACACCTCCTGCGATCGTTTCAAACAAAGAGATTGAGGCATTGGATTTCTTAAAAAAACAACAATATGGAACAGTATTGTCTTATCCTTTTGATACTGCGTTAAATTATTTGCCACTTCCAAATAAAATTCCACTTTATAAATATTCAAATACTTCTTATTTACCCGCATATTCTAATAAAAGCATATATTTTGAAAGAACAAACGTAGAGATAATGGGCTATAGTTGGGAACAAAGAAAATTAAATTCTTTAAACTTCTTTACAACAACTGACTTAGGTTGGGCGAAATCCTTTTTGGATGAAAACAGTATCAAGTATCTTTATCTTGTTAAAGAGATGTCGCCTCTTCAAGGTGAGCTTATGAAGCTAGGGCCTGTCGATTTAGGTCTTGAGAAGATTTTTGAGAATAAAGAATATATAATATACGAATATGGCGAAGATTTCGGCAGTAATTAATACTCTAAACGAGGCCAAGAAAATTGGACGTTGTTTAGCTTCACTTAAAGGATTCGCAAATGAAGTAATAGTTGTAGATATGATGTCTACAGATTCTACTCGTGAGATTGCTAAAAAATATGGCGCAAAAGTTTTTAAGCACAAAAGAGTTGGTTATGTTGAACCAGCTAGAAACTTTGCAATTTCTAAAGCTAGGTATGATTGGATAATTATTTTGGATGCAGACGAAGAAATTTCAGAAGGTTTAAAGTCGTATCTTAAAAAAGAGATAAAAGACACTAAATATGATTATTTTAGATTACC
>CAZGHY010000066.1:0-4612 GCA_964526015.1 uncultured Gammaproteobacteria bacterium
GTGTTTCCTACAGGTATACATCCGATGGCAGTTTCTATCGCATCTCCACTACATCCACCAGTATTTAGCTGTGCGTATGCAGGTTTGATTGAGGCAGTTATGATTGTTAAGAATAAAAATAAGCCTAATAGTAATTTTCGCATCTTATTGTTTGTTTGGTTATATTGATATTCTAACATATAATGAGTTATGAATCAGTACATAGTACATAGTACAAAGTATAAAACATTTTTGTTTTTGCTTGTTTTTCTAGGTACCATGTACTATTCACTAAGTACTGCTCAAGCGGTGAGTGAATCCGATTGCTTAAATAAATCAGTCTCTGAGCTTTCTCAGGGAGATATGGATGAGTGTATAAATACAATTCTTCCTAGGATAGCAGCTGCTTATGCACCTGCACAGCAGAAAAATAAAGCTAATCTGGCCAACTTGAAGAAACAAATTGATAGTTTAAACAATAGGATAAATTCCATTTCTCAAGAGTTAAAAAATAAAGAAATAGAAATTAAAAATAGGGAGAAGGATGTTGCTTTTGCTCAAAAAGTTTTAAATGAAAAAGCAGTTAGTCAGTATATAACCGCAAGATTATATGATCCTTTTGCTACTTTAATTTCTGCAAATGACGCAATAGATGTTTTTAAATCTTTAAAGATTAAAGAAATGGTTGCTGATAATGATCGTCAGACGATTGATAAGTATTCTTCAGAAATAGTTAATTTAAAAAACGATAAGGAATTGCTTTCAAAAAATAAATTATCATTATCTGTTCTTCAGAAAAAAGTAACCGATGATGCAAAATTTTTAGAAGCTGAAGTGGGTAAGGTTGACAACTTTTTGACAGCTTTAAGTTCCAAACAGCAAGAAATTGTTAATGCAAAATCTGGAGGTTTTACTGCTAGTGTAGGGGATAGCGATTTGGCTGATGATATAAATGCATCAATACGTGGATTTAGAGATTCTGCTCCATCTGGATCGTTTGCAATTTTTTCATTCGGTGGCTATACCCATAGGAAAGGAATGAGTCAATATGGTGCAAGAGGTAGGGCTCAAAATGGCCAAAATGCTAGCCAAATTCTAAAGGCATATTATGGTAAAGAACCTGTAACTAAAGATACTGGTGGAACAATTAATGTGGCTGGGGTTGGAAATGTTTCTTTCGAAGATTATTATTTAATGGGAATTGCAGAAATGCCATCAAGTTGGCACCCGGAGGCTTTAAAGGCTCAGGCAATTGCTGCTCGAACTTATGCATATAGATATAAAGTAGATGGTAAGCAAATTTGCGCCACAGAGGCTTGTCAGGTATTCAGAAAGAGTAAGGCCGACTCAACTCCTAGTGAATGGAAACAGGCTGTGCAATCGACTAGAGGGCAAGTACTAGAAGATGTGGTTACTTATTACTCATCAACTGCCGGTGGTTTTTCTACGACTTCTGGTTGGGATACTACTGACGGGTCAGGAGGGTCAAACTTTATAGATAAGGCTTATGAAAAATTAGGAGGGTCACCATGGCTTTATAAAGCTTGGTATAGGCAAGGATATACTAATAGTGGGGCCACATGTGGCCAGTCAGATCCTTGGCTTAACAATGAAGAATTTACTGATATTATAAACTCTGTATTGGTGCTTAGAAATGGTAACGATAGTAGAATTACTTCAATTTCCACTTCTTGTTGGGGAGGTAACCCATATAGTTACTCAGAATTAAGAAATAAGGGCGGTATATCGGCAGTAAATAGCGTATCCGTAACACAAGGTAACGGGGTTACAGCAAATATTAATATCAACGGCAATATTAATATTAGTGGCGACGAATTCAAACAGGCTTTTAATTTACGCGCACCTGGATATCTAATGATACCTCAAAAAGGATTTGCCTTTTTTAATATTGAAAAGAAATAATTGGAATAATTCGGTGAAATCGGATTATTTTAATAAACTGAAGATTTGATTTTTTGAATTATCTCTACATATACAATATGAGATTCAGTATAAAAGTGCTATAATCTGAAAAAATATGCCAGACGTCTTCACATCAAAAAAAGTAGTGAAAGAGCAAATCAAAAAGCCACTTTATAAAGAGCTTCCAATGCAAGAAAAAAAACCTTTGGCATCATTCTTAATGCGTCCAAACGGCGTGAGTTTTGAGACGCGCGAAGATGAGGAACAAATTATTCTTTTTTTAAGAAAACATTTTATAACAAACATACCATGGCTATTTACAAGTTTGGTTATGATTTCTGCTCCATTTTTTGTAGCAGAGTTAGACATAATGAGTTCGGTGCCTTCTAACTTTAAATTTGTTTTTATTATGATCTGGTATTTGATCACTACAGCCTACACTCTTGAGAGTTTTATAACTTGGTTTTTTAATGTTTATATAATTACAGACGAAAGAATCGTTGATGTCGATTTTTATAATTTGACTTATAAGGAGGTTAGCGATGCTAACCTTGATAAAATCGAAGATGTCACATATAAAATGGGTGGCGTAATTCGAACACTATTTAATTACGGAGATGTTTTAATACAAACCGCTGCTGAAGTTACTAATTTTGATTTTTTGGCAGTTCCTTATCCAGATAAAGTTGTTAAAGTTTTGCAGGATTTAAGGATGGAAGAACAGCAGGAAGTGATAGAAGGGAGAATTCGATGATTTTTGGAATGACGATCTGGTCAGTTTTAAAAGTGTTAATTATTATTTTGCTTTCAATCTATATTATCTTTTCATATGTTATTGTTCGTCAGGTTCAACTGATGACCGATACCCTAGTTATTGGTTTCGAGAAACAAATAAAATTTTTAGCTTTTTTGCATTTTCTTTTTGCCATAGCGGTACTAATTTTTAGTATACTAATTTTGTGATCAGTTTAACTTTAACTTCTAATATTGGTGTAAATCAACTTTTTGGTGTTGGCAATGTTCATTTAAGTGATAATAAGATATCAATAGTTGCTGAGCCAAATACTGTTGTAACTTTACTGAGAGGCGTTAATAAGGTGGTATTGCTTCCGCTAAAAGGAGAAGTGTCAGAAGTGAATGGTAATGCGGAAATAGGAGATGTCTATACTTTGGAAAATGGTGATAAAAAATTAATTTTGAAAGTTGAAAACAAGGAATCTAAGCCAGAGGCTAATATATATATAAACCCAGAAGTAAAATATGATTCAATTTCTTCAAGAAGAAAATCAACGATGTCTGCTGGTATATTAATACTGTTTCTATTGATTGTGAGCGTAGTCTTTGGTGTTAAGCAGAAAAATATAAAGGAATTTAACAAGGTTTCAGAAGAAAAACTTCAAACAGCGATATCAAATTACGATCAATTAACAAAAGACTCGTTTTTAAGTGCTAAGGAAATTGCAGAAAAATTAAAAAGTGATGGTTATGAAAACCCAAAGCTTGAAATCCTTCTAGCGAAGATAAACGAGAATGAATCGGAAATTTTGGGAGAAGTAAAGGTTGAGACAAAAGAGCTGTTGGATTTAACACTACAGATAAACGGATTTAATGGAACAAAATTAGTTTCAACCGGAGAAACTGTTTTTGTAATGGACGAAAAAGAGAGAAGTATAATCCAGTTAGATACAAGTGGAAAGAACGCTAAAATAGTTGCTAAAAAAGATGTTTTGGATGGAGCAAATGAAATTGCTTCATACGAGGATAGGCTTTTCACTTTAAACAATGATGGTATTTACGAGGTTGATGAAACAAGAGTAAAGTCAAAGGATAATGAATGGAGTAATCCGCTTTTCTATCTTTACTCGGCTAATATTTACTTGGTTGACAGAAGTAATAATCAAATTTTAAGGTATTCCGGTAGTGGCAAAACATTTGGAGATAAAACTGATTGGCTGGCACCAGGAATTGAAGCAGATTTTTCAAAAGTTATCGATATGACGATTGATGGATCTATTTGGCTACTTTCTTCAACTGGAAAAGTGACTAAATTTGTAAATGGAAATCCAGTTTCAATTGCACTAGATGGTATATCGGAAAAATTAGAAAATCCGACAGCAATTTATACAAATGAAAACTTAAAATATGTTTACATTCTTGAACGAGAAAAGGGGAGGATAGTGGTTTTGGAAAAGAATGGAGATTATAAAATACAATATATTTCTGATGAAATTAAAAATGCGACTGATTTGATGGCTGATGAAGAAAATAAAAAGATAATACTCCTTTCAGGTTCAAAGTTAAACTACTTTGAACCAAAACAATAATTTGTGGAGATGGTGGGAATCGAACCCACATCCGAAAAACTTCAAACAAAACTTCTACAAGCTTATTCGATTAATATTTATTTCCTTCAAATCTTATCCAATCGACAGGAGATTTAAAGTGAGGTTAATTTGTCTTTAACTATTAGCCATTAACCATTGACTTTTAGTTGCATCTCGAATTGGTTTACACCCAGTCAGTCCGATCGAGAATCAGACCTCAGGACGCCATGTTTAAGCAAATGCAGGTTGAGGTGCAAATGCGTAATTAAACATAGAAGCATAGTTTTTAAGCTTTGCTTTTAGTTTTTGATATCTTTTGACAAGTGTATATCAAACTTGGCTTGCTGTTTTGTAAAAGAGCTATCCGTCGAAACCGGTCATCCCCA
>CAZGHY010000067.1:0-4544 GCA_964526015.1 uncultured Gammaproteobacteria bacterium
TTAGAATGATCGACAAATTAGACGCAGGACCAATACTTACGCAGTTTAAAGAAGAAGTCTTACCCGATGATACAAATGAATCACTCCGTGCAAGGTTATTTGAAAAATCTGCTGACGTTCTTTTGGAAATGATCCCTGCCTATATAGACGGAAAAATAAAATATAAACATCAAGATGAAGAAAAAGCATCGTTTACAACGATGATCAAAAAGGAAGATGCCTTCATACCGCTTGAGTTTATTAAAAATGCAATGAACCTCAACTTCGTTATGGAACTTAATTCAAACAATAAGACTTGGGAAGTTGGATTCATCAAAAATTATAATTTAACTCCAAGTGCAGAAGTTATAAATAGAATTATTAAAGCCATGAGTTTCTGGCCTGTTGCATGGACAAATATTGAAATTTCAAATAATAAAGTTAAAATTACAAAAAGATTAAAAATTATTTCTAGCCATATAAATCCAGAATCAGGATATCTAGAACTTGATGAGGTGCAACTAGAAGGCAAGAAGCCAACTTCATGGAAACAATTCAAAGGAGCTTACGGGATAAATTAAAAACCAAAAATTAATCTTTTGCTCGGAGTTTTTTAATACAACTTGTACATAGCTTCATGCCATGCCATTTTTGGATGTTTGGTTCAAAAGTTCTTTTTGTTTCTTGAGCTCTTTTCTTCCATCTTTTTCCAGCAATACCACGTCCATGGGTTTGTGATGAACCAAAGACTGTTTTCTTTAAACAATTTTCGCAGGTAAATGACATATATTAAAAAGAGACTTGTTCGATTATACTAGTAATTATACTATTTCTCAACATATGATTATTATCTGGATTCTAGCCTTTATAGTTGCAATTACAATCCATGAAGCAGCACACGCTTGGACATCTGATAAATTAGGAGATCCCACAGCGAGAATTATGGGTAGGATTACTCTCAACCCCCTAGCCAGTATTGATCTTTATGGAACAATCATTATTCCACTACTTCTTGCAATCGTGGGAGCTCCAATATTAGGATGGGCTAAACCTGTCGAATTTGATCCATACAATCTTAAAAACCCTAGAAAAGACTCTGCAATTATTTCATTGGCAGGTCCAGCAATAAATATCGCACTAGCAATTTTAATTTCTATAGTTGTTCGACTTATAAATTTACCATCACTTATTGAAATTATTTTATTCATACTAATTCGAGTAAATATAACACTAGCAATATTTAATTTAATACCTGTCCATCCGCTTGATGGTGGTAAAATATTAGCCGGAATATTACCACAAAAAGAGGCTACAGAATTTGACCTCTTTTTAAACAGGTATGGAATGTTACTACTTATATTCATAATATTTCCAATTTATAACGGCGCATCAATTGTCTCACTGATAGTTTCCCCAATATCAAATTTTCTTTTAACTCTTCTAATTCCTTAATCAGTTAAGTAAAATATATATGGTCCTGTTTGTTACAGTGTTACGGTCAGATTTTCCTGACTAAATCGATGAATCGGAAGGACGTGTCTTAGGATTATTATGATTCTAGGTAGTCCATCCACCTGAAGCAATTCAGGAGATTCGCCGGGGCACTTTTCAGATGGGACCTTTTTTTGATCTACGTAATTATCACAAGATCGTGGGTTTATTCATCCACCTTGGTTTGATATAATTCTTTTGTTCGCCGGCGTAACTCAGCGGTAAGCAAAGCTTGCTTCTTCGAAGTAAGCAAAGCTTGGCCACTTAAATTACTCCGTCGTCGCTACGCTTGCCGGCGTAACTCAGCGGTAGAGTAGCTGTTTTGTAAACAGCAAGTCAGTGGTTCAAATCCACTCGTCGGCTCAGATGGTATAATGATGAATTATTTGCCAAGGTTGCAGAGTGGTCAAATGCACCTGTCTGTAGAACAGGCTCCGTAAGGATACCTAGGTTCGAATCCTAGCCTTGGCACCGATATAGTTTTATATATTTGTTTAAATATATCTTAATACTCCATATCGGTATTTTTATGCAAAATTCATTAAAACGTAACATACTTGCCTGCTATATCAGCGATATTATACTTGGTACATATTTTCAGCTTCCTATCTGGATCGTTTATCAGTCTCAATTTTTAAGTTTTGAGAAAATAGCTTTTTTTGCAGGACTTGCCTTAATTGTTGAGGTTCTAACACAAATGCCAACAGGTGCATTTGCTGATATTTACGGCAGAAAGCTATCCCTTGCGCTCGGAAATCTTTTTATGGCTCTACCAATGTTTTTAATTGCTGTCTCCCCAACTGCTGGAATAATGTGGATATATTCAATTATGTGGGGATTAGGAAACGCGTTTAGTATGGGAACAACAAGGCCGTTATTATACGATTCTTTAAAAGAAGAAGGGAAAGAAAATTTATTTCCAAAAATATTAAGCAAATCAACGGTTATATTTCAAATTAGTGCTGCTATTTCTATTGCATCCGGAGGTTATTTGTATCAAATTAGTCCAAATTTGCCATATTACATCTCAGGAATTACATCAATGATTGGTGTACTTACATCATTTTTGTTTATAGAACCAAAAATCAATAAAGCCAAATTTAAAATTTCTGAATTTATCAAAACAAATAAAGCAGGTTTTGCTGAAATTTTTAAAAATAGCTATGTTGTCAAATTAACAATTCTTTTTACGTTGGTGATAGGCATAGGACAAGCAAGTCAGCAATTTTTTGCTCAGCCATACATGTTAGAACTTGGAATGAATAATATCGAGAGAAGCTGGGTTACAATGATTATAAAAGTAGCGATAGCGCTCATTGGAGCAAAGATTATCCATATTAAGAAAATTTATGAAAGCAAATATTTCCTACTCATAATCCCTGTATTATTAGTTATTTCACTCATTCCTGCTAAATTTATAACGCTTCCACTAGCCTATTTAATCATTTTAGGAATTGCCTTTGCCTCAGGCAATACTAAACCATTTATATCACCAGAAATAAACGAAAACATAAGTTCTGAAGTCAGAAGCACTGCGTTATCAGCACAGAGTATGATTTCAACACTTTTCAGAGCTTTTATACAATGGATAAGCGCTTATATAATTGTGAGGGAAAGTATAGGTAGCTTATATACATATTTAGGTATTTTTTCATTCATAGTCATCCTTCCACTTGCGATTAATGTGATGTATCACAAACACAAAATTGTAAAAAATGAAAACATCATTATTTGATTACCATCTACCACCTGAACTAATAGCAAACTCCCCTGTCTCTCCCCGCGACCATTCAAGGCTGATGATAATTGATAAAAAGAAAAACACAATCGAACATAAACATTTCTACGACATTATTGATTATTTATCAGATAATGATGTTTTAGTATTAAATAACACAAAAGTATTCCCTGCCAGAATATACGGCAAAAAAGAATCAGGTGGAAAAGTTGAAATTTTACTTCACAAAAATATAAATGAATTTGAATGGGAGGCTTTAGCCAAACCCGGACTTAAAGTAGGTACCCAAATCATATTTAACAGATTTAATGGCAAAGTCGTTGATCGAAAAGATGAACTGCATATAATAAAATTTGATTTGGACAAGAATAATTTAATAGAAAAATTACAGCAAGTTGGCGTTACTCCACTACCACCATATATTCATTCAACAGAAAATGAGGAAAAAATTAGGAAAGAATATCAAACAACGTATGCTAAAGACTTAGGTTCAGTTGCAGCTCCTACTGCAGGCTTTCATTTTACTGATGAGTTATTAAAAAAAATAAAGAATAAAGGCGTGCAAGTTGAATATATAACATTACATGTTGGGATGGGTACATTTGCTCCTATTAAAACAGACAATTTAGAGGATCATGTTATGCATTCTGAAAATTTTTACATCGATGGCGGAACACTTAAAAGGCTAAACAAAGCAAAACTGGATGGAAAAAGAATTGTTGCTGTAGGATCAACAAGTACAAGAGTTTTAGAATCTATTGCAAACGGTAATACTAGTAATTCTACAGATATTTTCATCTATCCGCCTTATAAATTTAAATTCGTTAATGTAATGATCACAAACTTCCATTTACCAAAGTCCACTTTGATGGCCCTCGTTTATGCATTTGGTGGGTCAGAGCTTATGAAAAAGGCTTACGCTGAGGCGATAAAAGAAAAATATAGATTTTATTCTTTTGGAGATTCATCCATGATTATTGGCTGACCTTTTTGAGGTATGTAAGTCTTAAATTCCTCTCTTTTAACTAGTTCTCCATCATCAAAAGTCATTTTTACAACAAGTCCTTTTTTAGTTTCCTCACTCCAAGATTGATCAAAAATAAAGTTTCCTAGTGAATAATATATTGGTTTAGCTTGATATTCTTCATAATTTTGTATCCAGTGAGGATGACTTCCTACTATAATATCCGCACCGTTTTCAATCATTCTGTGGGCAGTATCAACTTGAAATTTATTTGCAGTATCTTTATATTCTTCCCCCCAATGTGGCATTACAATTAATTTATCTATTTGTGGGTCCGACGTCTTAATTAGCTCTATATCATGGTCTAAATTA
>CAZGHY010000068.1:0-4523 GCA_964526015.1 uncultured Gammaproteobacteria bacterium
TGATTTTACCGATTGTAGGGAGTAGAAATATTCCCTACTTTTTAATGACCAATAGTTAAATATTAGTTAATTTCTGCGTAGTTCAAATATTATAATGTATCTTTGAACCATGATAGAGAAAATGTTAATAAAAAAAGGATATTTTGTAAGTGAAACGGGGCAGGCGTATAGTCCAAAAGGTGACAAAATTGGTTTTTATCATACTAACGGGTATGAAGTTGTAGGGGTAAGATTAGCTAATAAGGTTAAAAAAGTATTTGTGCATAGGTTGCAGGCATACCAAAAATACGGTGATGCACTTTACAGTTCTGGAATGGAAGTTAGGCATGTAAATGGGGATAGAACGGACAACTCTCATTCAAATATACTTATAGGCAGTCATTCTGAAAATATGCAAGACATTCCTGAGCAGGTAAGAATTATAAAAGCAAGATATGCAGCATCCTTCTTAAAAAAATATAATAACGATGATGTGATTTTATTTTATAATAATTGTAAGTCTTATAAAAAAACTATGGAACATTTTAATATGACCAGCAAAGGTACTTTACACTATATTTTAAATTCTAAGTTATATAAGAAGAACCCCAGATAAATTGGCGGATATAGTAACAGGGAAGTTTATGGGCCATCAGACACTGGAAGCGTTTCAGACTCCGAGTTTGTCCAGTTTTTATTACTAAAAACTGGACATTTTAAAGTAATTTCTAAATATAAAATAATTTAATATGAGAAACGTAAAAGATTTAAAAGAAGGGCAAGTAATTCTTTGCACTACATTAGAAGAATACCATAATATAAGTAGAATACTCCACCATGCAGGTTTAAAATATTGGTTGGGAGACTCTTATACGGATGTAAATTTTTATAACGAATTTCCCGGTGATTTTGCTTTCCGACCATGTACAGGTACTTACCACAGTGCAACGTATTATAAAAATGAATGGAAGATGGAAATATTACCTGCAACAGATTTTTATGTTCCAGATATACCTATAGCGGATGTGAAAACTATTATTGATAAAGATGTTTATGTAGTAGTAAACACCACTGGAGGTGAATACACGACACATGGAAAGGCAGCAGAATATGGTATGACTAACTACCATCCTTGGTTAAATAAAAGAGGGTTATCACATGGAGACGTTGTAAAGGTCGTAAACACCGTTAGGGTAAATGCTGACTGTACAGATAGTGATGATTGTTATATTTTAGAAGATACTGAATCTATACAATATTTAATAGCTACAAGATGTTGTACAAAAATAAATTTTAAATAATGGCAGAATTAAATATTCATTTTAAACACCCACAAGCACAAGAGACATTTGAGAAGTTTCTTGATGGCCCTATTACTGAGTTTGAAGATTGTTCTTCTATAGATGGTAGGATAATAGCTATAAATGCAGATGATCTGGACATATACAAACTACAGGATACTGTAATTATGGAATTAGAAATATGTGACCTGCACCAAGGTATTGATTACGATATTTTTATTTAAAATAGTGTTATGAGTAAAGTTGATAAACCGAAATTACTTTATCTTTTAGTGGATAAACAATTTGAAATGTGTGGGTATGAACATACATATCTTGTAGCATTTGAAGATCCAAACTGGTTTTCTAAATACACAAAGACCAAAGAACAAAGCCTTGAATTTAAAAAGTGGGCTATACCTGTCATTATGAAGCATGAAAAACTTGGTAAAAAAAAGGCAGAGAATTTTTTTGAATGGTTTAATTTTTTGTATGGTCTCCGGGAAATTTCTTAGTGGATTCTCAGGGTTTACGTGTGTATGTGCGTTAATGTAAGAAAAATATATAGCTATGCCAATAGATTTTAGTTTGATCCGATCAGGAAAAATTGTGGTGCAAAACGATAGGCCAGAAAAATTTCATTGGCTTGTTTATTTTTTGCAAAACTCAGGGGTTTCTTCGCCAGAGCAGGTTATACCCTATTTTGAATTTTATTGGGTTTCTGGTTCAGATTGCAGGTTTTCCAACTATGTGGCAGAATTGCCCAATGATGATAATGTATATCCACTTTCCGAACTGTTGGATGACTATAATAAAAGGACTGATAAAATTTTTTGAAAATATTTGTTAAAAAATTTTTTTATTCCAAAATAAAGTGTATCTTTGTGCTATTAATTAATCAAAAAAAAATCTTAAAAAATGAACACCGCAAACATGTCTCCAATAGAAAGAAAGATCTTCGGGCAAAACTTGATCCATTCTTATACCAAAGTCCAGATCGAACATATTTATCCACAACTTCAAAAAATGGTTGGAACTAAAATATGGAACCAAAAAGTATCCAGTAAGAAATTCCAAATTTCTCCTTTGCATTTTCCATTTATGGAAGCGTCAGGGTCTACTTACAGAAAGTATTTCCATAATAATGGTTATTCACTAGTACTGGAAAATGACGTGACCGTAAAAGACAAAGATTATCAAGGTGGCGGCTACGGGGTCTCATACTTTAAACATAGTGTAAACCTTGGAACCCTTAAAGATGGTGTCTTAACTGATGTCAGGCCTTTAGAAGATTTAGTACAATATTTATTCCAATATGATTTGGAGGAACAAATAAAGATTCAAGCCGAAATCTCAGCCCTTGAAACCCAATTAAGGGCACTAAGATCCAAGCTGGTTTAGTATCCAATTTGAGAATGATCTGGGGGCTAACCACCCCCATTTTTAAGACCTTGTGTGAATTTAAGATAAGATATATGTACTTAATAAAAGCATTTTTTTTAGACAGTAAGAAAATATTTTTAAAAATAATCATTAAAAAATTTTTTTATTCCAAAATAAAGTGTATCTTTGCATTGTCAATGTGACACAACAACTAAAAAATCTTAAAAATCATGTTAGCAAAAAATTTAAGAATTGTCGTAGTGCCTACAGAAGAAGGTTACGATATTGACCAAAATTCAGACTGCCAAGACATACTATCTTGTGAAGGAGCAGCCATCTATGGTATAAGCGAGTATTTACAAGCACAAAATGATGAAGAACTACCCTTGCATTGGTCTTTTCTTTTTGATATAGCAACTAAAACTCAGGTACATATATGAAACTTTTCACTTTCCAAACATCAAATGAAAGACCTATATCTTTTTTCATGTCTAAAAGCCAATCACAGCACGGAATAAGCCCAGACAGACATAAAGGACAATTTTTGGTTGCAGTACTGAACAAAAAAGGAGATCGGTTTGATATGCACCTTATAAAAAGCCCAAAAGCCAAAATTTTCAACCGTGCCATAGCTTATGGTAAGTATCCGGTAAACGGAGTATCAGAAACAATCTACCCCGTTGAACAATATCTAAAATCCTGATCTTTTGGGGGGCTGGAAGCAGTTTAGTAAGAGGTTATCCTACCCCCAAATTTTTTAAAAATAAATGCAAATAAATTTTGCAGTCTCAGAATAAAAGCGTATATTTGTACTTTCTTAATCACCAAAACATAATTTATCATGACTCACAGAATAGTTTGTAACGTTCCGACGGTTTACCAGTATCAAAGCCTAACCAAATTCAATTTGAATAATCAGAAAAATGGAAATGGAAGCTATAGAGGATCTCAGGATTTTTATAGCTACGAAGATGCTAAAGATTATTTAATTGATAGAGCAGAAAAGTATTTTGATGATAATGAGCAGCAATTACAAGAAGCGTTACAAGACATTGAATATTGCGGAATGTTAACTATTGATGCAGCAACAGCCAAAATAGAAGAAATTGAAAGTTTTGAAGAAGAAGAATAAAACAGGGCCATAATTTTAAGATTTTTATAGATTGAAGCCACCAGCATAAAGATGTTTGGTGGCTTTTTAAAAAAGTAAAAAATAAACGCTAAAAAATTAGGTAACTTCAAAATAAATACTTATCTTTGCCTTACAATAAACGAGATCGGAATATTCCACAATAACAACTAAATCAAATTATCATGAAGAAGTAAAAAGAATAACTAATAAGATTAAAAATTTAAAGATTAAAAAAGATTTAAGCCCCAGCAGGATAACCCCTGATCTGGGGCTTTGTTTTTACATCAAATAATCCCCAATTTCTCCCCCAATAAGAAACAAGACCCCAAACAAGATCCAGCCCAAAGCATCTGGAGCCAGCCAACGGCCCAGCCAGATCCAAGAAACCACAGATTCGGAAGAATCCGCAAAACCAGCCACCCACACTAATGGGACAAGCACCCCCAGATTTCAGTAATTCCGCAAAATAGAAAATATCAAAATAAAAGTATGGTAATATGGTAAGTATGCTTAGTAAAGATATTGCTGCAAGGAACATATATAGTTATCTAGATATGTAGATATGTATATACTTAGATATGTTCTTCAAAATAATTATGTTAAATAGGATTTCAGAACGGTATGATAATCAATAGGTTGTAAAGTCTATTTAACATAATAATAATTATAGGAAATAATATACCAATATAAGTTCTACTAAGTTAGTAGGAGATATTGAGTATCAATATGATATGGATAAACACATATGG
>CAZGHY010000069.1:0-4389 GCA_964526015.1 uncultured Gammaproteobacteria bacterium
ACAGACACTACTTTACAGAAGATACAAGAGGTGGGCAAGACTTTAAATTATCATCTAAAAATTGTTGAGGGTAAACATGAAGGTCCGGGGTCAGCTAGGAATTTGGGTGCTAAATATGCTAAAGGTGATATTTTAGTTTTTGTAGATGCGGATATGACTTTTGACAAACATTTTTTGAAGATGCTTGTTAAACCAATCGTTGCAGGAAAGACGAGTGGTACATTTTCAAAAGATGAATATGTAAGTAATTGGGACAAACCTCTTGCACGAGCGTACAATTTAAATGAAGGTTGGGAGAATAAAAAAAGACATCCCAGAAAATATCCTGACACACAAAAAGTGTTTAGAGCAATCTTGAGAAAGGAGTTTGAATATGTCGGTGGTTTTACTGCAGGTGGTTATAACGACGATTGGAGTTTGTCTGAGAAGTTGGGCTATGAAGCAGTAGTTGCAGAAAAATCAATATTTTTTCATAAAAACCCAGACAATATTAAAGAAATCTTTAAACATGCCCAGTGGGTAGGTAAAAGACAGTACAAATTTGGAATGCTTGGTTATTTAGTAGGATTAGTTAGAAGTTCTTTTCCAATTTCATTGGTTGTTGGGTTAATAAAAGCATTTATCTATGGTCAACCAATGTTTTTGATTTTTAAAGTAGTTTTTGACTTTGGTCTGTTTGTTGGAATATTAAAATACATGTTTACTAAAAGTGGTTCCAAGTGATTAGTTTCTGTTTAAGAGGTAGAGTTTCCACTTCGAGTCTTCAAATGACCATTCTTGAACAAGTTTTCCTTTGTTAAATCTTTTAATTTCATATGCTTTATCTTGTCTTATTGCTTCTATATCTTGATATGACAAAACAAATAGATTATCTGTTAAGTCGTAAAGTTCTTTTTCTTGTAGTTTGATATTATCAATTAATAGTAAATCTCTGTATCTTCTACCATATATATTTGGATCTGGGCTTTGTAAAACAGCTAAGTTTACATTCATAAGATTGTTTGTGGTGACACTCTCTTTAATTGTTGTTGCAATTTTTGAGATTGTTTTTATATCACTCTCCCAAGTAATATCTCTGACAATATTGGGAAATTTAATAATTGATATTATAGTAATTATTATTACAAGAGATTTAGCAAAAAAGTTTGAAATACCTGATCGTTTGAAAATTAAATAGGCAAACAGAAATGGGATACTTGCTAAAAGGTAATGAGAATAAAAATCTGTAGTAAATAACATAATCAGAGTAGAAAAAAGAAAAACAAATAAATACTTTAAACTTTTTGACCTAGACTTAATATCTAGATAGGTGATAATGATCAAATTAAATAAAAAAAGAATATTTGCCCCTGACAGTTTCTGAAATACATTTAGGCTTTTATCAAAATAATTGAAATACATAATTCTTGATAAAAATAATCCTGGTTTGTGTGTTAGATCAAATGCTATAAATGGCGATATAGATAACAGAGCTCCAATTCCAAAACTAATAATTGGCAAGAAACGTCTTTCTTTAATTGATTCATATAGTATGACTAGACCCATACCTAATACTGTATAAAAACCTAAATAGTGATGATGAATTGTTAATGCCATTAAAAAACCGGACATGAAGTATTTATATTTATACTTTGAAATATAAAATATTATTGCTAAAGAAGACCAAAGTGGCATGAAGTTAGGATTCCATGCCCAACGTGATGGAATAAGAAGTGATGTCCAGAATACTACAAACAATATAGGAACTACCTCAAATTTATTATTCAGTTTGTATGCAAGCAGTAATAAAACAACTGCAGTTATTACTCCCCAGAAAGAAGCTCCATAGGTTGTGCTAATTGGACTAAAGTTGTTTATAACTGTAAATGGAATCAGTAGGTAGTAAGTGAGTGATCCAAAGACTTTGTTACCGTCTTCAGATATTGGTCCTATTAGGGTAATATCTTTATCTACCCATATTTTATGAATACTAACCAGATCGCTTGATTCGTCCCAAATAAATCTAGATGTCCTGTCAATGTTATAGAACCTTGTAAAAATAATTAATAAGAAGACAAATATGTAAAATATGAATTTGGCATTAATCTTAAAATACATATCAAGATCATGATATCATGAATTGATTATGATAATAATATTTGTTTTACTGGTGAGTTTCTTGATAAGAATTGTTAGTTTAAACCAATCACTTTGGCTTGATGAAGCAACCACTGCATTAGTGGCCAGAATGGACTTATCAGACTTTTTTACAAAGTTCATGCCTGCAGATTTTCATCCGCCACTTTATTACCTTGTTGTAAATCTGTGGTCTAGATTCTTTGGGTATAGCGAGATTGCGCTTAGAATGCCTTCGGTTATTTTTGGAGTATTAACAGTTTGTGTTATCTACGTAATTGCAAAAGATCTTAAGTATAAATGGCCTATTGTGCCTGCGCTGTTTTTGGCAACTTCAAGTCTTCATATTTATTATTCACAGGAAGCAAGAATGTATTCAATGGCTACTTTTTTGGTTAGTTTGATATTTTTACTCTTTATTAAAAAACAATGGTTTTTGATGTCTATCTCATTTGTGTTGCTGTTTTTTACAGATTATCTGTCAGTAATTGTTGTCCCTGTTTTGTTTTTGTATCAATTCATGGTTAATCGCAAGGATTTTAGGAAGTTTTTAATACTAATTGTTCCTGTTTGGACAGCATTTCTATTTTGGTGGCCAACTCTCAATAAACAGCTGACTGCTGGACTCTCGTTAAAAGAGGCTTCGTCTGCTTGGTGGAATGCACTCGGACCGGTAACAATTAAAAATGTTGCTTTAATTCCTACCAAATTTTTAATTGGAAGGGTCAGCTTTGATAACAAAATATTATATGGATTAATCATGGTCGTAATCTCAGTTATTTTTATATATGTTATGGGCAAGGCTAAAAACAAATTGACGTGGTATTGGTTTGCTGGTAGTTTGGTAATTGGAATTATCTTGTCATTTTATATTCCTACGCTTACCTATTTTAGATATTTATTTATACTTCCAGCTTTTTACTTGCTATTGTCCGAGAAAGCAAGCAAGACATTTATTGTGGTTGTTTTAGTTCTAAATGTCCTATTTACGAGCAGTTATCTCCTAAATTATAACTTTCACAGAGAAAACTGGAGAGATTTAGGAAGTGTTGTGACTAGTGATAGTATTGTATTACCTAGTTACTCTCAAAGAGAAGCTCTAATTTATTACGGCCTAGAGGATCAAATAGTGTCAGTTGATGTAATAAGTAAGGATCTGCCAAATCCAGTTTGGCTTTCTAGATATGTTGTAAATATTTCAGATCCAACTGATTCTACTCGTAAATATATTGAAAACTTAGGCTATAATTGGTCAGAAGAGGTCAATCTTAATGGAGTGGTCTTTTGGAAATATACAAAATAATATGCGTGTTGCAATTGACATGTCACCAATCATTTATGGTACTGGAGTATCAAACTATAGAATTAATTTGGTTAGAAACTTATTGAAGGTTGATAATCAAAATGAATATGTTTTATACGGTGGATCGCTTCGTCGTCTTCAAGAATTAAAATCAAAAATTGAAGATCTAGGTTCAACAAGCAAAACAACTATCAAGACTTTTCCTATTCCACCAAGACTGGCTGATATTGTTTGGAATAAATTACATGTTCTTCCAATTGAAACATTAATAGGTCAATGTGATTTGGTTCATACATCAGATTGGGCAGAGCCACCTTCTAAAATTAACAAAATAACCACAATCCATGATCTAGTCCCAATTGTTTTGCCTAGGTTTACTCCTAAGATTGTAGTTGAGACACACAGGGAAAGATTAAAGTGGGTGCAAAAAGAATCAAAAAAGATAATTGTTCCAAGTATCTCTACAAAAGAGGATTTGATTAAACTAGGAATTGATGAGAATAAAATTATTGTTATCTATGAAGCACCAAATATAACAAAGGCTACTGAAGCTCAAGTAATTGAATCTAAAAAGAAATATGCAATTCATGAAGATTATATAATTATGATTGGAACCAATCCTAGAAAGAACTTGGAAAGAAGTATTAATGCTTATCATTTAGCAAAATATGGTAAAAACTTGAAGTTAATAATAGTTGGTGAGAATAAAGGATTAACAATATCAGATGAAAGGGGAGTAAGATTTTTAGGTTTTGTGCCGTCAAATGATCTTTCGCCTCTTTTAACTGGTGCTAAACTTCTGCTTTTCCCATCATTGTATGAAGGTTTTGGGGTACCAATACTTGAAAGTTTTGCTTGTGAAGTGCCTGTAGTTACCTCAAATGTTTCAAGTATGCCTGAGGCTGCAGGAGGCGCAGCAATATTAGTAGATCCATATAATGAGAACTCTATTGCGGAGGGTATAGAAGAAG
>CAZGHY010000070.1:0-4337 GCA_964526015.1 uncultured Gammaproteobacteria bacterium
AAAAAAGCTTTAAGTAAACCATTTCAAAAAATTAAAATCATCTAAAGCTTATTATGGAGTCAATGGTACGAGTTTAGAACAATATCTGAATTAAACTAGTCCAAAAAGTTTATCTTCATAATCCATCACAGACCAATTTTTTTTATTTTCTACTATTTGTTTTTTTAAATCATCTATGCCAAACCATTTAACTTGATCTACCTCATCTGGTTCTAATTTTAATTTTGTTTCATCACCATTCCATCTTAAAATAAAAACACTGATAAACTCTCTTGCTCCGGTTAATTTATAAACAAATAATTTTTGCAACTCAGGACCTTTTATTGTTATTCCCAGCTCTTCTTTAAGTTCAATAATACCTTGCTCTTCTGCGGTTGAGTTTGGAGCTTGGTGCCCACCAACAAATGAATTCCATAAACCTGGGTCATTATCTTTAAGAAGCGAGCGCTTTTGACACAAAATTTCATTTTTATCATTTACAATCCAAATATTGCAGACTCTATGCCAGATACCAGTTGTATGCACTAAACTTCTAGGTCTTGGTTCAATTGGGTTATTATCTTCATCAACACAAAATAGAAGTTCTTTGTTATTAATCATGAAGTGATTATATCAAAAGTTCCAGTCTCGTCAGGTGTATATGGTTTGATACGGTTACTGAAGCTAATTTGAAGTATTGATTAATAAGCGGAGCCAATGGTACGAGTTTAGAACTTTAAGCTAGGAATTTATTTCTTGAATAATATAGCCTTGAGGTGCGGTTGGGTTGTTTTCACTTCTAAACATGGCAATATCAATAAGGGTACTGTCGTTAACTTTACATGTTCCGTATTGATCAGTTAAAACCCACAGATCATTCTCTTTTGAGAACGCCATTACATGACCTGAAATTCTAGGACCACTCGACACAACGGAGACGACAGAGTTGTATTTAC
This sequence comes from uncultured Gammaproteobacteria bacterium, assembly GCA_964526015.1. Classification (GTDB taxonomy): domain Bacteria; phylum Patescibacteriota; class Microgenomatia; order UBA8517; family UBA8517; genus JAUYMM01. Next base: position 936 of record CAZGHY010000070.1, read on the forward strand.
GTGAATATTCAACAATTTGGTCTTGTGTAACAGGGAAACCTAGCTTTCTTAAAGCAACTGGGGCACAACTTGCGAGTTTTGCTTCCTGTTGATTATTATTTTCAACAAAATCTTTTGCCTGCCCTCTTTTGTAAAGATCTATTGTTCTCCAACGAACATCTCCCCTTGAAGTAGAGGCTAACAGACCACTTTTATAATTACTCAATACATTAGGTAAATCAACTGGTCTACAGTGGACAATTTTTAATTCTTTGTTGATACCATCAAGCAACTCACGAGTAAAAACTTCAATAGGGGAATTTCCAGAGGCAGTTCTTATCTATGTTATAGCTGATTCGCTCATAAGTTTCACAAGACCACCAACTGATATGTGATTTTGTTGTGTTGGGTATGCATGAATAATTGAACCATTACCATGAAATACTTTGATGCTTCTGTTTAACTTATGTGCTAACAACATTGATCCTGAGCCATTTGCTTCATCCTCTGGTATATCCCAATCTGGTGCAAATGTTCTAGCTCTAATTGTTCCTTCTTTTTCGTCTACCCAAGACCAGACAAGTATATGTTCAAAATCTGATGTATTTTCTAAATTTAATGAGTCAATTGATGAAATGTTGGGATAACCTTTCAGATTGAATTTTGGCAATATTGATATATCTGCATCCGCCCAATACAGACCATCCTTGTTAAAAAAATCAATTTTATTTCCTTTGCTAATTATTGAATTTGACAAAATGTTATGTTTATTTACAAGGTAATAATGTGTTCCTACTAATGCGTGACTTGCAAATGGTAGATTTTGTTCTGGGGTATAGATACTAATTGTTGGATTTTGAAGTGACTCTATAAAAACAACTTCAGTAAAACCGCTCTCTTTTGTAATTTTCAATCTTTCGTCTTCGCTAATTTTAACATCTAAATCTTCAATTATTCCCATGGGTGTACCAAAATCACCTGCTTCATTAGTAAAAACATTTAAAAGATACATGACTAAATTATATCAAAAGTTCGAAAAAGATACTTTAAAAGAACTTGTAGGGAGTCAATGGTACGAGTTTAGAACGAATATTTCTTATTGAACCTGAACCATATCGAGTTATAATTGATACTAACAAAATCATGGATTTAAAAACTATTTCAGGACGCAATCTATCACAAATCGGAATTGGAACATATGGAATTGGAGGATTAAGCCACAGATATGTAGGTAATGTTGATAGAAATTCCGACAAATTATATATTGATGCTCTTGTATATCAATTAAATTCAGGTATGAACTTTACAGAAATATCCGTAGCCCTAGCTGAAGGTAAATCAGCACAATTATTAGCACAAGCGATCTTAAAATCAAATTTGAAACGTGAAGATGTTTTTATTACTCACTCATTGTGGCCGAAGGATTTACTCAATTTTGAAGACATTGAAAAAGATGTAAACAAAGCACACGAACTGTTTGAGACTGATTGTCTAGATTCCACGTTAGTGACATTATCACTTATATCAAAATTCGGCCAAGATAAAATTTTTAAACTACTTCATCAACTACTACATAAAAACAAAACTCGCTACATCAGTTTGTCCAATTCAAATAAGAAAATGATTGAAATTTTTGCTAGCGAATTTGGTGAAAAATTTGTGGCACATGAGGCACATTTAAGTTTTGAGATACGTGAGAATAAAGATGAAGGCATCTTGGATTTGTGTACCAAATTAAACGTAAGAAACAATATATGGAGATCGTTGAGGCAAGGCAAAACTGTGGCACATAATTGGGATTTATTATCTGAATTAAGCGAAAAGTATAATAAAACACAAAATCAAATTATTCTAAATTGGATAGTTAGTTCTGGATATTTTCCAATGGTATTTTCTTCAAGCGTTAATCATATACAAGAAAATATGGAATCTCTAAACTTTAAAATTGACGCCAGCGATCTAGAAAGAATAAACAATTACAGGATCGAAAATTACAAAAAACCAAAAGTAGATTGGGATAAAACTGGAGATGGTATTAGCGTCGCACTCCTGCCAGATAAATTTGAAGAGAATTTGATTTAATTATTCCTAGACATCAATTTAAGTGAATCTAATTAACTGTGTGGAGTCAATGGTACGAGTTTAGAACAAATTTAATATCAAACTAACTTTTTAGTCTACCAATAACGTGGAACGAAACATCAATTTTATTTAACACAAAAGCATTTAAATTCTCAGCAATGTTTTTCAACGTCATTTGATAAACAGGATCATGCGCACGAGAAGTGTCCACAACAACATGAGATCGGTTTTCCTTAAGTATTGTTCTTAAGTTTTTAGTCATATCGCCTCGTGGTAGCACCCCAACTACGTGAGGCGGCTCATTTTCATATTCTCCAAACGAAAATAAAACTCCAGCTACTCTAAACAACATGTGATTATTTATACCTGCGACAATCTCTTTAGGTGATTCAAGTAGTTTTTTAGTCTGACTTAGACTCAAAGGACGATCAATTTTTACTGAACCGCTTAGCAATAACCCTTGTTTATGCAAAAAAGCGTCAAGATTTCGAACTCCAACCCTACTTTCATGAGCAAAAACAACATCAATTAAATGCATATTTTGCCCCCCCATAGCAACAATTGCGGAATGCAAACATCCAGATGGAATATCTAATTTTGTCAAATGAGATACAAAATTCCTTGTCTCAATTATTCGTTGTCTCTCTGCGTGACCCATAGTTTATTATACAACAAACTTAACTTATTACAACTTGTTTGATATAACTTATACGATATACGAAGCTGAGATACACACAGAGTCAATAGTACGAGTTTAGAACTAATTCCGCTCCACCAATTCTACTTTATCTAAATTAAAACCTTGATTTCCCAGCATTTCATCTCCCGTAGCATCCCAATTTATCAGACATTGAAAATTATGGACAACAGGTTTACTTGGTAAACCCTCAATATATTGTTTTCCAATTACAGTAAATCCCTCATTTTCTTCGACATCCTTCCCGCAGCCGAGACATGAAGTTTTTTCAGCCATAGACAGGTATTATATCAAAAATTCGAAAGAGATACTTAAAAACAGCTTGTAGGGGCCTGGCGAGACTCGAACGAAGTTATTAAACAAATATCAGTCGATCTGAAGCAGTTATCTTAAAGTGAGACACTGTAAATAATGTCTCACTTCATAATTAATTATTATTGGTAGCGTCAAAGTCATTTTTATTGTAAAATTGGTTAACAAGTTGGCTTTGCGGGGTCGTAAGCACGTTTTGTTATACAAAACTAAGCTTGGCGCACCCAATTTGAATAAAATTGGGGTCGTAGCTCAATTGGTTAGAGCGCTTCCCTGTCACGGAAGAGGTTGCGAGTTCGAGTCTCGTCGATCCCGCAAAGCTAACTTAAAAC
>CAZGHY010000071.1:0-4263 GCA_964526015.1 uncultured Gammaproteobacteria bacterium
ACTAATTTTTAACTTCATAAAAATATTCGTATGGAGTTAGTGAAACATAAAACCACATTGGTATTTGTTTTATTGGAACTGATTTTACAAACGAACTGAATTGGCTTTGATACACATAGACTGCCTTAATTTTATTTATAACACCAGATAATCCAACCCAAATCTTGAAACTTGGTGACTTTCTGTTTAACTTGAAGACTTTGTCCTTGGCCATATGCTCAGGAAGCGAAATCTTTTGGTAAAGCTTCTCGGGGGTCGATGTATACCAGAGTTGAATATCTTTAAACTCATTATTGATCAAGTCTGTAGTAACATTCGAGAGGACTATGTGGTCTGGATGACCATAACCGCCTGATTCATCATATGTAATAACTAAATCAGGCCTGACTTCGTTAATGATCTTTCTGACATCACCAATCAAATTGTCTTTGAGTTGATCCATTCCATTATCGGGGTAATCTTTTAAACTTAAGTTCTTAACTCCCAATATCTTTGCGACATTTTGTGCCTCTTTAGATCTTATCTCTTTTAAACTTTCGTCAAAATGTGCATCATTATTACCCCTTTCTCCTTTTGTTAAAATAACCCAACTAATTTCAACGTCTTTATTCACTAATTGAGTAATCGTTCCACCAAGTGAATTTGCTTCATCATCAGGGTGTGGAAAAATAACTAACACTTTCTTTATACCTTTAAGGTCACTAATACTTTTAGTTGAAACTTTTAAGTCGTTGGCTTCAATAAATCCATAGACCCACAGACTAATCAGCGCTATTAATAATAGGATAAATAAAATAATTACGACCTTCATAAATTAAGTTTAATTCATCCGCCGTTGTTGTGCAAAACACACATCGTAGTAATTACGATAGTACCCCATAATTTGACTTTTGAGTGTTTCATATGCTAGAATCACACATCTCGCAAGCAATTGCGGGATTTTTGTTTCTCACCCGTTAAGGGGGAATATGCAAAAACTAACACTACATCTGCCAAAGTACCGCCTACATATGCAATTTAGAATTGCAAAAAGGCGAAAATCTGCTTTGGATGAGCCTATCATACCTACAAGAAAGAGATTAAACATCAAATATCATGTGGGTGGATATGCACACAAACTACTCAGGCACGTCTTTGAACACAAAGCTGTCAAAAAGATATTAGGCACAAATATTGCTTTCATGCTTGTTGCCTCATCTTTTGTGCCTACAAATACACTTGGAAGTAATAGTTCTCAAACTGAAATAACTGCTATTGCAGGCACTGAAACACCAATTCACACAACTATTTCTATTCAAAACCCAGTTGAAGAAGTTAGGATCACTCAAGGCTATAAGTTCTTTCATCCCGGTCTTGACATAGATGGTATTACAGGTGACCCTATTAAACCAATTAAGGCTGGTAAAATTGAACTTGTTGAATACTCAACTGTTGGATATGGAAAACATGTCATCATTGACCATGGAGACAATTTAAAATCACTATATGCTCATTTATCAAAGATTAATGTCAAAACAGGCGATACTGTCACAACTGATACTGTTTTGGGTGAAATGGGAGCAACTGGTAGATCATTTGGTGATCATTTACACTTAGAGGTTAGAGATCATGGTGTGCCTATAAATCCACTTTCAATCTTGCCTAGATAATACATCTATCTATTTGCTTTCCAAACTTCTCCACAAATACCAACTTGCAACCGTTCTAAAAGGCTTCCATTTTTCAGTATCTTTTTTCTTTATCTTTAAATTCTTTAAGGCCTTATTTATACCCAAATCATCATTAGGTAATATATCAGCACGTCCAAGTGTAAACATTAAAAACATTTCTGCAGTCCATTTTCCTATCCCTTTAACTTTAACTAATTCTGTAATTATTTCTTCATCATTTAACTTATCTAGCTTTTTAACTTGTAATTCACCGTTTGCAGTTTTGGTTGCAAGATCTTTAATGTAACTAACTTTCTGCCATGACAAACCACAATCTCTAAGTTCTTGGTCTGTTTTTGACAGTATGTTTTCAGGTGTGATTTTGGCTAATAGATCTTTAACTCTTCCAAAAATTGTCTTTGCAGCCCTAATTGATAGCTGTTGGCTACAAATTGCATCAATCAAATCTTCAAAATACTGATGTTCTTTAAGTGGCTTGATTGTACAACTTCCCCATTTTTGTATAAGTGGTCCAATAAATTTATCTGTTTGAAGTTTATCCTCTGCTTCCCTCCACATTAATAATCCATTCCACCCATACCGCCTTGTGGCATTGCTGGAGTTTCAGGCTTTGGGATCTCAGTTACCAAACCTTCAGTTGTTAAAACTGTTTTAGCAACACTTGCTGCATTTTGAAGTGCAGATCTTGTTACTTTTACAGGATCAACAATTCCCATTTTGCTCATTGATCCGAATTCTCCAGTTAGTGCATTGTAACCAAAGTCATTATCTTTTGATCCTTCGACCTTCTTTAATACTTCTTTTTCATCGTCTCCTGCATTTTTTGCAAGCCATGAGATAGGCTCCATTAATGCTTCAAATACGATATCTGCACCTGATTTTTCATCACCATCAAGTTTTAAAGATTTAATTACTTGTCTTGCTCGAAGTAATGCAGTTTCACCACCAGGTACTATCCCCTCTTCAACTGCAGCTTTTGTTGCTCCAACCGCATCCTTTACTCTTTCTTTCTTTTCATTAAGTTCAACTTCAGTTGCTGCTCCAACGTTAATAACAGCCACTCCACCTGAAAGTTTAGCGAGTCTTTCTTGTAGTTTTTCTTTGTCAAAATCAGAGTCTGTTGTTTTGATTAACTTTTGTAGCATTTCAACTCTTGCCTTAATAGCTTCATCTGATCCTTTTCCTCCAATTATTTGTGCATTGTCCTTGTCTGCCCATACTTTTTCTGCTTGACCTAGGTCACTTACATCTGCGCTTTCAAAGTTTTTACCTGTATCTTCTGAGATAACAGTTGCACCTGTTAATACTGCAATATCAGCCAGTACTTCTTTTCTTCTATCTCCAAATCCTGGAGCTTTAATTGCTAAAACATTAAATGTGCCTCTAAGTTTGTTTACAACTAAAGTAGTTAGCGCTTCGCCTTCAATTTCGTCTGCAATAATAACTAGATTCTTTGAAACTTTTACAAATTTTTCAAGGAAAGGTAAAAGTTCTTGAATAGAACTTATCTTTTTATCAGTTAACAATATATATGGGTTATCAACCTCAGCTTCCATCTTTGAAGCATCTGAAACAAAATATGGAGATGCGTACCCTCTATCAAACTCCATACCTTCTTTGTATTCAATATCAATTGTAAATCCTTTCCCTTCCTCAACAGTTACAACTCCGTCATGCCCTACTTTGTCTAATGCTTCTGCTATTTTTGCACCTATCTCTATGTCTCCTGCTGAAATTGTTGCAACTTGTGTTATTTCTTCATGGTTTTTAATTGGTTTGGCTTGTTTCTTTAATTCTTCAACTACAGCTTCAACTGCTTTCTCAATTCCTTTTTTAAGAATCATCGGATTAGCACCATTATCAATTTTCTTCATTCCATTTTGAGTCATAACTTGAGCAAGAAGTGTTGAAGTGGTTGTTCCGTCCCCCGCATTATCGTTAGTTTTACTTGCAGCTTCTTTTACAAGTTGAGCTCCCATATTTTCGAAAGGATCTGGTAAATCAATCTCTTTAGCTACAGAAACGCCGTCGTGAACAATGTTTGGAGCTCCCCACTTTTTATCAAGTGCAATGTTTCTACCCTTTGGGCCAAGTGTAGTTACTACTGCTTTTGCAACAAGATCAATACCTGTCAGTAATGCTTTTCTTGCGTCTTTTCCAAATTTTAATTGTTTTGCCATATGTATTTATTTTTTATTTATTCTTGCACTGCCAACACATCAAAGTAACCGATGTCTACGCCTGTACGGCTAGGACATCGTCAAACTTAACAAAGATGTATTCAGATCCATCTATTTTAACTTCATTTCCACCCCACTTTTTATATAGTACGGTCTCTCCAACCTTTGCAGGTGCAGTTACTTCATGACCTTCACTATATATACTTCCACCGACTGCAATTACTTTTCCCGTTTGTGGTTTTTCTCCTGCGTTGTCTGGAAGATAAATGCCTGATGCAGTTTTAACTTCCTTTTCAAGAGGTTGAATAAATATGTATCCTGCTGTTGGTTTGAATTTTGTGTTTACCATATTATTTAAAATTATTTTAAAAAATTTTTATTTCTTGTCAAGTACTAATTTAGCAGATAACTGT
>CAZGHY010000072.1:0-4220 GCA_964526015.1 uncultured Gammaproteobacteria bacterium
AATTATTTTAAAAAATTTTTATTTCTTGTCAAGTACTAATTTAGCAGATAACTGTCCTAAGTGCTAGTTTAGTTTTTATTTATAACTCTGTCAAGAGGTCAGTTTGCTCTTCACAGTCATTCCCCAATCATTTTTATGAAAAATAGCTTTATTCAGTGTAACTATTTCAGTAGTAATTTTATTTTTCATATATAAGTATTGCAGTTTAAAAAATATCTTTTCTAGAATGTTTATATTGTTTCTGTGCGCTATATACTTAATACTTTGTATGGTTACTGCGTTTGGCCAATAGTTAAGTATCCATTTGTTTTCAAATAAAAACTTCTCATAAATATTTTTTTTATTGATCAGTGGGACGATTTGTGCAATTTCATGTCCGGTGTATATATTTCTATCTTTCCTATCCCAAACCAAACTTGTTTCATCAAGCCACATATTCAGACAAAGTTTATCCTTTTCACTTTTTTGTTCTGGTTTTCTTAACTGGTAGCCCATCACTTTTAATACCCCATATACTAACGCGCGTGTTGTCCACAACATGTTTTTTCTTGTAATTATTAATAAATCTATATCACTATTTTTTTCTGCATTCATCATTGCCAAAGATCCTGTTACCCCAACAAATAGAACTGAAGGTATTTTTGATATTAACTTTGCAGACTTTTTAGCAATTTTTAACTTTTGCTGTGAATACCATTCCCTCTGGATTCGTCTTTTACTTTTTTTACTTTTATCTTCGATAGAATGCGAACTTTGCCTTGGCGTAGTCAAGCTGTACTTATATTGCCATCTAACGGCTTCTTCTTTAGTTAAACTATAATCAAATATTTTGTGGTAACGAGCAGATATGTTATCTATAGAAGCAGATTTTTGTTTTCTGGAAACGGGAGTTTGCTCACTGGACTTTAATTCCATATTGAGATAATACCTGAATTACACCCTGTGCAACAGGCTCTAAAGCAACTCTTGATTCTTTACCTGAATTTACAGCGTTTACTGCATCCTCAAAATACTTACTGATTTGAGAATTTATCCCTGTTGGTCCATCCCAAGTTTTACTTTGTAAATACCAAGTTTGTGAATTAATAGCTCCATTTACAATTGACCCTACAACAGGATGGTTTGATAGCAAAACAGACATATCTTTACGCGGATAGGGTTCTCCAAACATTCTAACTTTTGAGGCTTGATTATAGTTTTTCTCTAAAACGTCTTTTGACGATAAATATTTTAAGAAATCCCACGCTTGATTCTTATTTTTGCTTTTTGACCATACACCTTCCACCCAGTAAGATGCGTAATACACATCAGGTTCATTGGCCTCTGTTTTTGGCAATTGAGGTAGAGGGACAGTTTTAAATCGTAGATTTGGATTCTGATTCCTTATTTCGAAGGCTCTCCAGCTAGGACCAAAATACATAGCCAAATTGCCAGAAGCAAAAGCTACTGTTGAAGAAGGAAGTGTGGCATCCCAAACACCGTCATCGTTAGAGAATATTGTAAAAAAATCTAAAGCATCTTCAGCCAACTTTCCTGTAGGCCTAGCCAGATCAACACCGTTTTGTAACATCATTAATCCTAAAATTTCTGGCCAATGATCAATGTTCTCAGTCCTACCCAAAGCAACTCCTGCCTGAGTGATCGTATTGTTTTGATCTTTTACTGTTAACTCTCGAGCAACCTGTCTTAATTCGTTCCATGTCGCAGGAATTTTTTTACCAGAATTATCAAATATCTCTTCATTTACAAATAAGGTCAAACCATCATACTCCAATGGAATTCCCACAATATTTGAACCAATGGATAAATCAGAAACTGTTACTGGAAAAAAAGAGTTAGAGTATTCGACAGGAGTAAAAATATTCGAAGGAACTTTATCCAGCTCCGATTTGAACATAGGTAGCCAAGTATTATGAAACCTGAATATATCTGGGCCATTTCCTTTTGCTAAAGCATTAATTAACCTTTCCCTATAATCCTCTTTTGATTGTTTTATATATTTAATTTTTATGTTCGGATTTTGAGATTCATAATCATTTATAACCTGTTTTACAATTAATTCGTCTTCCCATAGACCCCACCAAACAAGTTCACCCGAAGTAGAAGTATCAGATTTACCTATGAATTTTGTAAACGCAAAAATAAATGCTAGTATTAGCAAAATAACCGCAACAACCACTAAAACTAATTTTGAAGTATTTTTTTTATTATTCGTTTCTATAGAAGGTTGCGAAACTTGATTTGAGACTACCGTCTGGTTTGTATCCATACATAAATGGTATCATAAGTCATGCCAAAAAAGCAGACTTTTTTCTTGATATTTGGACTTTTACTCATTATCTGTTCTGTCTTAACTTTACCTTTCTTAAACAAAATTTATCCTAATATCTACGTGGCGAATATATATTTAGGTGATAAAACAAAATATAAAGCTATTATAGAGTTAAAAAATATAAAATTAGCAGATACTATTTCACTCAAAATCAATAATGAAACAAAAGAAATAAAGACATCTGAAATTGTTAAAGAAGTTAAATACCAAAATACTATTGACAGGGCATATAACTATACAAATAGTGGAAATTATTTTTTAGATTTAGTTAAAAAAATCAAACTTGTTTTTTCTACTATAAATATTCCACTTTCAATTGAATTTGATGATCAAAAAATTACAGAAACGCTTCTAATCTTAACAGCCAAAGAAGGAAGTAAACCAATCGAACCATCTGCAAAAATAACGGCAGGTCAAGTAATAGTAGATGCTGGTAAAAACGGAGTCGAAGTAGACATAGCAACAAACTTAATTACTATTAAACAAAATTTGGTCTTTAATAAAAATGAAGTAATCGATGTGCAACTAATTGAGTCAAAGGTCGCCTTAGATGAAGATCAAGTTAAAAAATATAAGGAGAGGGCTCAGAAACTTGTTGGCAAAAATTTAGAATTAGTTTTGGACTTTGACAAAATTACAATTTCTGACAAAGATCTAGTTTCTTTTATAGATCCGATTGAAGGATTTAATCAAGAAATAATTAAAACCAAAATTGCTGAGGTCTCCAGGAAGATAAACAGAAACCCTCAAGATTCAGTTTTTATAGTAAGTGATGGAAATGTAACAGAATTTACACCATCAAAAGATGGAATAACTGTTAATGAAAATAAGCTAATAAAAGAGATTGAAAAATACTTAACTAAACTAATTGAAGGTTCAGAAAAAAGTTATTCTTTTACTATTCCAACAGTTAAATCACCCGCAAAAATTAAAACTGGAGATATAAATAATCTTGGAATAAAAACGCTTCTCGGCAAAGGAGTATCACACTTTGCAGGGTCCATTCCAAACAGGATTCATAATGTAAATCTGGCTCAGTCAAAGTTTAAAGGAATCCTTGTTCCACCAAACGAAGTTTTTTCTTTTAATGAAATTTTAGGTGATGTTTCTGCATATACTGGTTATAAATCCGCATATGTTATTAAAGATGGTAAAACAGTATTAGGTGATGGTGGTGGAGTTTGCCAAGTATCAACTACTCTTTTCCGAGCAATTCTCTCTGCAGGGTTACCTATTGTTGAAAGAAGGCCACATTCATACAGAGTTGGCTATTACGAACAAGGTTTTGGACCTGGACTAGATGCAACAGTCTATTACCCCACAACAGATCTAAAATTTAAAAATGATACAGAAGCCTATTTATTAATCCAACCCACAATTGATAATCCAAACTACACGTTAACTTTTGAAATATATGGAACAAGCGATGAAAGAGTTTCAACAGTTTCAAAACCAGTTATAACTTCTTCAACTGCACCAGCTGCTGATTTGTATGTTGACGATCCAACACTCAAAGCAGGAGTATTTAAACAAATAGAACATAGGGCATATGGAGCTAGAGTTGTTTTTGATTACAAGGTTGAAAGAAACGGAGAAATTTTAATTGATCAAAAATTTGTTTCTAATTATCGTCCTTGGCAAGCTGTTTACCTTCGTGGAACAGGTATTTAAGTCTTTCTGGTAATTCTCCAAATACTATAAATTTTATCGATTCAGATTCTGTTAAATTGACATCTTTCAAGTCTATTCTTAATACCTTAAACTCCGGTGGAACTTCTAAACCAAAATATCGATACAACTCTCGCGTTCCCGAAGACAAGTATTCTCCCATACTATATAATAACACTATGGATTTACTTCAAACACTAGACACATTAGCATTACTTTT
>CAZGHY010000073.1:0-4109 GCA_964526015.1 uncultured Gammaproteobacteria bacterium
CAATTATTTCTGATACAACTGATGAAAAAAATAGAGGAAAGGGCTTTGCAATTTTGGGAGCAGCATTTGGATTTGGATTTGTTTTTGGACCTGCAATTGCATCATTTACTGTTGGAATAAATGCAGCACTTCCTTTTATTATTGCAGGAATTGTATCTTCTGTTGCTGTACTTTTAACTTTTGTAATACTTAAAGAAACCAATATACATATTGGTGAAGTTAAGCAAAAAAATGCGCTTAATTTTAAAGCATTATTTAAAGACTTGGGTGATAAAAATATTGCATATCTACTTAGTATTTTATTTTTGTACACAACTGGATTTAATTTGTTTATCTATGCATTTCAACCGTTTGCTATAAGAATATTAAATATTGATGTGGTTAGAATCTCTTGGATCTTTACCGGAATTGGAATTATGGGAATTATTGCACAGGTGTTTATTTTCCCTCAGGTTGCCAAAAGATTTAATTTAAGAAAAGTGTATGTTGTTTCATTATTACTTCTTTCTGTAGTGTTTTTTGTGTTGAGCTTTTCAAACAGTTACACCTTTTTCTTGGTAGTGTTATTGCTAATGGCACTTGTTAATTCGTTTGTTGGTCCATTATCACAGACTTTTTTGTCACAGTCTGCTGATAGCAAGTCACAAGGCTCAATCCAAGGTGTGGGGTCTACTTTTACATCTTTGGGGCAAATATTAGGACCAATCATAGGTGGTTTTGTTTCTTCATATGCATTGAAGTACTCGTTTGTGGTTGCCGCATTCCTGATACTTATTTGCATATATTTTGCAGTTAAGTTGCTTCGCGTCCATTTTGTTAAGGAGTCTGCATTTTAATATTTACTTGAGGATGTTTATATAGTCTTCTGCAATGTTTGCGCAATAATTAACAATTCTTTCGAGTGTGTTATTGACGATTGCATTAAATTCGTCAAATGAATGCTTTTTGCTGTTTTGCTTTTTTAATTCTATAAAGTCATCAAGAACTTTATGCGCAGTATTTTTATCGTTTGTAATTAATAATGATTCAATACGTTTTAGATATTTTTCTGCTACCAATAATCCTTTTTTGTTATATTCATCAAGTTCTAAAGTTTTACTCTTAACCACTTCTTTTGACATTTTAACTATATGGTCTGCAATTCTTTCAAGCCGTGTCGATTGTTGTTGGTAAAAATATACGCTTGTAAGCGATACTGTAAGTTCATTATTTATCCCAAAGTTATTTAGACTTTCCATAAACTTTTTTGTGACATATAAATTTGCTTTGTCTATTTCATCATCTCTTTCAATTATGTCCTCACATAAATCAACGTATTTATTTTTAATTGCAATTTCAAAATCTTCATACATTGAGATAATACTTTTAAGCATTTTAATAACCTGCACACTTAATGGGGTATTATTGTTTGATGTGTTATCAATTACTAACTTTTTAGGTCCTTCTTCGTTTAATTCATAACCCATTATCAGTTTTAGTTGCTCGCGTATTACTTTTCTTTTCTCAACACTAAAATATGTATTTGTAGTTAATATTATTTTTTTATATCCAGATACATAAGAAGCAACAATCTCTCTAGATAGGTGATTGTTTGAAATTTTATCGACATCTAGTTCTATTTGTTTTTGGTCTGCGTGCTCGCCACTTATAACTAATGAATTATTGTTAGTTTGAGAAATATTTATTGGGTCTTTTACTTTTATTTTATTTCTAATTACCCAGTCCTTTGGTAGTGTTACAAAAAAACTTGAACCACCTGTTGCTTGAAGATATCTAGTAACCATAATATATATATACCAGTATCTATATATCTAGTCAACAGTATATTTCTTGTGTAATAGATATATAGTTGACCTATACGGCTATATATATACAATTCAGAGTAGATGGAGATAGATAAAAGAACTAAACCGTTTATTACCCCAGAGGAAGCTTATCAAGCTATAGAGCATTATCAAGAAGCCAGAGAAAAGTCTTCTCCATACGTGTCAGAAGTAAAAGTAAGATTTCGTCAGGGTGAAGTTAGTAGGTCTATACACATAGGCGACGATCACTTTGGGCACCAAGATTCTGACTCTAGGGCATTGGAAAGATCAGTAAATGAGGCTGAAAATGACGGAATTGTTGTTTCACACATGAATATTATAGAATCTACTTCTCCAAAATTTACTGATACTAATGCAGTTAATGTTACATTTATAACTCAAGATCAAAAAAGAATAGTACGTCAAATTACAAGCCCTTTAGATAGGCAAGGTCGATTTGTTTTCGCATCAAGGAATATGTGTCATGAAGGTTGGGGGTCAAGATTTGGATTTCAAGATCCCATTGTCGATATTGCTGAGCCAAACACACCGATTTTAAATGTTGGAGGACAGGTAAAGTTTACAGATGAATCTACTGGTGAAGTCGGTGGCGTGCTTGAGGTTTATCATGACCCTGGAATGGGAGTAACTAAACAAAGTCCAGAAGGGGGTTTAAGAGTACATTCAAGAGAGGTGCCAGATGGTCATGTTGATAAAGCGGATGCTTTGGGTCAGGGACATCTTCATAAACTTTTTGCCGTTCAAGATGTACGACATAACCCTGTTACAGATTCAGACTCTATAACTACCTTGTTTGGGGTGGGGACCGCAAAAGGTTTTAAAGATAATCCAGATGGGTATCTTCTAGGTCGGCATTCAGTGCCACCTAGAAACCAACCTGCTGATGCTGGTAAGGGTATTACTTTAATTTGGAAACAAGATAGGAGTAATCCAAACAAGTTGCGTCCTTATCCTGTTGCACACTACCCTAGGGCTAGGGTAATTTATAATGCTTCAAAAACTTTTGAACAGGCAGAAAAAAGTGGAATTACCAAGGAACTAGAAGAAAAAGTGCTTGAATCGGTTGTTGGCCAAAAACCTAAAGTTATATATGATGCACAGAAATCAAAAGTATACCAGCCTAGTCCAACAGGCGAATTTGTAGGAAATACACCATTGCATACAAAAACACACCATACAATTGAAAGTAATTTGCCAGTAGCATTTAGTTTCATTGGAGGATTAAGGCAGGGTTCATCTACATTTAGAGAACAAAGATTACAAGAAGTACTGGGAGATATCGATTCGAACCCCTTTGCTTTTTGGTTTGCGACAAGAAGACTTGTTGATCAATGGACATCGAAAAATGAAAATCGTGGACAAATCCTTACACAGCTTGCTAGTAATCTTGGTATAGCAAAAGATAAACTTTTATCAATTATGGCAACTGATGAATTCTTAATTCCAAAATGGAATGCAGATATAAAGCAAGGTAAACAGATTTTATCTCCAGCCATTAACCCCGCAGATTTTTTGTTTGATAAATTGAAGAAACCTCTAACTAAACCTCAATTTATAAGTGAATTGTCATTCAAGACAACAGATTTACCGGATAATAAACAAGTTGATTATACTTTTTTCCAAACAGATAGATTAAGAAGATTTACTTCTGTAATTAATCCATTTCATGGTCTGACAAGAATACATGAGAACTCTGGTGCAGCTGCTGATTTGTATGTTGGAGGTCATACAGAAGAAGGCGGGTGGAGAACATGGATGCTTCCAAATGGCCACCAACTTGAGACTGTTATACCTGGTGGGTTTTCAGGGTTTATAGAAAAAGGTAGACATAATGAAATGGAATACTTTGAAGGAGGGCAGGGGGTAGTTGTTTTCCCTGACAGAAAAGCAATTTACAGTTTCGCTTCACATGATGATTTGATGGACTATCATAGAGCATTAGTTTTACATGAAGGGTTAAAACATTTAAATATAAATATATAAATAGTTAAAATAATTTCATGAATAATGAAAGAAAAGCATAATCTAGCTTTAACTAAAGAAGAAGTAAAACAGCTTTTTAGTGATTTGTTGCTGGTTGAAGATATAAAGTTTACAAAAAAACCAACCAAAAAGTTTTGGCAAAGACATGAAAATATTTTAAGAAAACTACAAGTTATAATTTATGATTCAAATAATACTGAAATAAATAAAACTAAACAGAATAAAAGTCATAATAAATAACATAATAAAATATTTGCATTTTTAATTATAAGAGTATTTAATTAAATTATGTCTTCTGTT
>CAZGHY010000074.1:0-4076 GCA_964526015.1 uncultured Gammaproteobacteria bacterium
AGTAATATTTAGAAAATTTAAACTAAAGACATTTATAGACAAAAACATTTTTATATACCGATATATGATCTGAGGAAAAAGAACAATTCTACCAACATCTCTACCTGTACCAAATTCCCCAGCACTACTGAAAAAGTAGAATGCATTTCCAAATGTAAAATACAAAAAGTACATATAAGATATAATTCCAAGTGGAGTTAAAATAACCCAGAGATAGTTAA
The DNA here is from genome assembly GCA_964526015.1 of uncultured Gammaproteobacteria bacterium. Lineage (GTDB taxonomy): Bacteria > Patescibacteriota > Microgenomatia > UBA8517 > UBA8517 > JAUYMM01. The sequence goes on from CAZGHY010000074.1 coordinate 222, forward strand.
TTTTATTTTTTGATCTATAAACCTCAATTAAGTAAACGATAACTAAGAATAATCCTGCCAATCTCGTTGCTGTTGCAACCATGATAACAACTGATGCCATAAAAAACTTTGATTTTCTTATTAAATATATCGAAGATATTGCTAAAAACAAGAATAAGCTTTCTGAATATATCGACCCCAGAAAGAAAGAGGTTGGAAAAACCAACAAAAGTATTGTAGACAAATTTGCGACCTTATCATTAAAATCGATACTTATTAAACTGTAATAAAAATAAAGTGCTCCAATTAAAAAAAGGTTGGAAATAATAATCCCTGAATAGAAAAATGCTGGATCTGTGTACTGTGACAGGTCAAGTCCTACAACTTTTGGAAAAAAATTAGAAACGATACTGATAAGTGATGGAAACAACGGGAAAAATGCCTGTGAGAAATCAGCCGTATAACCATTTTGAGCAATTCTCAAATAATGTACTCCATCAAAATTTCCAAAACCCCAAATCCAGTTAGGAAGGTTAGTAATTTCTAAAACTCGGTCAACATATGGAAATCTTCCTCCAAACTTTGTAATTAGAATAGTAGATAAAAAGGATATGGCAAAAAGTGCAACTCTCCAAATGAAGAAGAACTTAAATATTTGTTTAAGCCTTTGCATAGACATCTAATGTTTCCATAGCAGCTTTATCCCAGCTGTATTTTTTAACTTGTTCGTAACCCCTTTTAACATATTCATTTCTAAGCTTACTATCCGACATAAATAACTTAATCTTCTTAACCAAATCTTCGACACTATTAGGGTCAAAATATAAGCAAGCATCTCCACAGACTTCTACCAATGCTTGGGTTTTTGATGATATAACAGGGCAACCAACTGTCATAGCCTCAATAGGAGGCATACCAAAGCCTTCATAAAAAGATGGTTGGATACAAATATCTGCGAGGTTAAAAATCTTATTAAGATCATCGTCACTAACAAATCCGGGTCTGTAAACATCTGACTTTTCTATCTCATTCAATAAGTTTTTGAAATGTGCGTTCTGTGGATGTGGTATCTTAAAAAATGATCTAATCAAGTCTTGTGGACCACTAATCTTCCCATAACTTTTTACTTGTTCTTCTAACTCAACTGCATGTTTTCCAATAATTACTAATTTTACTTTTGCAAGCTTACAAGCTTTGATAAGTGTTGGTACATTTTTGTTGTAATTTACACCATGATCAAAAACCACGAACTTATCAGGCAAGTGGTATTTATCTTTAATTTCACTAACCCATTTTCCTTTTTCAATTTTCTTCATAACTTTTTTAGGAGCAATGTAAACGACATCAACAATTTGTGGGTCAACGCTTAAAAATCTGCAAATATCTTTCTTGGAAGTTTCTGAGATTGTGATAATTCTGTCAACATGCTTTTTAATCAATAACTTGTTAATCATAAATTTGATTCCACCCTTGATTCCGGAAGGATAATATTTTGGATAAATCAAAGGAATCAGATCATGAATTGTTAAAACAAACTTTGTGTTTTTTGGTTTAACAAACGGGAGTGAAATAAAAAAAGGTCTGAAGGATGTGAAATGAACAACATCGAAATTTGAAAGATCGTCGTCCACACCAATCTCAAGTATTTCAATTTCCTTATTTCTGTTTTTTTTAAACGAGTCGAATAAATTTGAATTATGAGCTCCAATTCCTCGAACAGAATCTGCATTCTTAGTGGCTCCACTGGAAATTGCAATTTTTAGATGATCTGAAGACATTAGATAAATTATACAGCAGTTCCCACTATCTCGCTAATATTTTTATACCCATCTTTTTGAAGCCTTATAAATAGGTCTCTATTAATTTGAGCGATGAGCTGTGGTCCTTCAAAAATCATTCCGGTAATTAACTGTACCAGGCTTGCACCGTTAGTAAACTTTGTCCAAGCATCTTCAGCGTTAAACACTCCGCCTGTACCAATAATCACAAACCTATTTTTAAAATTCTTATATGCGAGTTTAATTAAACTATTTGAATTCTCAAATGTAGGCTTACCTGAATACTTGCCCATCTTAAATTTCTTAACTTCTCTTTGGACCAATACTTTATTTGTTCTATCTGTTTGCAAGTTTCCGAAGATAACACCTTTTATTTTATGTTTTGATATTACCCTAAGCATCGAGAGTGAATCTTTATCCGTCTGATCAATGGGCATTTTAACGAAAACTGGTTTTTTTAAGCTTAATTTGTCAACTGCCACCAGAAGTTTTTCCAGATTACTAAGCTTATAAAAATTTATACTCAGGTTATGCATTAAGTTAGGACAACTTATATTAAGCTCATAGTAGGCATTATTAACCTTAGAAGTTTTAGCGATTTTAAAAGCTTTTACAATATCTTCAATTGATTTATCAATAGTATCTAATTCAATTGAATTAGTTCTTCCAATTGATAATCCAACAGGAAATACAAACTTTTTGTTACCTAGTCGTTTTAAAGTTTCAGTAATACCTAGATTTTTAAACCCTTTATTTACCAAAAGCGACTTTGATTCAGGAAGTCTTCCCAACATTGGCCTTGGGTTTCCATCATAACTAGAATTTGTGATTGTACCAACAGTTTCAAAACCAAAACCTACAAATGGTAATGCTTTAGTTAGCCTTGCTTCATAATCAAATCCTGCAGCCAATCCAATTGGTGTATTAAATTTAATACCCAGAATATTTTGTTCAAGGTTTTTATATTTCTTTACAAGAATTAATTTGAACAAATTTTGAAAGAATTTAATTTCTAACATCGATTCACCTATCTTTACCATACGTTCATGAACTACTTCGGCATCCATTAAAAACAGAATTGGCTTTAATATAAATTTATATCCATACCCTAGCGAATCTATCGCCAAAGTTTTCCACTCTGTTTTTAAAAATACTTGTGACATACCAAATATTAAAAATGAGATTACAGCAGAGGCTAAACAGTAAAGACAAAATAGTCCAATTGCGAACGCTTGAATGTATATTAAGTACAAAGAGAATAAAACTCCGAATGAACTAGTCAATAAAAAAAAGTGCTTAAACATAGTTTCTTTTCGAGTCAAAAAGAAAAATAAAAATACATAATAAATTGAACCTAACAGTGCAAGTGGAATACCAAATATTTCAGAGTATTTCGATGAAGTTACTGCTAAACAATTTATCCAAGGACTAATAGGGCAACCAATTGAAGTCATTGTGTAATGTTCCCAAGTTAAAAAAACAGAATCAGCAAAACCAAGTAGTATCAAGGCAAAAAAAATATAAAAACTAACTTTTTTCATAATAACGTATTCACTATTCTACTCCAAAATTATAATTTGTTAAGAGTAATTCGACTTTTGTATTGTGATATATTAAAATATCTCATGGATAAGTGCGAAGCTATAGTTGCAGGAATTTCATGTAATGAATTTGGTGAAAAATTTTGCGTTGTTGCAGCAAATGAAGGCCTAGGAACTACTATTAAAATTCGTAAGGCGCTAACCGAACAGAGCACTGAATATCTAAAAAAAATAACTGGAGAGCAATTAGGATCTGCTTTTGAGAGATGTGCATTTAAGACAAAAATTATAGAAATAGCAAATCAGATACTTTTATCAAGACCAAACTAATCTTCAAAATTAAAATTTTTTAAAAATGTAACTACTCTGTAATCTAATAATATATGTCTTTTTTCAATTGGCACACGGAGTACTAAACCAGAAAGTGTTGTACACCTAGAAAGAGCAACATAAGTTTGTCCATGTGCAAATGCTCCAGTCCCCATATCTACAATTGTTTTGTTAAATGTTTTACCCTGTGACTTATGAATAGTAACTGCCCAAGAAAGCATTAGTGG
>CAZGHY010000075.1:0-4023 GCA_964526015.1 uncultured Gammaproteobacteria bacterium
AAACCAAGATGGCGTCTTGGTGATTCATGATTAAAGAGGATTCCATTTGCTGCAAACATCTTATAACTTTCTCTATAAATTTTAGTAACTGCATACGCATAAAGTTTTGCCGCCGCATATGGGTTTGCTGGGTTAAATGGAGTGGTTTCTGTCTGTGGAATCTCTCTTACCCAACCAAACATTTCAGAACTAGATGCTTGATAGAATTTTGTTTTTGGATTGACGTCAAGTGTAGCATCCAATACCCTGTGCGCTCCGATACCAGTAATTTCAGCAGTATGAATTGGCTGTTTAAAACTCTCTGAAGGGTGACTTTGAGAAGCCAAATTGTAGACTTCGTCTGGTTCAACCTTCTGAATTATTTCTCGGAGTGAGACTGGGTCAAGCAAATCGCCTTGAAAAAGTTTTAAATCGTCTTGAATATGTCCAATATTTGCATAGCTCTCATGTGAAGTTTTTCTGACAACTCCTGACACCTCGTATCCTTTGTTAAGTAATAGCTCAGCTAAATAGCTTCCATCTTGGCCGGTTATCCCTGTTATTAGAGCCTTTTTCAAAGACATGAAAACATTCTATACCATCAGTGCAAGAAAAATCCAGTGGACAACAGAAAGTGGCTGGAACATGGAATAAATAGCAAAAGATAACAAAACCCTTTTATTACTGACACTTATATTTTTATATTTCTCATACAAATATCTACTAAATAAAATTAAACCTACAGCACCTGACCAAATAGTAAGATCAAGTAATAAATTATGTGCCCGATCGATAATTAGATTTGATAACGGAAAACCTGATTTACCAAAAATTTGATCATACAACCGCTCGTTACTTTCATTACCATAACCCAATAATGGATTTGATAAGATTAAACTAATTGAATGATTCCAAATGACCAGACGGTTTTCAAAATACGAATTTAAATTTACTGGCTTATAAATAAAAATTAACAATATAAAAACGAATATAAATATTGAATTAACTTTTTTATAAAACAATGGTATCAATGATAAAAAACCAGTTTTTGAAAAAGCAAAAAACATACCCAATATATAGAATGTGTTAAGCCAAGACCCCAAACACATTAATAATAAAGTGGATAAAGCCAAGTACCCGCTGACTGCATTTGCATCTCCCATTGTCCCAATTTTATTTCCAGATAAAACAATTAGTGATTCTATTAAAGCAGTTACTAAAAAATACTTATAAAATAATTTTTTTTCTTTAATTGTAAATATCGAAAACGCTTTTGTTATAAACCACAAACAAACAAAAAAGACCAATCCTTGGTGTCTATAGCTACCACCAAATATGGAAACATTAATGTTTCCAGAAAAAATACCTGAGACAAAAAGTGAGATTAACCATAGCAAATAGTATTTATCAACTTTATTAAAAACTAATTTGGAAAAATTAATTAGAATAAAAAAGATAGAGATAATACCAATAACTAAAAATAAAAAAACTTTGGGTATTTCGTACATACCATTCCACATTACTAATGGAAGACCAGCTAGGCCAAGTGTTAATAATTTTATTAAAATTTGATTAAGTTTATTGAGAGTTGACATTAAATTGAATATAGATATAAGATCATTATATGGATGTATCCAAAACTTACAAGAATCTTCCTTCAAAAACAAAGAATATACTTAAATTAGCAATCATCTTAGCATTAACAGTTGCTCTTCCACTATTCATTTGGTCGATTATAAATTTAAATTTTAATCAGAATAAAAAAGCAGCATCTGGAGAGCCTCTAAATATATCTGCAGATGAACCAATTATAGGTTTTCCTGAAGCTCCTATCACAATAGCAGCCTATGAAGATTTTCAATGCCCTAGCTGTAAATTATTTGTAGATACAACAATGTCAACAATCCTTGCCAACTACCCCACACAAGTCAAATTTGTTTTTAAAGATTTCCCTCTTTTACATTTACACCCACTTGCTGAAAGAGCTTCATTAGCTGGACAATGCGCTTTCAAGCAAAATAAATTTTGGGGAATGCATGACTTAATTTATGCAAACCAATCAAGCCTTAGCGAGAATGACTTAATTTCAAATTTTCCAAACCAATTGGGTCTTGATATTAGTATGTTTAATGCTTGCTATCTAAACAAGGAGACTCTCCCAGAAGTACAAGACGACATGACCGAAGGAAATTTCAAAAATGTCATAGGAACACCAACCTTCTTTATTGGATTATCTTCAAATTTCAACGGAGGAATAAAGGTTGAAGGCGCACTACCATTTGAATCATTTAAAACGATAATTGATCAACTATTAGGACAAGTGTCTCCTACAGATAATCCTAATTGTATCGTCAAGCCCGCATGTATAGACGGTGTTATTGACCCAATTACAGGTGATATCAAATACTGTGATCCAAAACCAGGCACGATATACTGCAACAGCACATCAACAACTAGCGCAAAGCCAACAGCAACAGCCACCCCAACAGCAACTTCAGCTACTGGTGGGTTCGTCGAAGGCGAACCAAACTCATGCGGTGGAACATGTGGAAGTAATTATAACTGTAAAGCAAATTTATATTGCTATAAAGGATATTGCAGAAACCCAATCTGTTCAGAAGATACTAATTGTGACTGCCTATCAACAACAGCAACACCAACAATTTCTGCGACACCAAAACCGTCGAATACTATCTTAACTGGATCATCGAAACCTAAACCAACTTCAACCCCACAAAGCAACAATAAAGGATCTGCCGTTCCAGCTTTTACATACAGTGAAGTAGCCGATGAGCTATCCAGAGATAACAACTTAAACATGGAAAGAGAAAAAGATACAGATCAAGAAAATGAAAATATGTTTTTCTCAAGTTATGCTATTTATATTTATGCAGGACTAATATTACTAGCAATCATTGTTATTTATATTGCAATAAAAAATTATAAGCAAAAATCTGAAACTCACATTCTACCTCCTACAAATATTTAATTGACCATGATATAATGTGATTTGGATAATTTATCACTCAAAAGGTTTGAGGTGGCAAAAGCTCCGACCGCAAGGTCGTGGGAAGTTTATCCTAAAGAAGGAGGCGATTTTTAATTAAGTTCACAGCACAAGCTGGAACTATATTTTCAATATATGTTTATTGTAACAAAAAAACAAGGAGAATCGGATGATTCATTACTAGCAAGATTTAGAAAAAAGACGGTTACGTCTGGTCTTTTGCCTGAGCTTCGAGAAAGAGAAAGATTTAAGAAGCCATCAGAAAAAAGAAAAGAGAAAAAATACAAGCTAAATTTTGCTCGAATGCTTGAAAAGAAAAGGAACTATTAATTCATGGATAAATTAAGAGTCTTTTTTTCTGAGGTTAAACAAGAACTTGAAAAAGTCACTTGGCCAAAACAAAAAGTCGTGATAAACTACCTAGGTCTTGTGATTACGATATCTCTTGTAGTGTCGTTATTTATAGGAGCTATTGATTACGGGCTGACCAAAGGATTAGAATACTTTATATCATTTTAAATAAATGGATACAAACACAACAGAATCAACTATCAACGAAAAAGGAACTGGAAACAAAAAAATTCCAGGTCACATGATTATTAATTCATCAGAGAACCCAAAGGCAAAGTGGTATGTAGTCCATACTTCTTCAGGCCACGAAGTTCGTGTTATGGAAACCTTAAGGCAAAGAGTCGAAACGATGAGCCTTAAAGACACAGTTTTTGAGATGCTTGTACCAACACAAGACAAAATCGTTATTCGTGGCGGTAAAAAAGCACAAGTAAAAGAGAAGATCTTTCCTGGATATATGCTTGTTAAAATGATCCTAGACGACGCTACATGGCTTGCTGTTAGGACAACTGCAGGGATAACTGGTTTCGTAGGCGCAGGCAATAAGCCAACTCCTCTTTCTGAAACTGAGGTTAAGAATATTCAGAAGTTCGTTAGTTCACCCGCTCCACGTTACAAGACTAAATTTGTCAGTGGTGAAGCTGTTAAAATCACAGATGGACCATTTAGTGATTTCTTAGGCACAA
>CAZGHY010000076.1:0-4019 GCA_964526015.1 uncultured Gammaproteobacteria bacterium
ATAGCAATATCAAAAATAAAGTATGGCAACTTAAGCAGAAGTAATAATAAGTTCAGTTGCACATTACCTAGCGTTGACTCAAAATCTAAAATAAAGTTTTTGTGAACTACTGGATCAACAATCCAAGTTGTCAGAAGCGACATTCCTCCTAAAAAGAAATAGGGCAGTGGTGGATAGTTAAATAGATTTCTTGGATAAATTTTTAAGTATGGGTGATCTTCTGGTAAATCCCAAAGATAATCATAGAAGTTAATTACATTCCCGTCAGCTATGACTTTACTCGCAAAATCAAACGGTGCAGTATCAGAATGATATGTAGTAGAAGCTAAGAATATTCTTAATATTATTCCTATTGTTAGTATAATTGCTATTGCCCTCTTCATTTTTTATTACTTCTTTGTTTAACCAACATATAAAATATACCAAATGCTGAAACTAACGAAACCAAATCGAAAGCCAGTCTTAACGCCGACTCACCATATTTTACTTCTACTGTGTGACTACCGCTAGGTACTAAAAATGAAACTTGTCCATATGGTTTTCCTGATATTATTTCAGTCTTTTTACCATCAATGGCAACCTTCCAACCTGGATAGTTATATTTATTATAATTTAAAACAAAATCAATCTCACTTGATGTTTTAATTTTTGCATTTAGCGGATTAACCTCTTCTATCTCTAGAACAACAGTATCGTTAATTGTGTAAGCTCTTGGATAATTTTTTTCAGGTCTTTTTTCACTTTCTTTAGGTAATCTTAAGTACTCTTCAGATGTCTTTAAGTATTCATCGCTTGCAGATGGAACAGGAATATATCTATTAATATAATAATCATCCATTCTTCCTAAATACTCACTAGTTTTGAAATAGTTAAAATTTAAAAACAGTGAGAAAAATATAACAACAAAAGGCACCATTTTAACAATCTTGTTGTCTGAAAACTTATGTATGGCAATTAAAAAGAATGGGCTAAATAATGTAATCATTGCCAAAAACCGCCAAGGAAATTGGAAATAAGGAAGAAGAGGTAAGTTTCTCCAAAACCATGCAGATCTAAAATTCATCATGAAAACGCTGATCAATACTACAAAAAGTGACCACCCTACAAAAACTTGTTCCTCTTTTGAAAACTTAGTTCTCTTTAATAAAAACAGAATTGTTCCCATAGCCATTACTGCCAGTCCAGTTAACCCCATGTAAAATGACATTGTGTCATAATTCCCTGGAACTGAAGCTCCATAACCCCAGTAAGGAGTTATAAATTGTTTTAAAGCTGGATAATGATCATAGAAATTGAATACTGTGTCATATTTCATTAAATTACTTTCAACTATTGCTGGCACCCAAAAGTAACTAGAAACAAGAAGACCAAGCATTATCCCCTTTAACGAAACCCAAAATGATTTGTTTAAAATAACAAATAACAATAAAAATGGCATGAACATATAAGCCATAATGTTGTGAGATAAAACAAGACCTGCAACAGATAGAGCTAAAATATATGGGTTTTTCTTGATTACTGAAAGAATAATAATTGGAAAGAACACAAAAGCTACTATCTCACCAATAGTTCCCCTGACAAACATTTCTAAAGCGCGATACGGTGCATAAACATATAAGACAGCTCCAGCAAGTGCCCAACTATCTTTCATATAATTTTTTAGTAGTTTGTACATGAAGTACATAGAAAGAGGAACTGATAGACCAAAAACAAGCTTTACACCGTTAACTAATGAGAAACCTATCAAATGAAACAATTCTGCAATGTAAAACGGGAACGGATAGACAAAAGTAAATAATGGATAACCAAAACCGAAAGATAGATCAGGAACATAACGAGGAGGAAACTGTAGCATCTTTATTGCCCTATCCATTTCAAAAAGCCAACCAATGTGTAGATCATCTGAAACTCCAAAATATCCCTGAACAAATAAGTATCTAACAGCAGGGATTGAAAGAATAATAACTATATACCAAATGTACTTTGAAATTACTTTTTGTATTTTTTCCATATTACTATTCCTAATATTAAACTAAATAAAGTTATTGTGTTTGCAAAAGTTCTAATTGGTGTATTCTTAAACAAACCTTCAACCTCATACTTCCCCGCTTCAAGGTTTATTGAAATCCTACCTAAGTAGTTATCGAAGCTGATAGGGTGGTCTTTCCCATTAACTTTAACTTCCCAGTTAGGAAAATAGTATACAGGCACATGGATTACTGCAGTTTTATCAACTTCTACATTAAAACTGAAACTATTTGATTTATTAACAAAATTAGAAATATTTGCAGAGCCTGCAGTAATTATTGGATCACTTGGTGCGCCCTCTCTTGGTTCGAGTGCTGTCTTTGGTAGATAGTCCAAAACAGCTCCTCTTCTTTGAAGATCCCAGGCTTCGCCTGTAATCTTTTGATTCTCACTAATTTCGTAAAATTCTCTCGGTTTGAAATAGCTCCAATTTAAAAGAACAGTTAGTAAGACTATAACTATAGCAACATATAATTGCATTTTTTCTTTAAACAAAGATGCTACAAAACCTCCAAGAATTGATGCAGTTAATATAGATAATGATAAAAATCTCCATGGAAATTGGAAATATGTAAGAATTGAAAATGTCTCCCAGACAAAAGTGGATTTATTATGTGTCATCATAATTGATATTAAAAACAACAATCCGGTTCCTCCTACCAACAAAAGAGATTTCCTATTTTTAACAAACAAGACACCTACCATTGCAACAAATGCCAATATCCAATGAGGCCAACCAATTGAAAAGTTCATTCCACCTTCAGGGCCTGGAATTGAAGTACCATAACCCCAAACTCGATCTAAAAATAATTGTTTAATGCTAACAAAATTTGCTCTGTAATCCAGTTCGAACCTAGTTAAACTTTCAGTTTGAACTAAACCTTTTTCAATAAAAGCTGGCAGTATGAAAAAGGCTGATAATCCAAATGAAATAGCGATCGAAACAACAAATGATTTTAGATTTTTGAATTTACCACGGAGTGGCAAGCTTTGCTTATCAGAAAATACTAGATAAATAATCCAGAGCACAACGACAGGAAGAAAAACTATTGTCATTATGTTATGAGTAACTAGAAAGATAAACAGAAATATTGTGAATAATTTGTAATTCTTTTTGTATGCAAAATATAGTACAAATGGGATTAAGGTTAGGGCCATGCTTTCAGCTAATGCACCACGAACATAAATATCTAGTGCTTTATATGGTGCAAACATATATAAAACTGCAGAAACAAGACCAGCATACTTTCCCCATAATTCTTTAACCAAAAGATACAATCCAAAACTTCCAGCAGTTAAACTAATGAAAAATAATATTTTAGAAGCTATTAAATATCCTGTTACATAACTAATAATTGCTCCAAAATAATATGTTGATACGCCATAGAAATTAAATAATGGAAATCCATTTCCCCATCCCATATCTGGAACCCAACGACAGGGAATTTGAAGGTCACTGAAGCATTTCCTCATTTCTACTAGTCGAATGACTTGCAGGTCATCTTGGTGAGAAAAATAACCACTTTTAAACAAAGACCACGACACAGATAGACCTAATAAAAATATCGTAATAATAATCCAATTTTTGTTTAAAAATTTCTTCATTTTCGTTTTAAAAACCAAACAACCGAAACCAAACTAAGCAGTGTTATAAAGTTCCCAATTTTTCTAATTGGTGTGTCTGTTAATTCTACCTCAATTTTATATTCACCTACTGGTAAATTAAACGAAATTAAACCATAGCAGAAGTCATGTCCTCTACAGTCGTTATTGTAATGTGATGTTTTTACTCCATTAACTTTAACCACCATTCCAGGAAAATCAAATAGTGGTAGCCTAATTGACGCATCTTCACTAACTTTAATAGTCCCATACTGAAAGTCACTACCCTTTGTATATTCCAAAACTTCTGCTTTTCCATCCATTATCTCAGGAGTCTTTGGAGCTTCATTAATTGGTGGTAATGTTGCATAAATAGGTAAGTAGTCAAA
>CAZGHY010000077.1:0-2395 GCA_964526015.1 uncultured Gammaproteobacteria bacterium
TGGGCACACACTCTTTTTAAAAACGAAGAAAGATGGCTGTGGTTTTCTGTCACCTCAGTTATAGATTATGTTGATAAAGTCCTTCTCTGGGATACTGGCTCTACAGACAATTCGTGGAAAATTGCACAGGCATTAAAAGAAAAGTATAAAGATAAAATTGATTTAAAGCAGTATGGTTCGGTTACTCCAGAAACATTCCCAAAAGTTCGCCAAGAGATGCTTGATGCTACAAAATCAGATTGGTTCATAATTGTAGATGCAGATGAGATTTGGTGGAAAGATTCAATAGCAAAATTAGTTGATGAGATCAAAAAAGCAGATTCTAGAACAGAGTCTTTTGTGGTTAAGAACTACAATCTAGTTGGTGACATATATCATTATTTTGATAATAGTGCTGGAAAATACAGATTTGGTAGTTTGGTTGGAAATTACGCACTAAGGGCAATTAAACGAAATATTAAAGGTCTGGTCTCACAAGGACGACATGGTATATGGGGTTGGTCTGATGGTGAGAAACATATTCAAGACAGAAACTCATACAAAGTTATTGATGTAGTATACATACATACTACATTCCTTCCACGAGGTGAGAGCAGACAGGACGATATTAATGTACCAAAAAGGGCCAAAAAATTAAAATATGAAATAGGAAATGAATTTGAACTAGATTTTTATTATCCTGAAGCATTTTTTACAGAGAGACCAGATTTTATTCCTTCTCCTTGGATAAAAATGTCTACATGGTATAAATTAAGAGCATATATAGAAACACCACTTAAAAAGCTCAAAAGGAGGTTTGCTAATGAAAAAGTGGGGTATTAAGCCATACGTAATTGGTTTAATTTTACTAAGCGGACTACAATTAATTTACTCGTTAAGAATAAATACATACTTTTCAGTTGATGACTTTTTTGAGATTGCTTACTTTAGGAATCATTCAATGCTTCAATTTATCCCCGACTTTTTACTACATGGTGATATTAACGAATTCACAAAAATTACTGGCTTTGTGTTCTTCTCACTTATTCAAAATGTCTTTGGACTAAATCATTTGGCTTTCGACGTGGCTATGTTTTTGATGCACACAACAACAGTATTGCTATTATTTTTTATTGTTAGAAAGATATCAAAAAACGACTTTGGTTCATTTTTTGTCAGTATGATCTTTAATAAAAACTATTTATTTTATTATTCAAATATTCATGAATACTCGTTAGCTTTGTTTTGCATATTAACAATATTTTTATTTATACATTTCCCAAAGAAATTCTATTTAATTGTTACGTCATTTATTTTGGCACTTTTTAGTAAAGAGACTGCCGTTACATTGCCATTGGTTTTATATTCAATATCTTTATTTTATAACTTTGATAATCAAAAGATGGTGGTTGCTAGAAACAGGATAATGTATCTTTTTGTAATCGCTTTTGTTTTTGGAGTGTATGCATCTTACTTTTACTTTACTAAGAAAGTAATTGGAGAAAATATTATTTATACTCCTGCCGAGAGGATAATCGATGTGCTCAAAGGTTATTTATACTTTATTGATTACAAAATAATATTAGTGATGATTGGTATGGCTGTTTACTTTAAGAAGTATGTTTATCTACCACTTCTCTTAACAGTTTTTATCACACTGACACCAGCCTCAATTTTAGTTCACAGAAGAGAGGCGTACTATATTTATATGCCATTTTTATATTTAATGATTTATCTTGGGAGTCTTTTGCCAAAAATAAGTTTTAAATCATCGCTTCTGTATCTTTTGATCTTTATGATATTTGGCGGAAGAGACATTTTTCCAAAGATTGCATGGCAAGAATTCCCTAATTGGCAAAAAGTTTCTATAGATCAGGTTCTAGATAGGGTAGAAGCAGGTAATAATGACTTTTCTGATCTGATTTTGGAAAGAGATGCTAAACTTATGATAGGATCTGGAACAACAGATTTATTTATGAATGAGCGAAGCTCAGTAAAACAAAGGAGAAAAGAAAGAAATGATTAACTACACTGCTTGGCCTGAGATGCTAGCTTGGCCATATTTAATACTTCAAGGTTGGCTACCTTATAGAGACATTGCAATCGCACATAATCCATTGATGCTCTTAGATTTAGTTATATTTTTTAAATTGTTTGGGATTGGGATAACACAACTTAAAATTTACACTTGGATTTTAGTTGTAATCAATACGCTTCTTGTTTACTTTGTTTCAAAGAAGTTTTGGAACAATAAAGCCGCTTACCTTTCATCTATCATATATGTTCTACTTACAATTGTATTTGAAGGTAACGGACTCTGGTTTGACTTGGCTTTAACACCTTTTGCAATTCTTCTCTATTATTTTTTAAGGCAGAAAAATTATATGTGGGCAGGAGCTGTTTTTGCTTTAGGTTT